>NZ_JBFBDP010000006.1:0-308199 GCF_040701585.1 Streptomyces sp. NPDC093801 | reverse complement strand
ACCGTCAAGACCAACGAGTGGATCAACGCCAACCCCGAGAAGGCCAAGGCCTCCGCCAACGCCAAGCTCAAGGCCGACAGCGGCAAGGAACTCGACGCCAAGGTCCTCGACCCGGCCTGGCAGTCCCTCCTCGTCACCGACGACCCCCTCGCCTCCACCCTCAAGACCGAGTCCGAGTGGGCCGTCAAGGCCAAGCTCCTGGAAAAGCCCGACCTCACCGGCATCTACGACCTCACCCTCCTCAACAAGGTCCTCAAGGCCGCCGGCAAGCCCGAGGTCTCCGACGCCGGCCTCGCCGCCAAGTAACCCCGGGGCACCACCCGTACAACGGCACCGGCTCCACCGGGGCGTCCGCCCCGCGGAGCCGGTGCCGCCACGACGGGCGGCTCCCGGGCGGTCTTGACAGCGCCCGGACACGCGTCGACACTCCAGAACGGCGATCCCCAGTAAACCGGTAGGGAATTATGGGTTGCTCAGCACCGGCCCGCGGCACCGACGGCGTCCGTGCCGTCGTCCTGCTGCTGCCGCTGCTGACCTCACGCCGCCACATCGACCTCCTGCGCGTGTGCAGTGCGGCGGATCCCCTGCACCGCGGCGGTCCCGCGCCCGGCCGCCCCTGATCCTCCGCGCCCCCACCCTCCGGGTCCCGGCCGCGCCGAATCCGGCGCCGGCCGCCGCCGTCGCACACCCGTGACCGAGCATTCCCAGGGAGACGCATGTCCACGACCCACCCGGCAGCCGTCCCGTCCTTCCGGAGCAGGATCGGCCGTGACGCCCGCAGCGGCTACCCCGCCGTCCCGCACCGCTACCGGCTCCACCTCGCACCGTCCGCTCCGCACTGTCTGCAGATCGCGATCACGCACGGCCTGCTCGGCCTGGAGGACTCCCTCCCGCTGACCCTGCTGCCCGCCGTGCCCGACGCCCCCGACGGCGGGTACCTGGCACTGCGGCCCCTGTACCAGGCCAGCTCCCACCAGTACCCCGGTCCGGCCGCGGCCCCGGTCCTCGGCGACCGCTGGACCGGACGGATCGTCAGCACCCACGCCCCGGACATCCTCCAGGACCTGGGCAGGCGCTTCGACACCCGCGGCGCGCGCCTGTACCCGGACGGCGCCGATGCGGCGGTCGAAGCCGTCCGCCTGCTCTGCGAACAGGACGTCAACGCGGCGGCGCAGCGCGCCGGCCGGTCCGGCGCCGACCCCCGGGCCCGCGACGCCGCGCTGGCCGTCCTGCTGCGCGGACTGGGCGCGCTGGAGCGGCGGCTCGCCTCCTCGGCGTACGTGCTGGGCGGGAAACCCACCGCCGCCGACGTGCAGGTGTGGGTGACGCTGGTGCAGCTGGACACGGTGCACCGCTGGCACCTGGACGCGGCCGCGGTGTACCGCCTCACCGACCACCCGCACCTGTGGTCGTACGCGCGCCGTCTGGCCTCGCACCCCGCCTTCGCCCCCCACCTCGACCTGGACGCCATCGCCCTGCGCCACCACGCCCGTTGCCGGGGCGAGGAGGCCGCCGGCGCGGCGGTACGGATCGTGGACTGGCCCGCCCCCGCCACGGGCACGCCGGCCCCGCCCACCGCCTTGAGGACGACCGGAACCCGATGAGGGCTCCGGCGCCGCCGGGCGGGCGCCGTCGCCCGCCCGGAGGCCGGGCTCTGCCACGCAGCCCCCGCGGCTCGCCCGGGAGCCTCCGGCCGGGCGGCGGCCCGGGAGGGGACCCGGGCCGCTCAGTCCCCGTCCGGGGTCCGGTCGGCCCTACTCCCCGGGAGCGGGGGAGGCCAGTGTGGGAGGGAACGGACGCCGGCGGCCGGGCGGCGGCCCCGGCGGAAGGAGAGAACGGTGAGGCACAGAGAGGTGGGCGAGCTGATGACCCGCGAGGTGGTCACGGTCCCCGCTCACGCCGCGTTCAAGGACATCGTGCGCACGCTCGGCGAGCACCGGGTGTCCGCGGTGGCGGTGACCGACGCCGCCGGCCACCCGCTGGGCGTGATCTCGGAGGGCGACCTGCTGCCGAAGTCCGCCGACCAGGGGGACTGGTTCCGCTCGCTGCCGCGTCCCGAGCCGTGGGAGAGCGACAAGGCCGCCGGCACGAGGGCGGAGGAGCTGATGTCGGCGCCCGCCGTCTGCGCCCGGCCCGACTGGACCGTCGCCGAGGCCGCCCGGCTCATGGAGAGCCAGCGGGTCAAGCGGCTCCTGGTGGTCGACGGCGCCGACGTGCTGGTGGGCATCGTGACCCGGGGCGACCTGCTGCGGATCTTCCTGCGCGACGACGACGCCATCCGCCAGGAGATCACCGCGGAGGTCCTCGACCGGACCCTGCGCCTGGATCCCGCCGCCGTGTCCGCCACCGTCCGGGACGGACGGGTGGCGTTGCACGGCGCGGTGCCCTTCAGGAGCCTCGTCCCCGTCGTCGAGCGGCTGTGCCGGACCGTCGACGGGGTCGTCGGCGTCACGGAGCACCTGGCGTGGGAGACGGACGACGTCGGCAGCCGCCCGTGAACCGGCCCGGTGGCGGGCTCCCGCGTCCGGCGGCCGTCATCCCGGTGGCGGGGCGAGCGGCACCCACCAGATGAGCCGGGTGCCCGGCCGTCCCTCCGGCCGGGGGCCGATCTCCAGTCCGCCGCCGAGCCTCGCGGCGCGTTCCTCCAGGTTCCGCAGGCCGCTGCGGTGGCCGCCCCCGGGCGGGCCGACGCCGTCGTCGGACACGGTGACGGTGAGGACGCCGCCGGCGACGGCGACGGAGGCCTCCGCGCGGGTGGCCCGGGCGTGGCGCGCGACGTTGGTCAGGGCCTCTCCGAGGACGGCGAGGACCTCGTCGGCGACCGCGGGCGGGACCTCGGTGTCGATCAGGCCCTCCATGCGCAGTGCCGGGGCGAAGCCGAGGACCGCGGCGGCTTCGTCGACGACCCGGACGGTGCGGGAGCGCAGCTTGGGCGGGGCACCGGAGGCCTGGTGGTCGCGGAGCCCGAAGATGGTGGACCGGATGATCTTGATGGTGGCGTCGAGGTCGTCCACGGCGCGCGCGAGGCGTTCGGACGCCTCGGGGTGGTCGACGAAGCGCTGGGCGCTCTGGAGGGTCATCCCGGTGGCGAAGAGGCGCTGGATGGCGAGGTCGTGGAGGTCGCGGGCGATGCGGTCGTGGTCCTCCAGCATGCTCATCTGCTCGGCGTCGCGGCGCCGCTCGGCCAGTTCGAGGGCGAGGGCGGCCTGGCCGGCGAACCCGGGCAGGGCGGCGACCTCGGCGGTGGCGAACGCCGCGCTGCCGTGCCCGCGGGCGAGGATCAGGACCCCGCTGAGCTTCTCCTTGGTACCGACGGTGACGGCGACGGCCGGGCCGAAGCCGGCCCACCGCTCCGGCTGGACGGTGACGCGCGGGTCGTCCGCCACGTCCGCGACCGTGACCAGCCCGTCCCCCGCCAGGGCGGCCTCGGCCAGGGTCCCGGCGGTGCTCGGCAGGACGATGCCGCGGTGTGCCGCGGCTCCGTCCCCCAGGGCCAGGGAGCCGCGCAGCTCCCCGGAGGCGCCGAGGAGGTAGAAGACGCCCATGTCGGCGCGGGTGATGTCCTTGGCCCGCTCCAGCATCCCTTCGAGGACCTCGTCCTGGCGCGTGCCGGAGAGGAGGGCGCTGGTGATGTCCGAGCTGGCGGCCAGCCAGCGCTCGCGCAGGCGGACCTCCTCGAAGAGGCGGGCGTTCTCGATGGCGATGCCGGCCGCGACCGCGAGCGTGGACAGGACGGCCTCGTCCTCCTCGTCGAAGGCGATCCCGCCCCGTTTCTCGGTCAGGTAGAGGTTGCCGAAGACCTCCTCGCGGACGCGGACGGGGACGCCGAGGAAGGAGTGCATCGGCGGGTGGTGGGCGGGGAAGCCGTAGGAGGCGGGGTGCTCGGACAGCTCGGACAGCCGCAGGGGTTCCGGGCGGCGGATGAGTTCGCCGAGGATCCCGTGGCCCGAGGGCAGGTCGCCGATGCGGGCGCGGAGCTCGTCGGTGATGCCGACGGGCAGGAACTCGGCCAGCTTCCGGTCGTCGCCGATGACGCCGAGGGCCCCGTACTCGGCGTCCACGAGGACGACGGCGGCTTCGACGATGCCGCGCAGCACCTGGGGCAGGTCCAGTTCGCGGCCCACCGACATGACGGCCTCGAGCAGGCCGTTCAGCCGGTCCCGGGTCCCCCTGACCTCGTCGATGCGCACCTGCAGCTCGTCGAGCAGTTCGTCCAGCCGCAGCCTTGGCACTCCGGCCCGGGCGGACTGGCCGTCTCCGCTCATGTCCACCTCCGGCCGACGGCACCACGGAGAACCACCTCCTCCACGGTAGTCCCGCCGACCCCGGTTTTCCCCCTCTGACACACGGCCGTACCGCCCCTCACCGCCCCGGTACGGTAATCACCGGGCAGTGCGCGCGGTGCAGGAGGCCGTGGACGACGGACCCGAGCCGCATGCCGGTGTATCCGCCGCGTCCGCGGCGGCCCACGACGACGGCGAGGGCGTGCTCGGCGGCCCGTCCGAGTTCCTCGACCGGGTGGCCGGTGAGGACCTCGTGCGTGACGCGCACGTCGGGGTACTTGTCCGACAGGCCGGCGGTGGCCTCGGAGAGCATGGCGCGCTGGGCCCGCAGGGCCGCCTCCCCGTCGTGCGGGGAGAAGGCGGGCGGCTGCCACACGCAGACGGCCCGGAGGGCGGCGGCGCGCAGGTCGGCTTCGTCGAAGGCGAAGGCCAGGGCCGCCCCGGCGGACGGGCTGCCGTCGACGCCGACGACGAGGTAGGGCGGCTGCTGGCTGATGTGCTCGGCGTCGCCCACCACGACGACCGGGCAGTCGGCCTGGGCGCTGACGGGGACCACGGTGGATCCGGCACTGAGGAACTCGGCCGTCCGGCTGAGGTGGCGGGAGCCGAGCACGACCATGCGGGCCTCCCGGGCCGCGCGGCCCAGGGCAGCGGTGGGGAACCCGGCCGGCAGCTCCCCGGAGACGGCCACCTCGGGCTGCCGGTCGCGCGCCCAGCCGCAGGCCTCGTCGAGCGTGTCGGACGCCTCCTGGGCGGGGGCCGTCGGGCCGGGCGCCCCGTCCGCGTGCCGGGTGCCGTGCCACGGCGGCACGGCGAGCACCAGGCGCAGGGGCAGGCGGCGGCGCTGTGCCTCGTCGACGGCCCAGGCCAGCGGGAGGTGCCAGTTCCCGGCCGGGTCGATGCCGACGACGACGTCGTGCCCGCCGCGGCCGGTCACGACCCGCTCCCGGGGTCGCCGTCCGGCCTGGGGAGCAGGAGGACGGGGCAGTGCGCGTGGTGCAGGACGCGGTGGGTGACGCGGCCCAGGCCGCGGGCGATCCGGTGGCTCCTCGGGTCGCGGCGGCCGCCCATGACGAGCAGGTCGGCGTCACGGGAGGCCTCGACCAGGGCACCCGCCACGGAGACGCCCTTCTCGGCGTCGGCGCTCACCTCCAGCTCGGGGAACCCGTCGCCGACGGCGTCCCCGACGGCCTTGAGGGCGGCCGCGTGCGCCCCCGCGATCTCGTCGACGCCGTCGAGCATGCTGACGACCTCGCCGACGGAGTGGAGGACGTTCCAGACGTGCAGGAGGCGCAGGGACGCCTTGCGCAGTTCGGCCTCGCGGGCGGCGTAGCGGGCGTGCGGGAGGTCGCGGACGTCGCGGACGGCGACGAGCACGGTGCCGGTCTCCTCGTCCCGGACGGTGCCGCGGACCACGACGACGGGGGTCGTGGCGGCGGCCGCGACGTCCAGGGCGACGGAGCCGAGCATCAGGGAGTCGAATCCGTCCTGGCCCCGGTGGCCCACGACGATCGTGCCGTGCGGGCCCGCGGCCCGCCGCAGGCTGTCGACGGCGTCCGCGGTGCTGAACCCGGTGGTCACGTCGAGGCCGGGGTGCTCGGTGCGCAGGGCCCGCGCCGTCGCGTCCAGGAGTTCCCCGCCGGCGTTCCGTGCGTCGGCGCGGACCCGTTCGAGGGCCTGCGCGGACAGGTGGAGGGCCGTGCCTTCGGTGTCGGCCCCGTGGACGACGTGCAGGGGGCGGTCGCGGCGCACCGCCTCGGCGGCCGCCCACTGGGCGGCCGTGCGGGCCGCGTCCGAACCGTCCACGCCGACGACCACCGGGCCGGTGTCCGGAGTGCGGGATGTGCTTTCCACGGTTCCTCCCAACCGAGAACACGATGAGGGACACCCTTCACGCTGGCACCGCCGGCGCCGGCGCGGGAGGGCCGCCCGGGACCGCGGCCGGGGCCGAAGGGCCCCATCGGCGGCCTCAGTCGTCGCTGCTGCCCTGGCCGGGGCGCAGCCGTCCGGACCAGTGCGGCTCGACCTGTTCCCACTCCCGCTCCCACTCTTGCGCACTGTGCCGGTCGACGCTCCACAGCCGTGCGTAGACGGCGACTCCGGCGGCGAGGACGAGCACGGCCCAGGCGCCGGTGCCCAGGCCGACGGCGTTGAGGGCGATGTCGGCCGTGCCGGGGGGTTCGGCGGCCGGGCGGCCGTGGTCGTCGACCCAGAGCCGAACGGTGTCCCCGTTGCGGGTCGATCCGGGGACGGGGACGGTCTGCGTGTGGGCGCGGTGGGCCGGGTAGTTCCAGGTCGCGGGGGCCACGGGCAGGGAGCGGGTGTTCTCCCCCGGCCCGTCCCGGTAGGTGGCCTCGCCGACGGTGACGGCCGTGACGGAGTGCCGGTGGCGGGCGGTCTCCTCGGCGGCGCGCTCGGCGGCCGCCCAGGCGGCCCGTCCGACCGCGGCGCCGCAGACCGCGGCCAGCAGGCAGGCCAGTACGAAGGTGGCGCGCAGACGGGTGCGGGCGCGGTCGGCGTCGCGGCGGAGCGGGTTGGTCGGGTCCCCCGGCCTGCGGTGGTCCATGACGCGCCTCCGTGCTGCGTCCGCTGTCGGCCGCCCGCTCAGGCGGCCAGCTCGGAGCCGATGTGGTGGGCCCAGGTCCGGATCCGCTCGGGGTTGCGGAAGTCTCCGCCCTTGCCCTGCCGGATGAGTGCCCTGGCGAGGAGCCCGGGGGTCCGGGCCGTGATGGTGCCGCCGAAGGTCATGTGCTCGCGCGCTCCGATGAGCTGCATCTGCCGGGCGACGGCGGCGACGGGGGGTATGTCGTGCTCCTCGGCGGAGCGGTCGAGGGGGCCGCTGCTGAACAGCCACACCGGCCGGTGCCTGAGGGAGTCCGCGTTGCGCTCGGCGCAGTGGGCGGCCTTGCTGCTCCAGCGGCCGCCGCGGAGGGATCCGCCGAGGACGACGGCGTCGTAGCCGCGGACGTCGTGGACGTCGGCGGCGGGCAGCACGACGGCGTCGAGGCCGTCCTCGCGGAGGGTCTCGCCGATCTGCTCCGCGATGCCGGCGGTGCCGCCGTACTCGGTGCCGTAGGCGACCAGAACGCGCTTGGTGCTCATGACGGATCCTCCTGGGACGCGTGACGGGGTCCGCACCCACTCTCACGCGGCCGGCGGCGCCGCCGCATGGGCCGGACGGCTCCCGGAGGGGACCATCCGGTCCTCCCCGGTCCCGTCCCTCCGGGGCTATCCGGCGGCGGAGTCCGGCCGGATGATGGTGACCGGGCAGGGGGCGTGGAGGGCGACCTGCTGGCTGACCGAGCCGAGCAGGGCCCGGCGGAAGCCGCCCCGGCCCCGGCTGCCCACCACCAGCAGGTCGGCGCCCTCGGCCGCGTCCACCAGGACGTGGGCGGGATTGCCCCGCACCAGGCGCTGGTGCACCCGGGAGGCGCCGTCCGCGCCGAGGACCGTGCGGACCTCCTCGACCAGGCTCCGCTCGGCCTCCTCCCGGTCGAATCCGACGTCCACCGCCGGTGCCGACCAGGAGGCGGCCCCGGGCACGTCCCACGCGCCGACCGCCTCCACCCTGCCGTTCACCAGGTCGGCGTACCGGACCGCCCAGCGCAGCGCGGCCTGGGACGAAGGCGATCCGTCGAGGCCCACCACGACCCGCGTCTCCTCTGGTTGCGTGTCCATTCCGCCTCACCTTCCCGTGCCTGTACCTCCACAGTGTCCGAGGCGTTCGGACACCGCCACACGGGACGGCCCCGTACGCGGTGCCCCGCCGTTCAGCGCCTGCGCAGGGAGAACCACCTCTCCTGGCCCGCGGCGACGCTCTCGCGCCGGTCTCCGGGCAGGACGAGGGGCAGCGGGCCCCGGGAGGAGGGCGGGACCCTGATGCCGATGCGGGCCGTGCGGAAGGTGACGCGGACGTCCCGGTGCCCGAGGAAGCAGACGGAGAACGAGGAGGCCGGCACCTCGGCGAGGGGAGCCGGATCGATGCGCAGGCCGTGGGTGTCGGGGGCGAGGCCCACGATGCCGCGCTCGACGAGGTCGAGGGTGCCGCCCATGGCGCCGAGGTGGACGCCCTCGCCGGTGGTGCCGCCCTGGATGTCGGTGATGTCGCCGAGGAGGGCCTCCCGGCAGTAGCGCCAGGCGTCGGCGCCGTGCTGCCGGGCGAGGACCCAGCCGTGGACGAGGCTGCTGAGCGTCGAGCCGTGGCAGGTCCGCCGCAGGTAGTAGGCGACCGTCCGGCGCCACAGCTCCTCGTCCATCGGGTAGCCGAGCCGGGCGAACAGCCGGCCGAGCTCGTCGGGGCGGAAGAGGTAGCCCAGCATGAGGGTGTCGGCCTGTTTGGAGGCCTGGTAGCGGTTGGGGGTGTCGCCCTCGGCCTCCAGGATGCGGTCCAAGCGGCGGATGTCGTGGTAGCGGGCCCGGTACGCGTCCCAGTCCAGCTCGGCGAGGTCGCCGTAGCCGTGGAACTGGCTGATGACATCGCGGTGGAACGGCACGTACAGGCGCCGCGAGACGTCCTCCCAGGCGCGCAGGCCGTCGTGGTCCGTGCCGAGTTGCGCGAGGAGCTCGGCGCGCCGGGCCGCCGGGAGTACGCCGTACAGGTCGAGGGCGCGGGCGAGCACCCAGGCGGCGGTGACGTTGGTGTAGGCGTTGTCGTCGATGCCGGGGGCGCCGGTGTCCGGGTAGGCGTCGTGGTACTCGTCGGGGCCGACGACGCCGCGGATCCGGTAGCGCCCCGTCCCGGGGTCCCAGGTCGCCGTGTCGGCCCAGAACCGGGCGACGTGCAGCAGGAGTTCGGCGCCGGGACCGTGCATGAACCCCGTGTCGCCGGTGGCCCGGCCGTACTGCCAGACGTTCCAGGCGACGGCGGACCCGACGTGGTGCTGGAGGCGCGAGTGGTCGGGCAGCCAGCGGCCGGAGCGCGGGTTGAGGTGCAGCCGCTGCGTCTCCTCGGATCCGGAACTGCCGCCCTGCCAGGGGAAGGCGGCTCCCCCGGCCCCGGCGCGGCGGGCGGCCTCGCGGGCGGCGGGGAGCCGTCGGTGGCGGTACATCAGCAGGGCGCGGGCGGTCTCGGGGAAGTGCAGGGCGAGGTAGGGCAGGACGAACAGTTCGTCCCAGAAGACGTGGCCCCGGTAGGCCTCGCCGTGCAGGCCGCGGGCCGGGACGCCGGCGTCGAGTTCCGCCGTGTGCGGGGAGAGCGTCTGCAGGACGTGGAAGACGTGGAGGCGCAGGGCCCGCCCGCTCCCGCCCGGCGCCCTCACCTCCCCCTCGTTCCACAGCCGTTGCCACGCCGCCCGGTGGGAGGCCGTCAGGGTGGGGAAGTCCGGCGCCGATCCGGCGTGTTCGACGCTGCGCGCCGCGGGATCGCCCCAGGGCCGGTCGAGCGAGGTGAACAGGGCCGCGGTCTTGACGATCACGACCGGTCGCGCGCGCCGGACGGGCAGGACGAGGGTCTGCCGCGCGGCGGTGTCCGTGCAGGCCGCGCCGATGGCGGCCAGGGGGTGCGCCGAGGTGCGCACGGCGAGCCCGATCCGCAGGTGCGAGCCGGCGGTGGCACAGGACAGCCAGGCCGTGCCCTGCGCCTCGACTCCGGCCCGGTGGCCGACGAGGTGCCGTCCGGCCAGGGCCCGGTAGCGGTCGACGCCCTCGTTGGCGACGTCCCCGTCGAGGACGGACTCGACCTCGATCCCGCCCTGCCAGCCGTACGCGCGCAGGACGGTGCGCTGAGCGGCGAGGTGCGGGTCGCCCATGTGGACGAGGCGGGTGTGGGTGACGCCGAGGCGGCGGCCTTCGGCGTCGTGGAAGAGCATGCGGCGGGTGAGGGTGCCCGAGCGCAGGTCCAGCGAGACGCTGCAGTGGCGCAGGGCGGGGTGGTCGGGGGTGAGCCAGTCGCCGGGCGCCGCGCCGTCGGGCAGGCAGCGGTAGCGCAGGGCGGTCCAGTCCGGCAGCCGGACCATGTCCTCGTTGGAGACCTCCCGCCCGGCGACGGTGGAGGTGAGCCGGTCGTAGCAGCCGGCGAGGTACGTGCCCGGGTAGTGGATGTCGTCCGTGACGCACTCGGGGGCCGAACCCCGGGTGGCGAAGCGGCCGTTGCCGAGGGTGCACAGGGCCTCGACCAGCCGCTCGGCGGCGGGGTCGTAGCGGGGGTACTCCCACCGCCAGGTGGCGTTCACGGGCGGCCGTCCTCGAGGGCGGCGGTCAGCGGCGCGAGGCCGGTGAGGACGAGGTGGGCGCCGTGCGCGAGGAGGGCCGCGCCCCTGCCCGGGTCGTCGCCCCGGTCGACTCCCACGACCAGGCGGAACCCTCCCCCGCGTCCCGCTTCCACGCCGGCGAGGGCGTCCTCCACCACGGCGGTCCGCTCCGGGACCGTGCCGAGGCGGTCGGCGGCCTCCAGGAAGAGGGCGGGGTCGGGTTTCCCCGGCAGGCCCAGCAGCGCGCCGTCCCGGCCGTCCACCACGGCGTCGAAGAGGCCGAGGAGGCCGGTGGCCTCCAGGAGGGGGCGCGCGTGCCGCGAGGCCGAGACGGCCGCGCACCGCACGGTGGCCGCCCGCAGCCGCAGGAGCACGGGCCGGACGTCGTCGTAGGCCTCGACGCCGTGGGTCCGGACCGCCTCGGAGAAGATCCGCTCCTTGCGGGCCGCGACCGCGTGGACGGTCGCGCACCCCGGTGCGTCCTGGGGGGTCCCCGGGGGCAGGTCGATCCGGCGGGAGGCGAGGAACGCGCGCACCCCGTCGAGGCGGGACCTGCCGTCCACCAGGTCCCGGTAGTCGCGGACGGCGTCGAACGGCCGGGACGGTCCCCCGGCGGCCGGCCGCCACGCGGCGAGGCAGCCGTCGAAGGCCTCCTTCCAGGCGGCCGCGTGGCGGGCCGCCGTGGCGAGGAGCACGCCGTCGGTGTCGAAGACGACCGCCCCCACGCCGCTCATGAGCCGTGCGTGACGCGGCGGCCGGTGAGCCGGGCGGGGGTGATCTTCATCCAGTGGCTGCGCGGGCCGCCGGCCCAGGGCTGGGAGCGGGCCGTGGCCGCCAGGTGGCGGATCTCCTCGGAGGCCGTGACGGCCCTCAGCTCGCCGACGGCAAGGACGCTCCAGCCGCCGGCCGTGACGTCGTCGATGTTGTCGATCTCGAAGGCGGCCTCCGTCCCCGCCGCCCGGGCGGCGACGGTCTCCGCGGCGGTGCGGAACGCGATGTCGGCCCCCGCGACCAGGTAGTTGACCGGGAGGACGGCCGGGCCCTCGGGGGTGAAGACGGCGATGCGCCCCACGCCGTGCGTGCCCAGCAGGGACCGGCACTCCTCCTCGTCCAGCGGAACCAGGGCCGTGTCGCGCCGGGCCGTGGACCGGCCGGCCGTCCGGCCGGCGTTGGCGCCGGTCAGGTCGTCGACGGTCACGCCGAGCACGTCGGCGACCCGGACGAGGGTGCCGATGGACGGCGAGGCGGCGTGTTCCTCCAGGTACGCGATGTAGTTGCCGTCCACTCCGCATCTGCGGCCCAGTTCCTCGCGGGTCAGGCCGAGGGCTTCACGGCCGGCCGCCAGGCGGCGGCCGAGGTCGGTGCGTCCGGCCGTCCCGCCGGACGGGTGCGGATGGATGCTCGGCGTCCTCTGCATGGCACTCACTGCTCCTGGAGCGGTAGGGCGGCCGTGTCGCGCCGCGGTCCGCCGGACACGGCCTCGGGGGCTTCTCCCATGACTGCGGCCTCTCCGTGCCGGTCTCCGTGCTGGGTGAAGGAGGAAGGAGGGGGGTCACCGCCAGGCTGCTCCTGCCCGGCCGCGACCCGCTTGGGCCGGTCGGCCCCTCCCCGGGGACCGGTCGGGTCTGGCCGCCGCGCCGCGGCGGATGCCACGGTGGAATCCGGCCGGCCGAGAGCGACCGCGCCCCGGTCCTCGTCGACCGCGGCCTCTTCCAGGGTGTCGCGGACCTGCGGCGCCGCAACCGGGGCGGGCCGGCCGCCCGGGACCGTGCTCCGCGCCGGCGCCCGCCTCCGCACACCGAGGGACCCCGCCATGACCGCTCCCGCCGCCCCCGCCCCGTACACCGTCGCCGACGTGATGACCACCGAGGTCGTGGCCGTCACCCCCGAGACCGGCTTCAAGGACATCGCCGCCGCCATGGGGCGCTGGAAGGTGACCGCCCTGCCCGTCCTGGAAGGGGAGGGCCGCGTCGTCGGCGTGGTCTCCGAGGCCGACCTGCTGCCCAAGGAGGAGTTCCACGAGCACGCCCCCGGCCTGATCGAGCAGATGCGCCGCCTCGGCGACACCGCCAAGGCCGGTTCCACCCGCGCCGAGAACCTCATGACCACCCCCGCGGTCACGATCCGCCCCGACGCGACCCTCCCCCAGGCCGCCCGCCTGATGGCCGGCCGGCACCTCAAGCGCCTTCCCGTCGTCGACGCCGACGGCACGCTCCGGGGCATCGTCAGCCGCGCCGACCTCCTCAAGGTCTTCCTGCGCGCCGACGAGGACCTGGCCGAGGAGATCCGCGAGAGCGTCGTCGCACGCCTGTTCCCGCTCTCCCACGAGGCCGTCGCGGTCACCGTCGACCACGGGGTCGCCACCCTGACCGGCCGGGTCCGGGACCCGGGCCTGGTGCCGCTGGCGGAGCACCTCGCCCGGTCCGTCGAGGGCGTCGTGGACGTGCGCTGCCGGCTGCGGGCCGCGGACGCCCCGGGCGACGGCCCGTAGCGGCGCCGCCGCCCTCTCCGCCGATTCGCGCGCCGATGGGGGTACGAGCAGCATGGAGGGGTCATCGCCGGCCCGGAACCACACCGGCGGAGCGCCCGGCGCAGGAGGTTGCCGCGATGGAGCTGCCCCTCACGGTCGGCGTCGACGGCTCCGAGCCCGCGCTCCGGGCCCTCGACTGGGCCGCGGACGAGGCCGCCCTGCACGGGCTCCCGCTGCGCGTGGTGTACGCCTCCCGCTGGGAATGGTGCGAGCTCTCCCCGGGCCCCGTGGGACAGCGGGCGCAGGAGCAGACCGGCCCCGAGGCCCTGCGGACGGCCGTCCGGCGGGCCCGGCAGCGCGCCCCGGAGGTCCGGCTGGACACCGCGGTGGTCGCCGACGACCCCGCCCGGGCGCTGGTACGGGAGAGCCGCACCGCGTGGGCGGTGGTCACCGGCTCGCGGGGCCGCGGCGGCTTCACGGAGCTCCTGCTGGGCTCGGTCGGCCTGGCCGTCGCCTCCCGCGCGCTGTGCCCGGTCGTGGTCGTCCGCGGCGACGGGCCCGACGAGGGGGCCCACCGGATCCTGCTCGGGGTGTCGGACGCCCCCGGGGGCGCGGAGGCCGTGCGGTTCGCGCTGCGCGAGGCCTCCGTCCGCGGCTGCGGGCTGGAGGCGGTGCGCGCCTGGCACTGCCCCGCGCACGAGACGACCCCCCACCCCGCCCTCGCCGACGGGGTCTGCCTCTACCACCAGGCACGCGCGGACACCCTGCTGGACGAGGCCCTCGCCGGGCCGCTGCGCGAGCACCCGGGGGTCGTCCCGCACCGGACACCCGTCGAGGGTCCCGCGCACAAGGTGCTCCTGGAGCGCACGGCCGGGGCCGGCCTCGTGGTGGTCGGCGCGCACCGCCGGGAGCACCGCTCCGGCCTGCAACTGGGGCGCGTCGCCCACACCCTGCTGCACCACGCGCACTGTCCCGTCGCGGTCGTGCCCCGGGCCGAGGGGGGTGTCCGGGAGTGACCCGTCGGGGCGGGGGCCCGGTGCGGCCGGACCGGGTGGTCCCGCGCGGGGGGCCACCCGGCCCTGGACCGGGCGGGCCGGGGGTCGGCACTATGAACGGCACCGGACTGGAAGACGAAGCCGTCGGCGAGGTGAGCTGAGATGGAACCCACTTCATGGACCACCCCGGGTGTGTTCGCAGGGCACGACGGGGTGCTCACGGAGCAGGCCGGGGCGCTGTCGGGCGAACTGACCGTGCACACCGAGTGGCAGGAGGGCCGCGCACACGTCGCGGTCGGGTACGGGGACGGCGGGGAGTGGTACGCCCTGGCCGGCAGCCCGGTGGCCTGCCCCGATCCGCAGTCGAGCCGCCTGGTGCACCAGAGCGCGGTGGAGGCCGTCCGCGCGGGCGGCGCGGTGCGCTTCGCTCCCCCGCCGATCATCTCGGCGGTCTGAGTCCCGGCGCGCGGGGGCGCGTACGGCGGCCTCCGGGCCCGACGGCCGGTCCGCGCCGCACCTGCGCGCCGGGCCGCACCGCGCCGTGCGCTCCGTTCGCGTGCCCGGGCGTCCGGGCCGGTGTGCGGTCCGGCGGGTGCGGGGTCACTCGGCCCGGTCCGGCCGCAGTTCGATGCGGTCCGGGGCCAGGTCGACCGCCACGCGGTGTTCCATGCCCAGGGCCGCCAGGAACTTCGGCGGGAGCTGGACCCGCCCGGACCGGTCGAGGACCACGTACTCGCGTTCGCTGACCGACTCCTCGCCGTGCTCGTCGGTGACCAGGCTGCGCAGGACCTCGCTGCTGGTGCGGCCGTCGCGGATCGCCACGGTGCGGCGGACCTCCCCCGCCACCATGGGGTCGTGGGTCACGACGACCACCGTCACGCCGAGTTCCCTGTTCACGGTGCGGAGGGCCTCGAAGACGGTCGCGGCGGTCTCGGAGTCCAGTTCGCCCGTGGGCTCGTCGGCCAGCAGCACCGCGGGGTCGTTCGCCATCGCCACGGCGATCGCGACGCGCTGCTGCTGCCCGCCCGACAGCTGCGCCGGGTGCCGGTGCGCCAGGTCGCCGATCCCGAGGGCGTCCAGCACCTCCGCGACCCGGGCGGTCTGGCGGGCGCGGGCGCCGCGGCGGGATCCCCCGCCCCGCAGCTGCATCGGCAGGGCCACGTTCTGGGCGGCCGTCAGGAACGGCAGCAGGTTGCGGGCCGTCTGCTGGAAGACGAAGCCGACCGCTTCGCGGCGGTAGCGCAGCCGGTCCCGCGCCGACAGCTCCAGGAGGTCGTAGCCGGCGACCGCGGCGCTGCCCGCCGTGGGGACGTCCAGACCCGCCAGGATGTTGAGGAGGGTGGACTTGCCGCTGCCCGAGGCGCCGACGAGGGCCACCAGGTCGCCCTGGGCCACGGTCAGCTCCAGCCCCTGGAGGGCCTGTACCTCGACGCCGTCGGTGCTGAAGATCCGCACCAGGCGGTCGCAGGCGATGGCGGCGTCCGCGGCGGGGGTGCGGGACTCGGTGGCGGCCGCCGCCCTGCGGCGCAGTTCCTCGTAGGTCGGCTGGTCGGTGTTCAACGCTGGTCTCCCGCTCTCAACTCGGTGGTGATCTGCCGTCGCCCGGACGTCGCCGCCTCGGCGAGGACGGCCGCGGCGACCAGGGCGGCCAGGCCCAGGGCCGGTGTCAGCACGGCCCCCGCGGTGAGCCGTACGCCGGTCGGCACGCTCGCGCCGACCAGCGTGGACAGGTCCATCGCCGGGCCCAGCAGCGCCACCGCCGCGGCCGCCGTCAGGGCCCCGCCCAGCGCGGCGGCCAGGGTCTGCGGCAGCGCCTCGGCGAGGATCAGCGCCACGCCCTGGCGGCGGCGCAGCCCCATGGTGCGCAGCCGGGCCAGCAGCGCGGCGCGTTCGGGGACGTTGCGCAGCAGCGTGAGCAGCACGGCCAGCAGTGCGAAGCCGGCGGCCGCGGCCACGCAGGACCAGAACAGGCGCTCGGCAGAACCCTGGAGCGGATCCGCGCCCAGTTCGGCGACGTATTCGGCGCTGGTGCGCACCAGGTACCGCTCGTCGGCCCGCCGCGCCCCGGCGCCCGCGTCCCGGGCCGGGGCAGGCTGCGCCGTCCGCTGCGGCGTCGGGGCCGCCGGGGGCGTCGCGGGCGGTGCCGGGCGGGCGTCCCGGGTCAGGGCGCGCAGCCGCCCGGCGTCGACGGGGCCGAGGGCGAGCCACCGGTTGGCGTGGTCGGCGCCGCGGACCCGAGCCGTCGCGGGGCCCGCCGGCAGGACGACGGTCTCCCCGCCCGGGCCCGACGGGACGGGGGTGCAGCCGACGACCCCGGCGGCCCGTACCCGCAGCTCCCCGCCCGGTCCCGGGCGCAGTGCGTACGTGCCCGGGCCAGCCTTCCCGGCCAGGCCGGCGCTGAACAGCGCGGGCACCGGGGCGTCCGCGGAGCCCGTTGCCCCGCCGCCCAGCAGGGCGGGGTCGAAGGCGCCGCAGCCCAGGCCGCGGGAGAGCGCGGCGTACGCGGCGGGTTCCGCGACGACCAGGGTGACCCGGGTGCGGCCCTCGGCGGTGCCGAGCAGGAAGGAGTCGTCGTCCGTCCACAGGGCGGCGGAGGTCCGTACGCCCGGCAGTTCGCCCGCGGCCTTCACCAGCGCGTCCGGGAGCGTCCCGGCCCCGACCGCGGAGATCCCCGCGTCGCCGCCGATCGTCCGGCGCGCCCCCTGGAGGCGGGCCGCGTCCACGGACTCCAGGACGGCGGACCCGAACCCGCCGGTGGTGACGGCCAGGAGCAGGGCGACGAGGGGCAGGGCGGAGGGGCCGGTCCGGCCGCGCCCCGGGGCGGCGGTGCCGCGGCGGCGCGGGCCGCTCGCGGCCCGTACCAGCCCGAGGAAGCCGACCAGCCCGCGGCCGCGGGCGGCCGCCCGGGCGAGCCACCCCGTCAGCAGGGGCAGGAGCCGGGCCAGCAGCAGGCCGCCGCACAGCGCGAGCAGCAGCGGAGCGGCGATCAGCAGCGGGTCCGTACCGCTGCCCGCGGGCGCGACCCCGCGCCGGCGCACCTCCGACACCGCGGCGGCGGTGGCGGCGAGGACCAGCAGTTCGGCCACGGGCCTGCGCCACCGCGAGGCCGGGCGCGGCGGGGACAGCAGCACGGCGGCACGGACCGGGAAGGCCAGCAGGGCGAGCAGGGTGACGGCCGCGGCGGAGAGCAGCGAGGCCGCGAGCCGGGGCGTGGGCAGCAGCAGGACGGCGAGCGCGGTGGCCGCGGCGGCCGCCGGGAGCACGGTGACGGCGCCCTCGCCGAGGAGCCGGCCGACGATGCCGGCGCGCGAGCCGCCGCGCGCCCGCAGGAGCCGCAGCTCGGCCTCCCGGCGGTCCGCGGCGAGCGCGCCGGCCAGGCACAGGACGACGAGGGCGACCCCGGCGACCCCGGCGGGCCCGATCGCGGCGAGCGGTGCCGCGGCCTGGCTGCGGGCCCGGGCCTGGGCGAACAGCTCGGGCAGCCGCGAGTTGGTGCGGAGCATGTCGCGCCCGGTCTGTGTGACGAGACCGGCGGCGACGGGCCCGGTGAGGTACGAGGCGATGTCCTGCTCGGTGGTGGCGAGCCGGTCCGCGCGCAGCCGGCCGGTGTCGACGGGGAGCCGCCAGAAGTCCTCGGCCGTGGAGCTCCAGCCGTCCAGCCGGGGCAGGTCGGGGGCTTCGACGAGGGCGTCGGCGGCCCAGTAGGCGTTGTCCCCCTGGTGGTACTCGCAGGCGAGGGCGAGACATCCCAGGTCCACCCAGAAGTCCTCGGTCTCGTCCGGGACCGTGTAGAGGCCGACGACCTCCGCGCGGGGTCCGGCGCCGGGCACGGGTGAGGTCGTCAGGACCGTTCCGAGGCCGGCCCCGATGGTCCGGGCGGCGCGCTGGGAGAGCGCGATCCGCAGCGGGGGCCCGTCCTCGGCGGCGCTGCCCGCGGCGGCGGGCGGGGTGCCCCCGGCGGGGGCGTCGGCCGGCCACCGGCCCTCCACCAGCCGGACGTGCTCCCTGGCGTTGCGCACGTACAGCAGGCGCATCACGGGCGGCAGGCCCGACGGGGCGGCGAGCCCCGGGTTCAGCAGGCCGCGGCCCTTGACGGTCCAGTTGCCGTACACGACGGAGTCCGGGTCGACGTGGAAGCTGCCTCCGGTGTGCGCGAGCAGGGTCGACTTCGTCGCGTCGAGGCGTTCCGTGCCCTGTCCCCGCTCCGGCGGCGCGGTCGCCAGGAGGCTGGTGTAGCCGGGCCCGCCGCGCTGGAGGAAGGACCGCAGCGCCTGGTCGGCTCCGCGGTCCTGGGCCCGTGGCAGCGCGGCGGCCAGCAGGACGGCGACGAACGCCAGCACGGCGGCGAGCACGCTGCCGGCCTTGGCGGCCCGCAGCCGGGTCCCGACCCAGGGCGCGGGACGCGGGACGGCGGCGGAGGGCCGCGCGGGGGCGGAGGGCTCCGGGGTCACCGGCGGCGGCAGGGTGGTCACATCTCCTCCACGGGGCGCAGCCGGGCGGCGATGTCGCGGCCCCGGGGACCGCTGAAGGCGGCCGACAGCAGGGGGACGGCCGCGATGGCGGCGACCGTCAGCAGGGTCTGCCAGAGCGGCATGTCCACCCGGACGGGCGGGTACGGCCGCCGCGCGGCCGGTGTCAGCACGACCAGGGGTGCCATCAGGTGGACGAGGACGGCGCCCAGCGCGGTGCCGACCGCGGTCCCGAGGACGATCAGCGCCCCGCCCTCGGCGGCGGCGGCGAGGGCCAGCGAGCGGCGCGGGGCGCCGAGTGCGAGCAGCACCGAGAACTCCCGTCCGCGCACGCGCCGTTCGGCGGCGGTGGCGGTGGCGAAGCCGATGGCGGCGAGGACCGCGCAGGCGGCGGCCAGGGCGGCCAGCGCGCTCTGCGGGCCGGCGCTCAGGGGGTCGTCGAGCAGGCTGTCGGCGATCTCCCCGCTCAACTGGACGCGTTCGGTCCTGACCCCTTCGCGGAGCAGGTCCGCCGCGCGGGCCGGAGCCGGGTCGGCGGCCGAGGCGGCCGGCAGCCACCACTCGGTGGGCGGGGACGCCTGCTGCCCGGCGGTTTCCAGCAGGAACCGGCCGAGCGTGCGCAGGTCGACGGCGAGCGCCTTGCGTCCGGCCACGGGGAGCGCCTCCACGGCGGCGGTGATCTTCAGCGGGACCGTCACACCGTCGACGGTCAGGTGGACCGTGTCCCCGGTGGAGGCGCCGAGGGCGCGGAGGTATCCGGTGGTGGCGACCGCCGGGAGCGCGGCGGCGGGCGGGGCGGCGGGGGCGGGGAACATCAGGGCGTGGACGCCCCGGTCGGTGCCGAACCCGCCCCAGTAGCGCAGGCGCAGGACGTCGGTGGAGCCGGCCGCGACCGGGGCGAGGGCGGGGACTCCCGAGGAGCGGGGCGGCTGCGGGGGCGCCAGCTGCCAGCCCCCGGTGCCCGCGGGGCCGGCCGCGGCCGGTGCGGCGACCGGTACGGCGCTGCCGTCGGGGGTGTCGCAGACGGCGATCCGGCGCAGGGCGAGTTCGGCGCCGTCGCCCGCGGGGCCGCCGTCCCCCGCGTAGGAGAGGCTGATGCCCGCCAGCGCCAGCGGGGTCGCGGCCGAGCCGATCGGGGCGTCGGTCAGGGCGTCCAGCGGGAAGCGGAGGGTGCCGTCGCCGGCGGCGGGCAGGGGGACCTGCGGGGTCGTGTGGACGGTCCCGTACCGGTCGCGCAGGAGCAGGCTCACGGCGGCCCAGCTCGTACCGGTGGACCGGACCGTCACGTCGAGGTCGATGCGGCGGGGGGAACCGGGCAGGGTGACGCCGGGGGCGGCGGCCTCCGGCCCGGCGGCGGCGAGCGGAGTGAACAGCTCCCGTACGGAGCGGCCGCCGCGCAGGTCCGTGCGCAGCGGTACGCCTGCGGCCGCCTTGGCGGCGTCGAGCGCGAGGAGGTCGGCGGTGCCTCCGCCCGGCAGCTGCTGGTCCTGGCGGACCACCGGGATCAGGCGGTCCGCGCCGGGGAGGGACCCGTAGCGTCCGCCCTGGCCCATCGGGGACATGCTGCTGCCGGAGATCCGCAGCCCGCCGGCGGTGGCGAAGTCCGCCTGGTCCCGCTGGGACGCGGACCAGGCGGCGTGCTGGCCGAGGGCCAGGACCCCGCTGGAGACGGCGAGGACGAGCAGCAGTACGGGACCGGTGGCCCGGCCGGGCCGCCGGGCGAGCTGCCAGCCGCACAGGGCCGGGCCGAGGCCGCGGCCGCGCGCCGCCAGCCGTCCGCCGGCCCGTGCGGCGAACGGCAGCAGCCGCAGGACCAGCAGCGTGCCCGCGCACAGGGCCAGGGCCGGGGCCGCGACCAGCACGGGGTCCACGCCGAGCCCGCCGTCGGCGGGGCCGGTGCCCGGGCCGGCGCCGTCGGCGCCCCCGTAGTGCGACAGCTGCTGGTGGCAGAGGACGGCGAGGGCCACCACGGCCAGGTCCAGTCCGGAGCGGGCGGCGCCCGTCACCAGGGCCTGCCGGCCGCCGGCCCGGCGCAGTACGGCGGCGGAGGCGCCGCGCAGGACGGAGGGCAGGGTCGTCAGCAGGACGCAGGCCAGGGCGCAGCCGGCCGCGACCGGCCAGACCAGCCAGGTGTCCGGGATCTCCAGGTGGACCCTGCCGAGCGGTCCGACCCGGCCGAACAGGCGCAGCAGGGGCGGTGTCAGCAGCGGGGCGAGGACGGCGGCGGGCAGGGCCAGCAGCAGCGACTCGGCGGCGCCCAGGGCGCCGAGGCGCCGGCGGGAGGCGCCGCGTGCGGTGAGCAGGACCCGCTCGGGTTCCTGGCGGACCGTCATGATGTGGGAGACGAGGAGCAGCGCGGCGGCCGCGAGGACGGCGAGCTGGAGGGCGCCCGCCAGCAGGGCGGACCGGGCGACGCGCAGTCCGGAGTCCGACTCGGCGAGCAGTTCCGGGAGTTCGGTGGAGGTGCGGAGCGCGGCGGTGCGCTCCAGGTCGCGCCCCGCGGGGCCCGCGGCGGTGCGGATCGCCTCGGCCTCGGAGGTGCGGACCGTACCCAGGTCCGGGGTGAGGAGCGTGGACCGGTACTCCTGGAGGAGGCCGCCGGCCGTGAACGCGGTGTCGTCCACCAGGAGGGGGCCGTAGGTGGTGAAGCTGCCGGTCCGGATCTCCCGGCCGCCGAGCGGGTCGAGCCGCCAGTACGCGTCGTCCGGATCGGCGGCCCGGTACACGCCGGTCACCAGGACCGTCAGCGCGGGCCCGCCGAACCGGTCGTCGAGGCGGACCTGCGCGGGCAGGGCCGATCCGGTCAGGCCGAGGCGCGCCAGCGCCGTGCGCGGCACGGCCACGTGGGGCGGGGCGGCGCCGCCCGCGACGGGGCCGGTGACCGGCTGCGGCCACTGCCCCTCCAGCAGCCGCACGTGCGTGCGGCCGAGCGCGGCGAGCAGGGTGAGGTCGGCGTCGCGGCCCGAGGCGGAGGCGCCGGGAAGCCCGTAGGAGCGGCTGAGCGCCACGCTCTGCGAGGCCACCGGAAGCCGCCCGAACACCGTGCCGGAGAAGGCCCGGACGGACGCGTCGTCCGCGGCCCGGGAGGCGGCGGGACGGCCGCTGGTGACCACGACGGTCGTGCGGGACCGCTCCGGGCCGGCCAGGGCGCGCCGGAGCCCCTCCTCCCCCACGCCGCTGGTGAACGCCGTGAGCGCGGTCAGCGCGGTGGCCGTGATCAATACGGTGAGCAGCGCGGCGACGGCGAGCGGCCATCGCCCGCGCAGTCGGCGCACGACGAAGCCGAGCACGTGTGCAGTCCCTCCCCCGTCCGGACTCGTGGTCCCGGATAGCGGACGATGCTGTCAGATTCGGATGATCAACGGAAGGGACTTGCGTGAAGTAGGTGACAGGTGCGCAAATGTGATCAGAAAGTCACAGCGGCCCTACGGGTACGGGAGGCGGGTCCGGGGGCTCGGCGCACTCGACTCCACGGGGGAGCACGTTTCATGACAACCCATCAGAGTTCTGCGGCGACGGCCGCGCCGGCCCGGGAGGACCGCGGCACGCCGATCGTGGTGGTGGACGACGTCCACCACAGCTTCGGCAGCGGACCGCAGGCCGTCCACGCCCTGCGCGGGGTGTCCTTCGGGATCCGCCGGGGCGCGCTCACCGCGCTCCGCGGGCGCTCGGGGTCCGGCAAGACCACCCTGCTCAACCTCGTCGGCGGCCTCGACACCCCGAGCAGCGGGCGGATCACCCTCGACGGCACCGACCTGGCGGCCCTCGACGAAGCGGGCCTGCTCGCCCTGCGCCGCGACCGCATCGGCTTCGTCTTCCAGTCCTTCGGGCTGATCCCCGTCCTCACCGCCCTGGAGAACGTCGGCGTGCCGATGCGGCTGCGCAGGGTGCCGGCCAAGGAGCGCGAGGAGCGCGCGAGGACCCTGCTCGCCCTGGTCGGCCTCGCGGACCACGCCGAGCAGCGCCCCGGCGAACTCTCCGGCGGCCAGCAGCAGCGCGTCGCGCTGGCCCGGGCCCTGGCCAACGACCCCGAGCTGATCATCGCCGACGAGCCCACGGGCCAGCTCGACCTGGAGACCGGCCGGTCGATCATGGAGCTGCTGCGCGCGGTGGTCCGCAGCAAGGACGTCACCGTCCTCGTCGCCACCCACGACCCCCACCTGATCGAACTCGCCGACCACGTCGTGGAGTTGCGCGACGGCCGCGTCGTCGAGGCCGACGCCCCCGCACCCGGCGCGTAGGGCGCACCGCCGGCGGCCGCCGGCACCGGGAGGGGCTCCGCGGCCGGACCGGTCGGCGGCAGGGGGCTTCACCGCCCGCTCACGGCTCCGGGTCGGCGTCGAGGACCCCGGCCCGCAGGGCGGCCGCCAGGCGGACCACCGGTTCGGCCGCCGGCCCGGGCATCCGGGCCGGCAGCAGGCGCCGGGCCTCCTCCGGCCCGCCGCGCACCGGCAGGACGCGTACCCCGGGCGGCACGGCGGCCGCCGTCGCGGCGGGCACGGCGGTCAGCCCGCGGCGAGCTGCAGCTTCGCCGGCCAGTCCCGGGCCGTGCGCGCGACCTCGGGCCGCTCGCCCAGGCCCGGCCACGCCCCCGGCCGAGGCGGGCCGGCCGTGCCGGCCGAACGCGCCCTCGGAGGTGGCGCAGGCCGCCGCCGTCCGCGCGGTCGCCGCCGAACGCGGCGCCCGCGACCTCCCGCCCGTGGTTCACCGACTTCGGCGGGGCGCAGTCGCCCGCCGAGACGGCGCGGGCCGCGCTCGACCTCGCGCCCCTCCCTTGACCCCGCACCCCCGCGCAGGGCGGTGGACGTCGGCGTTCCACTCCGCTGCGTCCCGCTCCCTGTTCGTTCCGTGAGGGAGTTTGACTGAATTTTCAGTCAGTGCAACGCTGAGGCCGGGGCGGGAGCCCCGGCCGATCGGCGCCCCCTCGCCCCCGCGACGCGTCCGCGCAGGCGGCGCCGGACCGGCGATGGTCCACTTGATCTGGAGATGCCATGACCGAAGACCGCGGCGAGCGCTCGCTCGCCGACCGCCTGCTCAGCGTCCTTCCCTCCCGCCGGAGCGTGCTGGGGGCGGCCGGCCTCGCCCTCGGGGCGCAGGTGTTCACGGGGCCCGCCGCCTCGGGCGCGCCGCGCCCGGGGGGCGTGCGCCCCCGCGTACCGGCCGATGACGTCCCGCACGCCAGGACGTGGATGTCCTGGCCGTCGCGGAAGTCGGTGTGGGGGCGGCAGCTGGCCGGCGTGCAGGAGGACATCGCGCTGATCGCGCGCACGATCGCCGAGTTCGAGCCCGTGGTGATGTGCGTCCCCGACGACTACAGCGCCCGTGAGGCGCGGAGCATGTGCGGCCCGCAGGTCGAGGTGACCACCGCGATCCCCACCGACGACCTGTGGATGCGCGACATCGCCCCGGTCTTCCGCCACGACGGGAACGGCGGACTGGACGCGCTCTGCCTCAACTTCAACGGCTGGGGCGACAAGCAGGTCCACACCGACGACGCCCGTGTCGCCGAGCGCGTCGCCCGCCGCCGCGGCCTGCGGCTCACCTACGCCGACCTGGTCGGTGAGGGCGGGGCGGTGGAGTGCGACGGCGACGGCACGCTGATGGCGACCGAGAGCAGCCTCGTCAACAAGAACCGCAACCGGGGCATGAGCCGGGACGAGATCGAGCACGCCCTCCTCGACGCCTACGGCGCGGACAGGATGATCTGGCTGCCCGGGATCAGGGGCAAGGACATCACCGACGACCACGTCGACGTCACCTCGCGGTTCGTCCGCCCCGGCGTGGTGATGGTCCAGCTGCCGCCCCAGGACCGCAACGACGTCTGGGCGCGCGACGCCCGCGAGCAGTTCGCGATCCTCTCCGCTGCGGTCGACGCGCGCGGCCGGCGGCTCCGGGTGATCCGGGTGGACGGCCCCGACACCGTCCGCTCGCGGAGTTCGACGTTCGTCGACTCCTACCTGAACTTCCACCTCGTCAACGGCGGCGTGATCACCGCGCAGTTCGGCGACCGCGCCAAGGACGAGGCCGCCCGGCAGGCCCTTGCGGCCGCCTTCCCCGGCCGCGAGGTCGTCCAGCTCGACGTCGACCGCCTGATGGGCGGCGGGGGCGGCATCCACTGCTCCACCATGCACGAGCCGATGCCCTGATCCCCGTCCGCACGGACGCTGCCGGCCGTGCGCCCCGCCGGCCCGGCCGGACGTCCGGCCCGCCCCCTCCCCCCTCTCCCCCGCCTACCGGAGGCCCCTGTGTCGATCCCTGCCCTGTCACGCCGCACCATGCTGCGCTCGCTCGCGGGCGCGAGCGTGCTCGCCCTCGGGCTGACCGCCTGTTCCGAAGCCGACGACCCGGACCAGGAGGGCACCCCGGAGGGCTCCGGCGGCGCGGACGGGCGCCGGCTCGGCGCCGAGTGGGAGAAGCACACCCGGACGTTCATGGCCTGGCCCGCGTCCGAGAACGTCTGGGGCGACCAGCTGGCCGGCGTGCGCAGGGACATCGCCGGACTCGCCGCCGCCATCGGGGCGCGCGAGCCGGTGGTGCTGATGGCCCGGCCCGGCCAGGAGGAGGCCGCCCAGCAGGCGTGCGGCAACGACGTGGAGGTCGTCCCGCTCGCGGTGGACGACCTGTGGGCCCGGGACACGGCACCCGTCTTCGTCGAGGAGGGCGGCAAGGTCAAGGGCGTCGACTTCAACTTCAGCGGCTGGGGCAACAAGCAGGAGCACGACAACGACGCCGCGGTCGCCCGTACCCTGCTGGCGAAGTACGGCATCGACCGGATCGAGACGCCGGTCGTCGCCGAAGGCGGCTCCTTCGAGACCGACGGCCTCGGCACGCTGGTGCTCACCGAGAGCTCCGTGGTCAACTCCAACCGCAACCCCGGCATGAGCCGCGAGCGGGTGGAGGCGGAGCTCAAGAAGGCCCTCGGCGTCACCAAGGTGATCTGGCTGGCCGGCGTGAAGGGCAAGGACATCACCGACGCGCACGTCGACTGCCTGATGCGCTTCGTCGCACCCGGGGTGGTCCTGCTGGACAAGGCCTTCCCGGGTACTCCCGCCGACGTGTGGTCGCGCTCGGCCGACCAGGCGAAGTCCGTCCTCAAGGACGCCACGGACGCGCGCGGCAAGAAGATCGAGGTGATCGAGCTGTCCCAGCCCGATCCCGACCGGATCACCGGCCGCGGCGACGCCTTCGTCTCCTCGTACATGAACTTCTACATCGGCGGAAAGGGCGTCTACCTGCCCCGGTTCGGCGACGCGCAGGCCGACGACCGCGCCCGGCAGATCATGAAGGAGCACTTCCCCGACCGCGAGATCGTCTCCGTGAAGATCGACGCGATCGCCTCGGGCGGCGGCGGCATCCACTGCGCCACCCACGACCAGCCCGCGCCCGCCGGCTGAGCGGCCCCCGCTCCCCACCGCGGCTCGGCCCCCCGTCGTGCGACGGGGGGCCGGGCCGCGGTCGTCACCGGCCGTCGTCGCCGCCCGACGCGGACGACTGTGCACTTTCGTTGCCCCTCCCTGGCCGATCGCCACTACTCCGCGCCGCACCCGCCCGCCCAAGCTGGTCCTGTGAATGACCTTCGAACGAACCAAGCCGGGCCGGCCGCAGACCGTGCGCCGCGCGGCGACCACCGGAGCGGACGGGCGCGCACCCCGGTGCTCCTCAAGGTGCTGGCGGCCGTGGCCGGAGTGGGCCTGCTGCTGCTCGGGGTCCTCGGCTCGCCCGAGCGGTCCCTGGGCAGCTCGCCCGAGGTGATCGGCGAGCGGGAGATGGTGCGGCTCAGCGGACCGAACGGCCGGACGCTCGAGGTGCTCGCCATGGTCGACACCGGCGCGTCGGCCTCCTCGATGGACACCCGCCTGGCCAAGGACCTCGGCTTCGACCTCGCCAAGGCCCCCCAGATCACCGTCGGCTCGGCGCTCGGCCGGGAACAGCGGCCCGTCGTCGACTCCACCGTGCGCCTCGCCGGACGGTCGTTCGTCGCCAGGACCACCGTCAACAACCGCTCCCGCCGGGAGACGCCCGTCCTGCTCGGCCGGCAGGACGTCCAGGGGCTCCAGGTGGCCGTCGGCAAGCGGCTGCTGACCCGGCCCGACGCCCATCGGGCCCCGTCCGCCCTGCGGATCCTGTTCGCCAAGGCCCCGGCGATCGACCCGGTGTCCATGATGGCCCTGCTGCCCCTGGCCGCCCTGGTGATCGTCCTGCTGCGGGTCGTCGTCGGACTGAACACCCTGGGCACCTTCAGCCCGGTCCTGCTGGCGCTGGCCTACGCGCAGTCGGGGCTGCTCCTCGGAGTTCCCCTGACCCTGGTCCTGTTCGCGCTCGGATTCCTCGTCCAGCCGCTGCTGCGGCGCCTGCACCTGCCGCGCGTCGCCCGGCTCGGGGTGCTGATCGGCGTGGTCACCACCGGCCTGATCGCGGCCCAGCTCTCCCTCGGCGGCATCGGGCTGTCCGACTCCTGGGGCATGACCCTGCCCGTCGTCGTCACCGCGATCATCACCGAGCGGCTGTGGGAGCAGTGGGACCTCGACGGGGCCCGGTCGGCCGCCGCCGGAGCCGCGCTGACCATGGGCACGGCCGTCCTCGTGGCCCTGCTGCTGCTCACCCCCTACGTACGCCACCTCGCGGAGGCCGTGCCGCTGCAACTGGCCGTCGCCTGCTCGGTGTGGGCGGTACTGGTCGGGACCTACCGCGGGCTGCGGCTGAGCGAGCTGTTCAGGTTCGCGCCCGCCGCCAGGGCCCAGGGCGGTGCCGCGTGATCCGGCTCCGCGGCTGGGACCCCGTCCTCGGCATGAACCTGCGCAACGCCCGCATCGCCGAACAGAACCCCACGGCCGCGATCCGCCTGGTCAACGACAAGTACGCCACCAAGGAGGCCCTGACCGCCGCCGGCGCGCCCACCTCCCCCACCGTGGCCCTGCTGCGCTCCCGCCCGGAGGTCTCCTCCCTCGACTGGTCCGGCCTGCCCGACTGCTGGGCGCTGAAGCCGAACCAGAGCCTCGGCGGCAACGGGATCATGCTGTCGTTCGGCAGGCGCCGTTCCCACTGGTCCTCCTCCTCGGGCAAACGGATCACGCGGGAGGCGGTCGCCGACCACCTGCGGCGCATCCTGGACGGGGAGTTCTCCCCGCGGCCGAACGACTGGGCGATGTTCGAGCCGCTGATCCGGGCCCACCCGGACCTGGACCGGCTCTCGCACCAGGGCCTGCCGGACATCCGGGTGATCTGCCGCGGGGACCGGCCCCAGCTGGCGATGCTGCGGCTGCCCACCCGGTTCAGCGGCGGCCGGGCCAACCTCCACCAGAAGGCCATCGGCGCCGCCGTCGACCTGGCCACCGGCCGCATCACCCACGCCCTGATCGGCAGGGCGGCCACCGGCCACCACCCCGACACCGGCGAACCCCTGGTCGGCGCGAGCGTCCCGCACTGGCCCGAGGTGCTCGACGCGGCCCGGCGCTGCGCCGGGGCCACCGGCCTGCGCTACCTGGGCGCCGACATCGTCGTGGACGCCGACCGCGGCCCGTTGGTCCTGGAGGTCAACGCCCGCCCCGGCCTCCAGATCCAGAACGTCACCGGACGCGGTCTGGCGACCGCGTCCGCCCGGCACAGGAGGCACTGATGCGAGGGCTCGCCCTGACTTCCAAGATCGTCGTCGCCGGACTCGCCGGAGCGTTCCTCACGGTGAGCGCCGTCCGCGCGGGGCCCGCCCGGCCGGCGCCCGACCACGACGCCTACCGGGACGCGCCGGCCGGCGTACCGTCCACCCCGCCGACCGCGTCCGCGTCGCGGGCCCCGTCGCGGGCCCCGTCACCGTCCGCGTCCCCGTCCGGGTCACCGTCCCCGTCCGCGTCACCGGGTGCGTCGCGGCGGCCCTGACGGGACGGCCCCGCCCCGTCGACCGGCGGCCGATGGCCGGCCGCCGGTCCGCGGGGCCGGTCTACGGGCGGAGCCGGGCGTCGCGGGCGAGGAGCGCCGCCTGGACCCGGTTGGCGCAGCTCAGCTTGGCCAGCATGCGGCTCACGTACGCCTTGATGGTGCCCTCGCCGAGGTGCAGCCGCTTCCCGATCTCCGCGTTCGAGGCCCCCGTACCGACCATGGCGAGCACCTCCCGCTCCCGCCCGGTCAGCGCGGCGATCCGGTCGAGCCGCGGGTCCGCCGGCTCCTCGTCCGCCGCGAGGTAGTGGTCGATGAGCTGCCGGGTGATCCGCGGGGACACCACGGGGGTGCCGCCCGCGACCGTGCGGACGGCCCGGACGAGCTCCTGCGGCGTGCCGTCCTTCAGCAGGAACCCGAGCGCGCCCGCCCGCAGCGCCCGGGCGACGTACTCCTCCTCCCCGAAGGTGGTGAGCATGACGACCCGGACGGACGGGGCGCGGGCGGCGATCAGTTCGGCGGCGGCGAGCCCGTCGGAGCCGGGCATCCGGATGTCGAGCAGGGCGACGTCCACCCGGTGCCGCACGGCCAGCGCCGCCGCCTCGTGGCCGGTGGCTGCCTCCGCCACCACCTCGATGTCCTCGGCGTGCCCCAGCACCAGCCGGATCCCGGCACGGACCAGGTCCTGGTCGTCGGCGAGGAGAACACGGATCACGGCGGGCCTCACGGTGTCGGGAAGGGGATCGGGAAGGAGGGGTCGGCGGGACCGTACGGGGCGTCGTCCTGGACGGAGACCCCCGGCCGGTCGGCGTCCTGCGGTCCGTCGTCCTCCGGGAAGGGGACGAAGGAGAGCGTGACGAACTGGAGGGCGACCGCGCCGACCACGCCCAGGACCATGACCGCGCTCGCCGCGGCCCGGCTCGGCCAGGTCTGCGCGCCGGCCATGACGCCGAGGCCGGCCGGCGCGGCGGAGTCCGTCCGCGGGGCGGCCGGGCCGCCCTTCAGCGGGATGCGGGCGTCGACGAGGAACCCGCCCTCGCCCGTGCGGGCCGCCCGCAGCGACCCGCCGAGCAGCCGCACCCGCTCGTGCAGACCGGCCAGTCCGAGCCCGCTGCCGCGCGGGGGCCGCACGGGCGGGCCGACGGGCCCGGGCCCGTTGCGCACGCCGACCCGCACCTGGCCGGTGTCGCAGTGGACGGTCACCTCCACCGGGGCGCCGGCGGCGTGCTTGTGCACGTTGGTGAGGGCCTCGCGGACCACCCGGTGGACCGCGCGGCGGGCGGTCGGGGCGGCGTCGTCCAGGTCCCGGCCGGTCCAGTTCAGGCCCACCGGGACGCCTGCGGCGTGGGACTCCCCGACGAGGGCCGCGACGTCCGCGTGGGTGCCGGTCGCGGGAGTCAGCGGATCCGGGGCCGCCGGGGCGGCGTCGTCGGCGCGGAGCACGCCCAGCACCCCCCGCAGCTCGTCCATCGCCTCCCGCACGGTGCCGTGCACCAGCACGGCGGTCCGCCGGACCTGCGGATCACCGCCCCGGCAGGCCAGCTCCAGCCCGCCGGAGTGCAGCGCCACCAGGCTCAGCCGGTGGCCGAGGAGGTCGTGCATCTCGCCGGCGATCCGGGCCCGCTCACGGGCCCGGGCCTGTTCCTCGGCCGAGCGCTGGGACCGCTCCAGTACGGCGTTGCGCTCCCACAGCGCGCGGAGCAGCCGCTCGCGCTGCCCGGCGAGCGCACCGACGAGGCCCGGCAGCGCGCCGCACACGATCGCGGTGACCAGCACGACCACGGCCTGGTACGCGCGGACCGGCGCGGACGCACCGGCCGTGATCAGCGCGGTGACGGCCGACGGCCCCGCCGCGCTCACCGCCAGCAGCACGGACCGGTGGCGCAGATCGAACCAGCGGGAGCCCGCCGCGTAGGCCACCGCGGCCAGGGCCCCGCCGGTCAGCGGTTCGACCGCGACCAGCGCCGCGGCGGCCGCCAGCGCGGCCGACGGCCACCGCCGGCGGGCCAGGACCGCCAGCGCCGCGCAGCCGGTGGCCGCGTGGTAGGCCACGGGACCGATCAGGCCGCCGACGCCCCAGCTGTCGGTCCACTCGAAGAGCGCCGGCACCGTCAGGGTCAGGGCGGCGATCAGCAGCACGTCTCCCAGCAGGCCGAGCAGGGCGGGCGGCGGCCGCCGGCGCGGGTCGGCGGACCGCGCGCCGGGGCGTGCGGAGGGCATGCGGTGCTCTTTCGGAGGGGTGGGAGGCGGGGAGGGGCGGCCTGCGGCCCCTCCGCATCCTGCCCCTGACTGAAGATTCAGTCAACATGGCCTCGCACCGCGGCCGAGTCAGTGCCGGGCGTCCGCGGTCAGTGCCGGGCGTCCGCGCGGGGGCGTTCCAGAACGAAGGTGTCCACCGGGGTCAGCTCTCCGTAGGGGCCGTCGAAGGTGTAGTACGTGACGTGCATCCGGGTGCGTCCGGCGCCGCGGGTGCCCGGGTCGACGTCGAAGGCGGCGAATCCGTGGGAGTGGACGCGGTCCTGGACGGCGCGCCAGGGGGCGTCCTCGGTGAGGTAGACCGGCTTGCGGTGCCGGCCCTCGGGCTCCTTGCCCACATCGACGACGACGCGGGCCCTGGGTTCCTCGAAGAGGTCGTCCTGGGTGGTGGCGAAGTTGCCGCCGCCTCCGATGACCATGTGGACGGTGCCCCGGCCGGTATCGGCGACATCGGTACGGGTGGAGACCGGGACGGGGGTGCGGGCGTCGTTCGGCAGGGTGCCGCGGACCGGCAGCGAGCGTTCGTAGTAGTGCTCGTGGCCGCAGAGCACCAGGTCGACCCCGTACGCGTCGAAGAGCGGGCCCCACGCCTCGCGGATCCCGAGGTCGCCACCGCCGCTGCGGTGGCTGGAGACCATCGGATGGTGCATGAAGACGACGATCCAGTCGATGCCGGCACTGCCCCGCGCCGCCTTCAACTCCCGTTCCAGCCAGCGGCGTTGCGCACCGTCGGAGTATCCGCGGAGATAGAGGTCACCGGTGTCCGCGATCGCCACGTCGTCGTTGGCCAGGCTGATGAAGCGCACCGCGCCGACGGTGAAGGCGTACCACAGGCCGTCCGTCTCGGGTTCGGCGGCGGACGTCGGGCCCGGCAGCGTGAAGTAGGTCTGGTAGCCGGTGAGGCCCAGGGGGCCGTTGCCCTTCTCGGTCTCGCCGTTGCCGACACAGGGCATCCAGGGGCGCAGCCGCGCCGAGCGGCTGTTGCTGATGAACCAGTCGGCCCAGGTCGCGACGCGGTCCTCGCCGATGGCTCCGGCCACGCCCGCGTAGCAGAGGTCCCCGTTGACGAGGTTGAACAGCGGGGCGACCCGTTCGACCGCCGCCACGATGTCGGCGGACGCCTCGGTGCCGCCCTGGGTGCTGGTGTAGAGCGGGAAGGGGCCGAGGGGCGGCGGCGTGTCCTTCGTGGGCCACTTGAGGCTCCGGCGCAGGTTGGGGGTGCCCTGGTCGCCGAAGCTGGTGAAGGTGAACGCGGTCCGGCCGCGCGGCGCCGTGGTGAACGACCCGGTCTCCTGCGCGGCGCCGTCGTGCCCGGCCGAGTACAGGTAGGTGGTGTCCGGCCGCAGCCCGGTGAGGCGCGCGTGGTGGACGTACACCTCCCGCCGGGAGAGCCCGTCGCGGTAGGTACGGGTCTCGGCGTCGACCGCGCGCCCGGCGCCGCCGTCCGGTGACCCGAGGTGGACCCGCGGACGCCGGACGGACTGGGGGCTGATCCAGGAGACGGTCATCTCGGTGGCGGGATCGGCACCGAACTGGAGGTGCAGCCCGGCCACGCCCGGCACCCCGATACGGCTGGGCGTGCGCTGCACCAGCGGCGACGCCGCGGCCGCGGGCCGCCCGACGGCCCCGGCGCTCCCCGCACCCCCGACGACGGCGGCGGCGGCGCCGGCCGTCGAGCCGGCCAGTAACGATCTGCGCGGAATCGGCATGGAACGCCTTTGTCTCGAAGGGAAGTCGACCGTCTGCACCCTAGGTGCGGCCGACCGTCCCGCGGCCTTCGGGGAAGACTCTTGAACGAAAGTTTCCCGGAGCCGCCGCCCCGCGGGCCGTACGCGCACAGGTTGACTTCCTGGACGGGTGTCTGTTTATTCTGGTCACCTGTCCAGGAAATGTGAACACGGCGAGAGGGTGGGGCCGCACCGATGGAGACGACCGCGATGGTGCTGGTGGGCCTGGTGGCCGCGCTGCACGCGTACTTCCTGGTGCTGGAGATGTTCCTCTGGGAGCGGCCGCCCGGCCGCAAGCTCTCCGGGTTCGACGCGGACCTCGCCCGCGCCACCGCCTCCCTCGCGGCGAACCAGGGCCTCTACAACGGCTTCCTGGCCGCCGGGCTGGTGTGGGGCCTGTTCGCCGGGGACCCGGTGGGCTTCCCGGTCCGGGTCTTCTTCCTCGGCTGCGTGGTGGTCGCCGGGGTCTACGGCGGCCTCACCGCCAACCGGCGCATCCTGGCCGCGCAGGCCCTGCCCGGCGCCCTGGCGCTCGGCGCCGTCCTCCTGGCCGGGTGACGGGCGTGCCGGAGGACCCCCGCACCGAGCGGACCCGTGCCAGGCTGCGCCAGGCCCTGCTGGAGGAGTGCGCGAGCCGCCCGCTGGACAAGGTCGGCGTCGCCGCCCTCGCGCGCCGGGCCGGAGTCGGCCGGGCCACGTTCTACCTCCACTACGCCGACCTGGAGGCGCTCGCCGTCGACACCTGCGCCGAGATCGTCCGCGAGGCGGTGGACGCCCTGCACGCCTGGCGCGGCGTCCCCGACCCGGCGAGCCCGCCGCCCGCCCTGCTCGACTTCTTCGCCCGCCTCCCCCGGCACGCCGGGCTCTACCGGGAACTGCTCCGCCCCGGCGGCGGCGGACCGCTCGGCCACGCCCTCCACCGGGACCTGCGCGCCCGCAGCCGGGCCGAACGCGCCCTGGCCGGCGCGCCGGAGCCCGACCTGGTCGCATCGGCCGTGGCCGCCGCCTTCGCCGGGGTGCTCGCCGACTGGCTGCACGGACTCGTCGAGGCCACCCCCGCCGAGATCGCCGGACGCGTCTGGCGCCTCCTCATCGGCCTCCACCGCACCCCGCTGCCCTGAGCCCTCAGCCGGGGCCGGGTCGCCCTCCCCGTCTGCGCCTCCTCCTCCCAGGACGTCCACGACGGTGACGGCCGCGATCAGCGCGAAGGGCACCACGGGCAGCAGCCGCCCGCCGCGCCGCAGGACGCGGGGCACCGGGGCTCGCCGGCGGCAATCCCTGGAAAGGGGTCCTCAGCCGAGGGCGCGGTCGAGGTTGTAGGCGGCGCTGATCAGCGAGAGGTGGGTGAAGGCCTGCGGGAAGTTGCCGAGTTGCTCCCCGCTGCGGCCGATCTCCTCCGCGTAGAGGCCGACGTGGTTGGCGTAGGTGAGCATCTTCTCGAAGGCCAGCCGGGCCTCCTCCAGGCGTCCGGCGCGGGTGAGCGCCTCGACGTACCAGAAGGAGCAGATCGAGAACGTGCCCTCGGCCCCGCGCAGGCCGTCCGGGCTGGCCTCGGGGTCGTAGCGGTAGACCAGCGAGTCGGAGACCAGCTCCGCGGTCAGCGCGTCCAGGGTGGAGAGCCACTTCGGGTCGGTGGGCGAGATGAACTTGGCCATCGGCATCATCAGCACGGACGCGTCGAGGACGTCGTCGCCCAGCCCCTGGACGAAGGCGCCGCGCTGGGCCGACCAGCCCTCGCGCATGATCTGCCGGTAGATCGCGTCCCGGCTCCGCTGCCAGCGGGCGAGATCGGCAGGCAGGCCGCGCCGGTTGGCCATGCGGACGGCCCGCTCGATCGCCACCCAGCACATCAGCCGCGAGTAGACGAAGTTCCTGCGGCCGCCACGGGTCTCCCAGACGCCCTCGTCGGGCTGGTCCCAGTTCTCGCAGAGCCAGTCCACGACGGCCCCGACCTCGTCCCAGTGGTCGCTGCTGATGGGCTGCCCCCATTTGTCGTACAGGTAGACGGAGTCGATCAGGGCTCCGTAGATGTCCAGCTGGAGCTGACCGGTCGCGGCGTTGCCCACCCGGACCGGAGCGGATCCCAGGTGCCCTTCGAGGTGGCGCAGCTCGGACTCGGGCAGGTCGGTGCGCCCGTCGATGCCGTACATGATCTGGAGCGGACCGCCGGGGCCGGCTCCCGGCTCGATGCACCGTTCGGACAGGAAGCCCATGAACGCCTCGGCCTCCGAGGTGAAGCCGAGCCGGAGCATGGCGTAGACGCAGAAGGCGGCGTCGCGGACCCACACGTACCGGTAGTCCCAGTTGCGCTCGCCGCCGACCCGTTCGGGCAGGCTGGTCGTCGGGGCGGCGACGATCGCGCCGGTCGGGACGTAGGTGAGCAGCTTGAGCGTCAGCGCCGAGCGGTTGACCATCTCCCGCCAGCGGCCGCGGTAGCGGGAGCGGCCCAGCCAGTTGCGCCAGAACCGGGCCGTCGCCTCGAACTGCTCCTCGGCCTCGGCGTGCGGGCAGGCCCGCGGACGGACGTCGCCGGTGATCCGGTCGAGGGCGAACACCACGGATTCGCCTTCGAGGAGCTTGAAGTGCGCGGACACGTCCGTGCCGTCCGTTTCGAGCGACACCGTGGACGACAGCGCCAACGAGATCGACGGGGCATCGAAGACGGCCTCGTGGGCCTGCACGCGCACGGTGTGCGTCTCGGTGGCGTAGCCGAAGCGGGGGGCGACCCGCGTCCTGAAGGGCAGGGAGCCCCGCACGCAGATCACCCGCCGGATCAGCCGGTGCCGGGCCCCCTCGCGCGACTCGTCCACGACGGGCATGAAGTCCTGGACCTCCGCCACCCCGTCGGCGGCGTAGAACCGGGTGATCAGCACGTTGGTGTCGGGGAAGTAGAACTGCCGCGTCCGCGCCGGCACGTCGGCGGCCAGCTGCCACGATCCGCCCCGGTCGGCGTCGAGGATGGACGCGAACACGCTCGGCGCGTCGAAGCGGGGGCAGCAGTACCAGTCGATCGTGCCGTCGGTCCCGACGAGCGCGGCCGTACGCAGGTCGCCGATCAGGCCGTGCTCGGAGATCGGCAGGTAGCGCGAGCCGTCCACTGCCCCGGATCCGTTCCCGAACTCCATGCCGGCCTCCCTACCGGTGCCGTGGCAGGTGCGGGGTCCGAAGGGACCTGGTCCTCCATGGTAGGCCGGGCACGGCCGTGCCGCTCCGGCGCGCGCCGGGGCGCCGGTCCGCGCGGCGCCGTCAGCGGCCCCCCGGCTCCGTGTCCCCCTCCCCGCCGGGGGACGTGTCGTCGCCCGCCGCGGCGAGGAGGTCGCGGGCGCGGCGCTCCACCAGGATCGGGAGGTAGGTGCGCACCCGGGCGTACCGCAGCTCGGCGTAGGCGGTGCCGACCGCGCCCTCGACGGTCTCGCGGTCGAGCCCGGCGAAGGCCTTGAAGAGCCGGTCGGCCACACGGGCGAGGGCGTCCGCGTCCTCGGGGTCCTCCGGCATGCGCGACGGCCTCCTTCGCGGGACCTGGATCGACCCCTCCACTGTGACGCAGCCCGGCCACGCGCGGAAGCCGACCTCCCGCCAACCGGGACCGGGCCGCCCGCCCCGGCGGTCGTCCGCCCGGCCGGGCGGACGCGGCCGCCGCTGCGCGACTATGGAAGGAGGGACTCCCCTGGACCGGTCCCCGGCCGCGCGGACGGCCGGAGGGGCCGTCCGACCCGGAGGCGACATCATGAGCGTGTGGATTTCCGGCGGCGGCCGGTACGGGACCGCCGCAGCGCGGCCGGTACGGCTCGACGAGCCGGGCACCGGCCCGGGCGACCCGGACCCGAGGTGAGGGCGGTGCGCAGCCGTTTCGAGCCCGACCGTCAGCTGACCGCCCGGATGGCGGTCACCATGTTCCTGCTGGGGCTGGTCTACGTGGCGTTCGTCGCCGCGCTGATCGTCCTGCTGAAGTCCACCGTCCTGGTCGTCGTCATCGCCGCCGGACTGCTCGGCGTGCAGTACTGGTACGCGGACCGGATCGCCCTGTACGCCATGCACGGGCAGATCGTCACGCCCGAGGAACAGCCCGCACTGCACGGGATCGTCGACCGCCTGTGCGCCACGGCCGACATGCCCAAGCCGCGGGTCGCCGTCTCGCGCATGGACCTGCCCAACGCGTTCGCGACCGGACGCAACGCGGACCACGCCGTGGTGTGCGTCACCACCGGGCTCCAGCGGCGTCTGACCACGGAGGAGCTCGAAGGCGTCCTCGCGCACGAGCTCTCCCACGTCGCGCACCGGGACGTCACCGTCATCACCATCGCCTCGTTCCTGGGCGTGATCGCCGGGCTCACCGTCCGCTTCACGTTCTACTCCCAGGCGTTCGGCGGGCGCGGACGCGACCAGAACACGGCCGTCGTCTTCCTGACCGTGATGGCCGTCTCGGCCCTCGTCTACGCGCTCAGTTTCCTGCTGATCCGGGCCCTGTCCCGCTACCGCGAGCTGGCCGCCGACCGCGCCGCGGCCATGCTCACGGGCAAACCGTCCGCGCTGGCATCGGCCCTCACCAAGGTCACGGGGGACATCGCCCGCATCCCGACGGAGGACCTGCGCACCGCCCAGGCGTTCAACGCGTTCTTCTTCACCCCCGCGCTCGGCCCCGGCACGGCGCTGGCCAACCTGTTCGCCACCCACCCCACCCTGGAACGGCGGCTGGAGGCCCTCGCCGAGGTCGCCGCCGAGCTGGGCGGACCGGGCGGCGGGGAAGCGTGAGGGGGAGCCCATGGGTTTCTGGGACGCGCTGCTCGGGCGGTCCAAGCCGGTCGGACCCGACCTCGACCAGCTCTTCGGCCTGCCCTCGGCCGCCGTCACGCTCCAGGCGGCCGCCGGCTTCACACCGACCGGCGCGGGCTCGGTCTGCTTCGCCTCCATCGAGGGCGGCGCCTTCACCGGGATCCGGCAGGAGGTACGGGCCCTGCTGGACGCGGACTCCGCACGCGGCGGCGCGCCGGTGGAGTTCAGCCGTGACGGATACGGATACACGTGGCTGCTCTCCCGCCGGACCCCCGACGACCTGCCCGCGCTGGTGGGGGACCTGCACGCGGTCAACACCGCTGTGCAGGACGGGGGGTTCGGCCCGCAGCTCCTGTGCTCCCTGGTGTCCTTCCGCGACGCCGAGCTGCGCCCCCTGGCGCTGGTCTACCTCTACAAGCGCGGCACCTTCTACCCGTTCGCCCCACTGCCCGGCCGGAAGCGGGACAACGCCCTGGAGCTCCAGATCAAGGCCGTGGTCCAGGACGACCTCCGCGTCGAGGCCGAGTTGAGCCGCTGGTTCCCGGTGTGGGGAGCCCCCGGCCTGTGAACGGGGGCGTCGGAGCCCGCCGTCTCACGGCCCGTCGGGTCCCCGGAGGGGGAATCCGGCGCTGCGGCGGGCCCCGCCGTCGAGGCCGACCGTGAGGAGCTCGTAGCCCGGTTGCGACCCGATCCAGGCGTGGGCGTCGGCGCCCAGCACCACCGCCGCCGTGGCCCAGCAGTCCGCCCAGGTCAGGTCCGGCCCGGTGACGGTGGCGGCGAGCAGGCGGTGGGCGGGCCGGCCGGTGCGCGGGTCGAGGACGTGGGGGCCGCGCTCGGCGCTGCCGGAGGTGGCCACCGCGAAGTCCCGCCCCTCGACGGTGGTGAGCACTCCGCCCGGCCGGCAGGGGTCGGCGAGGGCGACGCGCCAGGGGCGGCCCGGGGCCGGCTCGCCGCCGAGGCGGATGTCGCCTCCCCCGTTGACGAGGCTGTTCGGCGCTCCGGCGGTGCGCAGGATGGCGTACGCCTGCTCGGCCGCCCAGCCCTTGACGAGCCCCGAGGGGTCCAGGCGGCCGCCGGCCCGGGCGGAGAAGCATCCCCGGCTGGCGCTCTCCGCCCGCTCGCACATCCTCAGGACCCGGTCGACCTCCGGCGGGGCGTCGCAGACGTTCATCGATCCGTCGCCGATGCGGCTGACGGCGCTGTCGGGGCGGTAGGTGGAGAAGACCCGGTCCACGTGGTGCAGCCAGGCGACCGCCTCCGCCAGCGCGGCCCGGTTCGCGCGGGTGGGAGGGTGGCGCAGGTCGAAGGAGAACACGGTGCCCATGACGTGTTCGGTGTGGCGCAGGCGCTGCGCCGGGCCGGACGGGTCCTCAGCCACGGGCCCGGTCCAGGGCGCTCTGGAGGGAGCGGACGTACCCCTCGCTCGTGTAGGTGGCGCCGGAGACCGCGTCGATGTCCGCGCTCTGGGCGCCGATGGCCTCGTCGGTGAGGCGGGGGACGGCGTAGGCGGCGATCGTGCGGTCGCGCCGGTTCTCCGACGGCACCTGGAGCACCTCGACGGCCGTCAGCCGGCCCCCGGTCACGGTGACGGCGACCTGCACGGGGCCGTAGCGCGTGTCGATCACGGATCCGGTGAAGGTACCCGGGCGGTTCGCCCCGGTGGACCCGGCCGTCGGGCCGGAGGCCGCGCCGGATGCCGGGTCCGTACCCGGCGACGGGCGCGCGGAGACGGCGGGACGGTCGCCGTGGTGGGGCTTGAGCGCGAGTAGCGAGACGATGCCGGTGACGGTCGCGGTGGTGGTGAGGGCCATGCGGCGCACGGGGGCTCCTGGGAGGGCGGGTGGGGCGGGGGCGGGTCTCACAGGGCGAAGGACTCCTGGTGGATGCGTCGCGGGTCGACGCCCGCCTCGCGCAGGGCGGTTCCGGCCGCCGCGGTCATGCCCGGCGGCCCGCACAGGTAGACCTCGCGCCGGGCGAGGTCGGGGACGAGGGCCGTGAGGGCGCAGGCGGTGAGGGGCAGGGCGTATCCGGCGGGTTCGTCCACCGAGTAGTGGACGCGGGCGCCGCGCCGGTCGGCGATGGCGTCCAGCTCATCGCGCAGGACCAGATCGGCCGGGGTGCGCGCCCAGTGGACGAGGATCAGGTCGCCGGGCATGGTCTCGAACAGGGCGCGCAGCGGGGTGATCCCGATGCCTCCCGCCAGCAGCAGGGCGCTGCCGGGCCGGGCGTTGCGGGCGACGAGGGCCCCGTACGGGCCCTCGGCCCACACCCGGGTCCCGGGACGGAGCCGTGCCAGGGCGGCACTGTGGCCCCCGAGCGCCTTCACCGTGATGCGCAGGAACCGCGGGTGTGCCGGCGCGGACAGCGAGTACGGATTCGCCGTCCACCACAGGCCCGGTGCGAGGAAGCGCCAGCGGAGGAACTGGCCCGGGAGCGCGGCGAGCTCGTCGAGGCGGTCCCCGGTGACCAGCACGGAGACCACCCCCGGGCCTTCGGGGCGGACCTCCGCGACGGTCAGCCGGTGCCGGAGCGCCGACCGCAGCGGGACGAGGAAGCGGAACCAGAGCACGAGGGCCGCGGCCGACAGGTACATGGCGTACCAGAGGGCCTGGGCGCTGCGGTTGCCGACGAAGTCGGCCCCGTCGGCGAGCTGGTGGCCGAAGGCGAGGAACACCGCCGCGTAGGTGGCCAGGTGCAGGAGCTGCCAGGTCTCGTACGAGAGCCGGCGCCGGGCCGCGCGGGCCGAGACGACGGCGGTGAGGAGGAAGAGGAACCAGGCCGCCGTGGCCTTGAGCATCTCCGGGTAGTGCAGGACCAGGCGGCCGGTCTGGTCGAGCACGCCGGTGTGGCCGGTGAGCGCGTAGCCCCAGACGGTCAGCAGGGTGTGGGCGAGGACCAGCGAGATCGCGTACCGGCCGCCGGCCGCGTGCCAGCGGGCCAGCCGGTCGCTGCCGACCGTGCGGTCCAGCCAGGGGACACGGGCCATGAGGACGACGATCACGGCGCAGGCGTAGCCGGCCAGCAGGCCCGTGATCCGGCCCCCGCCGGTGAGCCAGCCGGCGGGGCCGACCACGGCGGTGGTGTCGGCCCACCACAGGCCGAGCACGGCGGCGGCGCCGGCCCAGCCGAGCACGTGCAGGCCCGCCGGTACGAGCCGGGGGGCGAGCGGCGGGCCGACGGGCCCGCGCGGGGGCGTGCGGGCCGCGTCGAAGCCGGGGTGGACGGCCACGGCGTCTCCTTGTCTGTCGGGGCCCGCCGCCGCCTTGGACGGGAGCGGCCGGTGGGACGGCTCCCACCGTGGCGGAGGTTCCTCTGAGAAGCCTTTGAAGGGGCCCGCTCCGAGGTGATTCAGAGGAAACTCAAAGGTGGGGGGTGCGCCGCGGGCCGCCGCCATCGGCGATGCTGGACGGACCATGCACCCTCCTGCCCCTCCCGCCCTCCCCTCCCCGCTCCTGCGGCCCGACGGCACTCCGGTCCGCGTCCTGGTCGTCGACGACGAACCCGACCTCACCGACGTGCTCGGCGCGGCCCTGCGCGCGGAGGGCTGGGACGTCCGTACCGAGGGCGACGCCGCGGGGGCCCTGGCCTGCGCGGCGCGGTTCGAGCCGGATCTCGTCGTACTGGACTGGATGCTCCCCGACCTGGACGGCCTGTCCGTGATGCGCGCGCTGCGCACCCGCCGCCCCGGAGTGTGCGTGCTGTTCCTGACGGCGCGGGACGCGGTCGAGGACCGCATCGCGGGCATCACGGCGGGCGGCGACGACTACGTCACCAAGCCGTTCAGCCTGGAGGAGGTCCTGGCCCGGCTGCGGGGGCTGATGCGGCGGGCCGGGATGGCGCGCGGTGACCACAGCCCCCGTCTGGTGGTGGGCGACCTGGTCATGGACGAGGAGGCACGGGAGGTCACCCGCGGCGGGAAGGTCGTCGAGCTGTCCCGCACGGAGTTCGAGCTGCTGCGGTTCCTGATGCGCAACCCCCGCCGGGTGCTGTCCAAGGAGCGGATCCTGGACCGGGTGTGGTCCTACGACTTCGGCGGCCGCGCCCACGTGGTCGAGCTGTACATCAGCTATCTCCGCAAGAAGATCGACGCGGGGCGCCCCCCGATGATCCACACCGTCCGCGGGGTGGGCTACGTGCTGAAGCCGGAGCAGCCGTGAGCCGCGTCCGGCTCCGCCCGCCGCGGTCGCTGCGCGCCCGGCTGACGGCCGGGCTGGTCGTGCTCCTGGGTCTGGCGTGCGCGGCCGTCGGGACGGTCACCGCCCTCGCGCTGCACGGCTTCCTCATCGGCCGGGTCGACCAGCAGCTCACCGCGAGCGGGGGCCGGTTCGCGGCCAGCCTGGAACACGAGGCCGAACCCGACGCGGACAACGGCCCCGACACCCGGGGCCAGGCGGCGGGGACCTTCGGCGCGCGCCTGCTGGGCGGCCGGGTGACGCAGGCCGCCGTCGTGGACGACTCCAGCCAGCGGTCCGTTCCCCTCGGCGCGGCCGACGTCCGCACCCTGGACGCGGTGCGGCCCGATGGCCGGGGGCGCAGCGTGCACCTGTCGGCGCTCGGCCGCTACCGGGTGGTCGCCGCTCCCGGCGACGACGGAGACGTCCTGATCACCGGGCTGCCCCTGCATCCCGTCGAGGAGACCGTCCACCGCCTGGAGGCGGTGGAGGCCGTGGTCTTCAGCGCCGCCCTCGTCACGGCCGGGTGCGCCGCCGCGCTGTGGGTCCGGTTCTCCCTGCGTCCCCTCGAACAGGTCGCCCGGACCGCCACCGAGGTCACCCGGCTGCCGCTCGCCACCGGTGAGGTGGAGATGCCCGGTCCCGTTCCGCACGCGGATCCGGACACCGAGGTCGGCCGGGTGGCCACCGCCCTGAACCGCATGCTCGGCCACGTCGGCGACGCCCTGACGCGCCGCCACGTCAGCGAGGAGCGGCTGCGGGGCTTCGCCGCCGACGCCGGCCACGAGCTGCGCACCCCCGTGGCGACGGTCCGGGCCCACAGCGAGCTGGCGCTGCGCCACGGCGGCCCGGTACCCGAGGAGGTGCGCCACGCCCTGCGCCGGGTGGCCGCGGAATCGCAGCGGATGAGCACCCTGGTCGACGACCTGCTGCTGCTCGCGCGCCTCGACGCCGGGCGCCCGCTGGAGCGGCAGCCGGTCGACCTGACCCGCATCGTGCTCGACGTGCTCGACGACGTCCACGCGCTCTCCCCCGGCCACCGCTGGGAACTGGACCTGCCGGAGGACCCCGTGGTCGTCCCGGGAGACCCCCACCGGCTGCACCAGGTGGTCGCCAACCTCCTGGCCAACGCCCGCCTGCACACCCCCGCGGGCACCCACGTCACCGTGGCGCTGTCCGCCGGCCCGCCGCAGGCCGCGCTCACGGTGACCGACGACGGACCGGGCATCCCGCCGGAGCTGCTGCCCGACGTCTTCCGGCGCTTCTCCCGGGGCGCCGCCGGCCGCTCCCGCCACACCGGATCCACCGGCCTCGGACTGTCCATCGTCGAGGCCATCACCCAGGCGCACGGCGGCACCGTCACGGCCGAGAGCCGCCCCGGCCTCACCCGGTTCCGGCTGCTCCTGCCCGCCGGCCCGCTCCCTGCGGGCGGCGGGGCGGACGGCCCGGACGGGGCCGGCGACAGCGGGCCGGCCCGCTGAGGCCGGCCCGCTGAGCGCACGCCGCGCATCCCGGGGAAGCACTGCCCGCTGGGGCCGGTCAGGCCGGCGACGGGGCCGTTCGGCCCTCGCTGCGCCCGTCGGCGCCGGAGGATGGTGGAGGGGACGCGGCGCCGCCCGGCTCTCCCGGCCGTCGCGTCACGGACGGTCCCTTCGCGGAGGAATGTCATGAGGCACCGCAGCGTCGCCGACCTGATGACACCCGGTGTCGTCACGGTCCGCCCCTCCACGGCGTTCAAGGAGATCGCACGGCTCCTCCAGGAGTTCGACATCACCGCCGTGCCCGTCGTCGACGACGCCGGGCGCCCGGTGGGGGTCGTCTCGGAGGCCGACCTGCTCCGCAGGCGGGGCGGCGGCACGCCCACCGCCCAGGGACTCATGACGAGCCCGGCCGTCACCGCCCGCCCCGAGTGGAGCGTGGTCCGGGCGGCCCGGGTGATGCAGCGCACCGGCGTCAAGCGCCTGCCGGTCGTCGACACGGACGGCCGGGTCGTCGGCGTACTGAGCCGGAGCGACCTCGTCCGGCTGTTCCTCCGCCGCGACCACGCCATCCGGGAGGAGGTCGTGGAGGACGTCCTCACGCAGACCCTGCGCCTCGCTCCGTCCTCGATCACCGTCGACGTGGACGACGGGCGGGTGACGCTCAGCGGGACGGTGTCACGGCCCGGGCTGCTGCCCGTGATCGTGCGGCTCTGCCAGAGCGTCGACGGAGTCGTGGACGTCGACAGCAGGCTGACCGTGTCACGGCCCGCCGCCGCCGACCTCCTGTGAGGAAGGAGCCGGACGATGAACGTGTCCGCATCCATGTCCGCGCCCGCGGTGTCCGTGACCGCCACGACGACCATCGGTGAGGCGGCCCGGGTGATGGACGCCCGGGGCGTCGGCTGCCTGGTCGTGACGGAGGGCGGGGAGCTGCGGGGCGTCGTCACCGACCGCGACATCGCGGTCCGCGCGATGGCCCCGGGCCTCGACGGCAGCGAGCCGGTACGGGAGGTCATGAGCACCCCGGCCGTGACCGTCGACGCGGCGGACGACATCCACGCCGCGTACCGGACGTTCCGCACCAGCGGCCTCCGGCGCCTCCCCGTCCTCGACGGACGGCGCCTGGTGGGCATGCTGACCGTGGACGACCTGCTGATGGACGTCTTCCGCCGGGTGGCGGACCTGCTCGGCCCGGTCTCGTGCAGCGTTCTGGAGGAGCCTGCCGGACCCGCGCCGGACGCGCTGCCGTCCACCGGAGCGGTGCGATGAACACGGCCGGGGCCCCGGTCCTCACCCTGACGATGAGTCCCACGGTCGACCTCTGCTGGGAGGTCGGACACCTGGAGGAGGTCGGCAAGAACCGCGCCCGGGTCAGGTCGGTGGCCGCCGGGGGCGGAGGGATCAACGTCGCCCGCCACGTCGTGCGGTTCGGCGGACGGGCCACGGCCGTCCACACCGCCGGGGGCGAGGTCGGCCTGCGCCTGAACCGGCTGCTGGACGAAGAGGGCGTCGACCACGTCCCCGTCGGCATCGGCGGCGACACCCGCGAGGCGCTCGTGCTGTTCGAGGCCGGACCGCGCCGCAGCTACCACATCGTGCCGCCCGGCCCGCACCTGGACGAACGCGAGGCGCGGCGGTGCCTGGACGTGCTGGAGCGGGCCGTCGCCGGGTGCCCGTACGTCGTGGCCAGCGGCAGTCTGCCCGGCGGCCTGCCCGACGACTTCTACGCGGCCGTCGCCCGCCGCGTCGAGGGGGCCGGGTCCCGGCTGGTCCTGGACACCTCCGGACCGGCGCTCCGCGGAGCGCTCGCGCACGGGGTGTTCCTGCTCCGGTGCAACAGGACGGAGGCCGAGAGCCTGGCCGGCCGTCCCGTCAGCGGCTTCGACGACGCCGAGGCGCTCAACGAGCGGCTGCTCTCCACCGGGGCCGCGCAGATCGCCGTCACCACCCTCGGGGCGCTGGGCGCGCTGTGCTCGACCGGCCGGGGCCACACCGAGCTCCACGCGCCGCCGCTGCCGGGCCGGCCCCTGAGCGACGCCGGGGCGGGGGACAGCATGGTCGCCGCCCTCGTCACCCGGCTGGTCGCCGGGGAGGATCCCGTCGGTGCCTGCGCGCTGGGGGTGGCCACCGCCGCGGCGGCGATGCTCACCCCCAGCACCGAGTCCTTCGACGTGGACGTGGCCCGGTCCCTGCGCTCCCGGGTGAGGACCAGGCTCCGGACGGGCGCACGGCACCGGGGCCCGTGAGCCGGCGGGCCCCCGCCCGTACGGCCGGGCTCAGCGGCGCCGGAGCCGGTGCAGGACCACCGCGGCCGCGGCGAGGACCGCGAGGAGGGCGGCCACCGGCCACGCGTAGCCGGTGTGCGACACCGCGGGGGGCGCGGGGGCGGCGACCGGCGGCCCGGCGCTCCGTACGGGCCGGGCCGGCGGCGGCCGGAGCGATCCGACCGGGTCCACCCGTCCGGCGGCGGCGAATCCCCAGTCCAGCAGGGCCCGGGTCTCCTCGTAGACCGCGAAGGCGCCGCCGCGCTGGGGGTTCATGACGGTGGCCAGGAGGGTGCGGCCGTCCCGCCGTGCCGCCGTGACCAGGGTGTACCCGGCGTCGGAGGTGTAGCCGTTCTTGACGCCGATGATGCCCGGGTAGCGGCCCACTCCGTCCTCGCCGGTCAGCAGCCGGTTGGTGTTCTCGATGCCGTACGTCCAGGTCGGCCGGCCCTCGGCGTCCGTGTCCCCGGGGAAGGGGGCGTCGGTGAGGGCCGCGTAGCGGGCGAAGTCGGGGTCGGTGAGCCCGGCGCGGCCGAAGACGGCCAGGTCGTAGGCGGAGGACACCTGGCCTTCCGCGTCGTAGCCGTCCGGGGAGACGACATGGGTGTCGGTGGCCCCCAGGGCGCGGGCCCGGGCCTGCATCTGGGCCGCCGTCTGCGCCCAGCCCCCGTTCATGGCGGCGAGGACGTGGACGGCGTCGTTGCCGGAGCTGAGGAAGACGCCCCGCCACAGGTCCGCGATCCGGTAGGTGCGGCCGGCGTCGAGGCCGACCAGGCTGCTGCCCTCGCCGACGTCGTCGAGTTCGGCGTCGGTGACGGTGTGGGTTCCGTTCCGCGGCAGCCGCGGCAGGGCCGTGAGGGCGAAGAGCGTCTTCATGGTGCTGGCGGGCGGCAGGCCCAGGTGGGCGTTGTGGGCGGCGAGCACCTCACCGCTGCCGGCATCGGCCACCAGCCAGGACAGGGCGGAGAGGTCGTCGGGCAGGTCGGGAGCGCCCTGGCGGGGCCTCAGGTGGACCCCGGGGCGGTGCAGCAGCGCCGGGTCCGGCGGGGCCTGCGCCCGCGGCGGGGCGGGCTCGGCCCGGGCCGCCGCACCGGCGGACGGCGGACCGAGGACGACGCTCGCACCGGCGGCCAGGACGGCCGCCCGGGACAGGAGCCTGCGCACTGACGGACTGAGGGTCATCCGGTCACGGTAGGGAGGCCGGCGCGCGTCGGCAGCCGGACTTCGGCCGACCGGCGTAGCGGCCCCCTCCCGTCGGCGCAGCGCGACGGGCCGTCAGACGGCGTCGGTCCGCCTCAGTTGCAGGACGCCGTCGGGCAGCCGGGCCGTGCCGGCGGCCCGGCTGGGCGGACGGGCCGTGGGCAGGGGTTCGAGGTGCTCGCAGCGCCAGCCGAAGGGCTCGAAGGCGCCGAGGTCGGGGAGGCCGTGCAGGGCCAGGGCCGTTCCGGCGGCGCGGGCGGCGGCGGTGAGGGTGCGTGCGGAGGCCGGGGAGAGGACGTCGCAGATCCACGCGCTGCCGGCGCCGGCCGTGTCGGCCGCCGCGCCCGCGAGGGCGCGGACCTGGCCCTCGGTGAGGTAGGTGAGCAGCCCTTCGGCGAGGAGGAGGGTCCTGCGTCCGGTCGTGCGGGGGCGCAGGAGTGCGGCCAGGGCGGTGGGGTCGCGGAGGTCGCAGCGCAGCCGCTCCACGGGGACGGGCGCCGTCGCGGCGGGCAGCAGCCGGTCCTTGAGGTCGAGGACGGGGGCGCAGTCGACCTCGACCACCCGGCAGGAGCCGGGCCAGTCCAGGCGGTGCGTGCGGGCGTCGAACCCGGCGCCGAGGTTGACGCAGACGTCCCACGGCCCCTCCCGGAACAGCCCGGACAGCAGGCGGTCGATCAGGAGGGTGCGGGCGATGACGACGGAGGTTCCCGCGGTGTGCCGGGTGACGCGGGCGACGGAGTCGGGGCAGTGGCGCGCGAAGCGGTCGGCGAAGGGGTCGCGCAGCGCGCCGTCCGGCTCGGCCGTCGCACGGGCCCGGGCCAGCGCGGTGAGATAGGCGGTGGCGGGCACCTCCCCGACGGGCGGCGACGTGCCGGGCACCTCCCCGGCAGGCACCTCCCCGGCAGGCGCCTCCCCGGCGGGTTGCGGACGGGCGGCCGGCACCGCTACTCCCACCGGAACAGGCGTGCGGCGGCCGCCGTGCCCAGGACGACCACGCCGGCGAGGACGCCCAGGTCGAGGGCGACGTCGGCGGCGCCGTCCAGCCAGGCGTGCTGGAGCAGCTCGACCGCGTAGGTCGCGGGCAGAGCGGCGCTGATGTCCTTCATCCCCTGCGGGAAGACCTGCAGGGGGATGGTCGCCCCCGAGAGGAAGATCATCGGGAAGTAGACCAGGTTGGCGATGGCCACCGCCGCCCGCTCGGACCGTGCGACCGCGGCCACCACTCCCCCGAGGGCGTACATGGCCAGGGCGGAGAGGACCAGGGCCCCGGCCGTCGCGGCGGCGGCCGCCGGGGAGGCCGGCAGGTGGAGGTCGAAGAACAGGTACCCGGCGACGACCAGGAGCAGGGCGCCGAGCAGGCTCAGCGCGAGGTTGACCAGGCCCTGGGCGACGAGGAAGGCGGACGCGTCGACCGGCGTCGCGCGGAAGCGCTTGAGGACCTTGCGGTCGCGGTACTCGGCGAGCCCGAGCGGGAAGCTCATCAGCCCCGTGACGGCGACCACCAGGACCAGGTAGGCGGGCACCGACATGTCCACCGTCCCGCGGCCGTCGAACTGCGCGGACGGCTCGTTGCCGTAGATCCCGCCGAACATGCAGAGCATCAGCACCGGGAACGCGAGGGCGAAGAAGACCGGGGCGAAGTTCCGCCGCATCCGCCGCCATTCGAACCGTACGATCGGCCACAGCGTCGGCATCTCAGGCCCCTTCCTTCGCGGCGGTGCCGCCGGCCAGCCGCAGATAGGCGTCCTCGAAGGTGGGGGTGCGACGGCTCACCGCCGACGGCGGGAGTCCGGCGTGCGCCAGCAGGCTCACGATGCGGTCGTAGTCGGCGGGGTAGCTTCCGGCGAACTCCGGCCGGTCCGGTGCGCCGGGCAGCCGGGTCAGCCCGAGGCCGCCGAGCCGCTCCTCGATGCCGGCGGGCCGTCCGGTGCCCGGGGCCCCGAGGTCGACGGCGAAGGTGGACGGGCCGGCGTGCGCCTCGGTCAGCCGCGCCGGCGTGTCGAGCGCGACGAGCCGCCCGGAGCGCAGGACGCCCACCCGGCCGCAGAGCGCCTCGACCTCGTCCATGGCGTGCGAGGTGAGCAGCACCGCGACGCCGCGCGCGGCGAGGTCGAGGACCGAGCGCCAGGTCTCCCGGCGCTGCTGCGGGTCGAGGCCGGTGGTGAGTTCGTCGAGGACGACCAGGCGGACGTCGCCGATCTGGGCGAGGGCCAGGGCCAGCCGCTGCCGCATGCCGCCGGAGAGGTCGGAGATCATGCTGCGGCGGCGGCCGGCGAGGCCGAAGGTCTCCAGCAGCGCGGCCGCGGAGCCGGGCGCCCGGTAGACGGCCTCGTAGAGGTCGCACAGCTCGCCGACCCGGGCCCGGCTGGGGAACTGGGACTCCTGCAGCTGCATGCCGAGCAGCCGGGTGACCGCGTCGCGGTCGCGGCGGGGGTCGTGTCCGCACACCGTGACCGTGCCGCTGCGGACGGGCCGCAGGCCGCCGACCGCCTCGACGACCGAGGTCTTGCCCGCCCCGTTCGGCCCGATGAGCCCGAACACCTCCCCGGGGAGGATCCGGAACGAGACGTCGCGGACGGCGGTGAAGGTGCCGTAGGCGACGGTCAGCCGGTCGGCGTGCACGACGGCGTCGCCGTCCGGGCCGGGCGGCGGCTGTGGCGCGGCCGTGGCCGGGTCGGCGGACGGCTGGTTGGTGGTCACAGGCTGAGCCTCCCGGGGGCCGTGCGCGCTCCGGGGGTCGCGGAGGCGCTGAGGTGGGTGTAGAAGCCGGCGAACGACATGTGCAGCACCAGGGCGGGCAGCACGCCGCCGGTGGCGGTGGTCAGCAGGCCGCCGACCGTGCCGAGGACCAGGCTGGAGGTGCCCAGCACGTACGCCTGGGTGCGGGTGGAGACCAGGGCGACCTGCCCGGCCGCGAACAGGCAGGTGCTGAACGCCAGGGCGAAGGCGGGGCCGCCGCCCAGTGCCCCGAGCCCGAGCAGGACCGCCCCGCGGAAGAGCACTTCCTCGAACAGCGCCGCGGCCGCCGGGACGATCCACCGGTAGTGCCGGGGCAGGGCGAGGATCGAGGCGATCCACTGGATGCGGGCGATCTCGCCGGGGACGTCCGCCCGCGGGTCGGCCCGGTAGAGCAGCGACACGCACAGGACGGTGGCACTGGACGTGCCGAGGACGGCCAGCAGCAGGGCGAGCGCCGTCCCGGGCGCGGGGACGGCGAACAGCCGGTGGAACGCGAGCGGCGTGGCCGCCAGCAGCACCGCCAGGGCCACCGCTCCCAGCGCCAGGTACACGACGGTGCCGAACACGGCGAAGGCCGCCCCGGGACGCAGTCCCGTCCGGCCGGCGAGCCACAGGGCCGTCCGCCGCCGGCGCGCCGGATCGTTGAACGGCAGCCGGTACAGGGCCAGCCAGGCGCCGACCACGGCGATGGTGAGCGCGGTGAAGGCGGGCACGCTCATCCGACCGCCTCCCGTCCGCCGGCCGGGCGGGCACCGCGCTCCTGACGGACGGCCAGGGCGAAGACCACCCCGTTCTGCGCGAGGTGCGCCACCAGCGGCACGGCCAGGCTGCCCGACACCACCATGAGCAGTCCGAAGACCGTCCCGGACAGCGCCTTCTGCGCCACCGCGAGGCCGCCGAAGAACAGGTGCCCCACCGCGTAGGCCGCGGCGGCCGCCGCGACCGCGACCCCGGCCGGCAGGTGCAGGCCCTCGTGCAGGACACCGGTCCACAGGCCCCGGTACAGCAGTTCCTCGGCGGCCGCGGTGACCAGGACGGCCGCCGCGTATCCGCCGCCCACCGCGCCGCCGTCCCGGTGGACCGCGAGCCGCGGCAGGCCCGTCCCGGCCGGCAGCCGGGGCACCGCGCCGAGCGCGAACTCCGCGCCGACCAGCGCGGCGCCGGCCGCGGCCGCGGCCGGCAGCCAGAGCGCGCCGGTCCGCCAGCCGGTCAGGGTGTCGGGGACGAACCCGCCGTCGGCGGCGACGGCGAGGGCCGCCGCGGTCACCAGCAGGTAGGCGGCGGGGGCGCCCAGCAGCCCGCGGCGGGCGGCCCGTGCCCGGTCCGCCCCCGCCGCGGGGCCGAACGCCGTGGCGACGCGGATGAGTTCGGCGGGCGCGACGGTGGCCGCCAGGACCAGCAGCTCAAGGGAGCGGGTGTGGGACCACATGGGTCACGCCCCCGTGCTCTCGCATCCGGGGATGGCCCTTCGGCGGGAACCCGGGCAGGCACATGCTCAGCAGCTCCGGGACGACCGCCCGGACCACCCGCCACGGGGTGTCGGCCAGCTCCGGCGGAGTGAAGTCCAGGTAGCCCGCGTACTCGCTGACCCCGGCGAGGTCCGCCAGCAGCCGGCGGATCGCCGTCGTGTCGTCGTCGGCGTAGCCCGGCAGTCCGGCGAAGCCGACCCGCCCGTCGACGCGGCTCTCCACCGCGGTGAGCTTGCGCTCCGCGTCCCCGGGGGCGGCGAACCACAGCACGTTGGTGTCCAGGTCGGTGTAGGCCGAACCGGTCTGCGCGAAGTGGACGTTGGGCAGGTCGAAGACGGTGCTGAACATGCCGATCCCGAGGATCGCGGTCGCCTCCGCCGCGCCGCGCAGCAGCGCCCGCCGCGGGTCCGGGTCGGCCTGGAGCCCGAAGGCGATGTGGGGCAGGCGGCCGTCCCGGCGCACCAGGGTCACCCCGATGTTGGGCAGCGGCAGCTCCGGCCGGGTCAGCAGGCTCGTGCGCACCTCGTACGGCCCGTCCGGGGCGAGGCCGGCCGCCGCGAGCAGCTCGCGGCCGTCCTCGTCCAGGTCGATCCGCGGCGCCTTGGCCCCGGTGTACCAGTTGAGGACGAAGGCGTCGATCTGCACGGCCTCGACGAGCGCGCCGAGCAGCGCCTTGTCGAGCGACACGTGGGCCGCGGTCCCGGTCGAGAAGGACGGGGTGAACAGCTTGTCGGCCGCGCCCGGACCGCTGCGGAAGCCGAGGAAGACCAGCTGCGCCGGAAGGTACACCTCCTCCCCGGGCCGGGTGAGCGAGGGGCAGGCGATCCACGCGATCACGTCGTCGTCGGTCGGCAGCTCCGGCGCGTACCGGTGCATCATCCGGGCGAGCTGCCGCTGCTGCTCGGCGTCGAAGATGCCGAGCAGCTCCAGGGGCAGGCAGCGGTGCCGGGAGGAGAGCGCACGGTAGGAGGCGTACTCGATCCGGTCGGCGAACAGCGGCATCGCCATGATCGCCGCGTAGCGCTCGACGGCCTCGCCGGTGAGCCGGGTCACCGCCTCCTCGTGGGTCGAGCCGTAGCCGGCCAGGTGGTACTGCATCTGCATGTGCGGGTCGTCCAGCGCCAGCCGGTGGTACTGGGGCATCGCCGCCGTGGCCGAGCGCAGGTACGGCTCGCCCTCCACCGCGGCGACCGAGACCAGCATGCCGGGGAGGATCCCGCCCTGGTTGCCGCCGATCCGCGCGTACCGGGCGAGCGCCGCGCCCATTCCGGGGTGGGCCAGGACGGGGATGCCGCTCATCGGCCCCCTCCGAGCGCCTCGCGCACGTGCCGGTCGACGATCACCCGGCTGCTGAAGTTGATCTCCCGGACGACGTCCCGGGCGACGTGTCCGCACGCCGGGCAGGTCCCGATGCGCAGCACGTCCTGCGCCTGGATCTCGTACGTCGGCAGGTAGATGCTCAGCGCCCGGCCCAGGAAGCGCGAGGTGCCGAGGGAGCGCAGCAGCACCGCCTCGTTCACCAGGTGGGCGCAGATCAGCGACTCCACGCCGTTCGCCCGGCCCGTGCCGCCGGGCGCCGTGGCCGCCACCATGGTGTGGTAGCCGATGTGGTCCTCCAGCCGGGCCAGGGAGCGCTGTTCGAAGCACTCCAGGCAGCCGGTGCGCGGGCTGTCGGCGCCCACGACGGTCGCGAACGGCCCGTCGACCAGACCGACCACCACCGGCTTCTCCAGGTGGCAGGCGAGGCGGTTGAGGCCGCGCAGGGCCAGGATCGAAGCCTGCCCGAGGTGGACCACCAGCGCGTCGCAGTGCTCGACGGTGGCGCTCAGCCCCTTCAGCGCGTCCGCCGCGGCCAGGCCCCCGGTTCCGGAGGTCAGGTCGGCGGCGTGCAGCGCGTCCAGGAAGTCCGCCGGCAGCGGCTCCAGCGGCAGGCCCAGGGCGTCGGCCTGGCCGGCCACGTACGCGGCGGCGCTGGGCGAGTCCGCGGCGAACGCGACCGTCGCCCCGGCCGACTCGCCGGCGCCGTACAGGTCGAGGTTGCCGAGCAGCGCCCGGGCCATGTCCGCGCCGCGCTCGGAGGCCCGGTCGTGGGCGAGGAACCCGGCCTGGCGCAGCTCGTCGACCGCCAGCCGCAGGTTGGCCCGCTCGACCGGCGTGAGTCCCGCGGCGTCCGCGAACGTCCCGTCGGCGGCCTCGCCCGCCGCCAGGGTCTCGAACAGCCCGGTCATCGCGGCCCGGACCGCGGGCGACTCGGCCCGCAGGTCGACGGTGACCTCGGAGAAGTTCCAGATGCCCCAGCGCAGCCGGATGACCCCCGGCTCGACCGCGAGCAGCCGGACCGAGGTCGCCAGGAGGACTCTCGCTTCGGAGGGCTCAAGGGTCATGGCTCAGGCCTCTCCGTGTCCGAGGAGCGTCAGGTGGACCACGTGGCGCGAGGTGCCGTCGCAGCCGAGGGTCCGTTCCAGCCCCTGCTTGTCGTAGCCGCCCTGGTCGCAGCCGATCAGGCCCAGCGAGGTCCGGGCCAGGTGCACGTTCTGCGAGATCCCGCCGACCTCGATCAGCGCGAAGACCAGCCCGCTGTCCCCGTACTTCTGCGCGTTGGCGTACAGGTCGTAGACGTACACCAGGGCCAGGGCGACCTGGTCGGCGTCGACGTCCGTCGTCTGCAGCCGCCGGCCCAGCTCCACCGGCTGCGGGCCCGTCCCGTACGGGGCGAGGGTGTGGCTGTGCGGCTGGTAGGCGTACGCCCCCGGGGCGAGGCCCTTGACGTGCTGGGCGAGCACCGCCAGCCGGACCGGGTACAGCCCGCCGCCCGAGGGCGCGTTGCGCAACGCCACGGCGGCGCCGCCGTCCTGGGCCGTCGGCACCGGCAGACTGCCCGACACCCCCTGCGCGTGCCACAGCACCGTGGCCAGCTCCTCCAGCGACACCGGCTTCCCGGAGAACCCGCGGCCGCTGCGCCGGCTGCCGACCGTGTCCGTCAGGCCGCTGCGCAGCCTGCGGTGCGGGGGCAGGGCGACCGCCCCGTCCACCCGCTCCTGGAGGTCGTTGTGCGCGGTGGAGAGGACGGCGTCGTGGCCGTAGAACCTCGACACCCCCAGCTGCATCCCGAGGTCGCGCGCGCCGCGGCGGTGGTTGAGCAGTAACTCCTCCCCCACGAACCCGTGCACGGCCGGACTCCATCGGCCCCGTACCACCGACTCCGGCGCCCGCACCACCGTCGTCGCGCTGTACATCGACACGGAGGTGTGCTGCTGGCCGAAGGCCGCCACCGTCGCCATGTGGGCGTTGCGTTCCAGGTGGTCGGAGACGGCTTCCTGCGAGTCCTTCAGTGACATCTCGGCCTTTCGTTCGACGGGGGCGTGCGACGGGGCCTTGCGGGACGACGGCTCCGCGGGATGCGGCCGTACCTCGGGGACGTGCCGGCGGACGGCCCGCGGGAGGGAGGCGCGGACGTCGAGCGGGGCCGGTGACCCCGCTCGACTGGGACGGCTACCAGCTGCAGCACGAGCTGCAGCAGCAGTTCCCACCACCACAGGTGGTGCTGGCTCCCGGTGCCACCTGGACGAACGCGCCGCCGGTCGCGGTGCTGCCGACCTGGCCGGAGAAGCTCAACATTGTTTCCCTCACCTCCAATCGAGGACGCGAAGAACAGGGCCCTGAGCGCTGGCCGCCTGGAGCGTAGCAGCGTCCGGGGGTGGCGAGAAGCCGCCGGACGAGGCCTCAACTCCCTTTGTTTGGAACCGAGTTGCTGCACAGCCAGATCGGGTTGGTGAGGGCGGCCGGCGGGCCGGGGAGGGGCGGCGCCTGGGCCGGGTGACGGACCTCCGCGCGGACGTAGGCCGTGCGGGCGGGGGTCGTGCGCCACTCCAGGGAGGTCGCCGCGGGCACCGTGTGCACGGTGCCCTGGTCCGTGACCAGGCGCAGCTCGCAGCCCTCCGCGCCGGTCACCGACAGCCGTACGAGGACCTCCGCGTCCGGGGCGGCCACCGCCAGCGTCTCGCCGATGCCCGCATGGGCCCCCCGCCCGGTGACGGCGGTGAAGTCCACGGAGACGGCCGAGGATTCGGCGGCGTAGGCGCGTCCGGCGCGCAGCCCCGCCAGGACCGCCTCGCGGGACAGGTCGTCGGCGAGGACGACGGTCTGGGGTCCGCCGATCCGGTCGGGGTCGCGGTGGTAGTCGCTGTGTGCCACGGCGGGCAGCCATCGGTCGCCGGACGCGCCGGACAGCGTGGCGTCCCAGGAGGCCAGGGAGACCTCGTCGTCGGGGGTCCAGGGGCCGTTCCACACTTCGACGGCGTCGGCCTCGCCGAAGCCGAACTTCCAGGCGCAGCCGACGCAGGTGGCGTGCGGGTGCGCGGGGACGACGAGGCCGCCCGCCTGCCGGACGGCGCGGGCGAAGCGGGCGAAGCGGCCGTCCCGGGACCGGTAGCGCCAGTCGATGAAGGTGCCCGGGTCGGTGCCCACGGCGAGGACGTGTCCGGTGCGCGTGGTGACCTCCTCGCCGGTGAGGACGAGCAGACCGGCCGTGTCGGCGCCCGCCCAGGCGGTGTGGGAGCTGTGGGTGTTGTGCTCGGAGGTGTTGATGAAGTCCAGGCCGGCGGCACGCGCGAGGGCGATGATCTCGGTCGGGGTGCGGCGGCCGTCGGAGTGCACGGAGTGGATGTGGCAGTCCCCGCGGTACCACGCCCGGCCGCGTCCGGGGATGCGCCGGGGCGGGTAGGCCACGGGGGCGGCGGGTGCCGGTGCGCCGTGGGCGAAGGTGACGGTGACCTCGTAGGACAGGCCCTGCGGGGCCACGGTGTAGGGGCCGAGGGCCAGGTGCCAGCGGCCGTGTTCCAGCGGTCCCGGCAGGTAGCCGGGGGTGGCTTCGTCCGCGCGGAGGAAGAACTCGCTGCGGGCCCCGCCGGACCAGCCGCGGAAGCCGTGGCCGCCGAGCGCGGTACCGCGCTGGTCGAACAGGCCGATGTCGAGGGCGTTGCCCGCGGTGCCCGGCGGGGCGGGCGGCTTGTCGTACCGGTAGGAGACGCGTAACTCGCGCACGCCCGGGGGGACGTCCACCGGCACGTACACGAAGTCCGGGGCACCGGGCGGGATCGTGCCGCGCAGGACGACGGTCGTGGTCGGCTCGGATCCCGCGGCCGCACCGGCGGCGGGCGAGGGGGAAGGGACGGCGGCGCCGGCGGCCGACGCGGCTGCCTGTGCCAGGAGTGCTCGTCTGCTGAGGGCCATGGGGACCAGATTCCCGGGAGGACATGAATCCGGCATGAACACGCCGACTGCCGGCCGCGGCGCGGGACACACGGCCGGCCGGCGGGCCGCCCCGGTCACCGCGCCCGGCCACGCCGACCGTGTTCGTGCGTACGCGGCCGGCCGCTGTCGGTCGCGATGGCGCCCCGCCGCTCCGCCCGGGAGCAGGAAGCCTTGTCGGCCGTCCCGTCGTAGGGGCATCGCTCTTCGGCCTCGTCCCGGACGAGCCTGCGGATCCGCTCGCCGAGCGCCTCCTCCTGCAGGGAGCGGCAGGCCCCGCGGATCCCCCTCCGCAACACCCGCACCCGGCTGCGCGGTGCGGGATCCCCACGCACGGCCGGACCACCGCTCAGCTGCCTGCGGAGAGGTCCCCGTGAAGGAGCCGTGCCGTGAGTTCCATGCACCGCGTCCGGGCCGGGGAGAAGCCGTAGGGCATCTTGGTCACCGCCTCGTAGACACTCATCCGGGCGTCCTCCCGGCCGCCGGCTTCGGCGTCGCCGGCTTCGGCGTCGCAGGTTTCGAAGAGCTCCTCCTCAGCCACGTCCAGTCCGGCCGCTTCCATGGCCTGGAGCACGGCCTCGTGGTGGGCGCAGTGTTGCGCGGCGAGTTCCTCCACCTGCGGGTCGTGGGGGTCGACGGTGTCGTCGAGGGCGGCGTCGGCCGCGTCGAGGCGGTCTGCCTCGGCCCTCAGTCCGGGGTGGGTCGCGAGGATGATGAAGACGCCGGCCTGGATCGCGGCTCCCAGCGGCCCGAAGATCCGTTCCGTCACCAGCAGGGTGTCCAGGTCGGAGGGGCGCAGTGCGCCGGAGGGCAGGTGGGCGAGCCGGTCGGTGACCAACGGGGACAGCAGGCCCAGTGGGCTGCCCACGACCCGCAGGCGCTGGACCGCCGCGCGCTGACGCCTGATGTCGGCCTCCTGGGCGGCCAGGGTCTCCTCCAGCCGGCCCAGGACGTCTTCGACGTCCCGGGCTTCGTCGAAGGCGGCCCGCATGTCGTCCAGGCTGATGCCGGCCTCGGACATCCTGCGGATCCACAGGAGGCGGATCATGTCGTCGTAACCGTAGCGGCGGCGCCCGTCTCCGCCGCGCCCGGGCTCCGGCAGCAGACCGATCTGGTGGTAGTGACGGATCGCGCGCGGGGTGGTTCCGGCGAATGCGGCGGCATCGCCGATCTTGACCTCGCGGGGCGGCGTGACGGAGCGGTACATCGCAGACAGGGCCTCTCGTACTGGGGTGCCCCCGACGACACCACATGACGCTACGGCATGTGCAACCGCCCACCACCCGGCCCCTGACGGGCTGTCGGACGGTCCCTCGCCGCCGGCGGCGTCGCACTGGAGGTGCCGGCCCGGCACCCCGGCCCCTGGAGGTCGCATCCGCGGCGGCCCGGGCAGCGTTCGGACTGCTCCGGGTGGTGCGCCTGGGGAGTCGGTCGGATCAGGTCCGTGGTGCGATCCGCTCGAGGTCGCCGATGGTGCCCGACATGATGGTCCGGATGTGGTCGGTGAGGTGCTCCGCGGGCCAGTCCCACCAGGCGAGGGCGAGGAGGCGGGCGACGTCGTCGTCGCTGTAGCGGGTGCGGACGAGACGGGCCGGGTTGCCGCCGGCGATGCCGTAGTCGGGGACGTCGTCCACGACCACGGCTCCGGAGGCGATGACCGCGCCGTGCCCGATGCGGACCCCGGGCATGACCATGGTGTCGCAGCCGAACCAGACGTCGTTGCCGACGACGGTGTCGCCCCTGCCCGGCAGGCCGGTGAGCAGGTCGAAGTGTTCGGCCCAGGAGCCGCCCATGATGGGGAAGGGGAAGGTGGAGGGCCCGTCCATGCGGTGGTTGGCGCCGTTCATGAGGAACCGCACCCCGGTGCCCAGCGCGCAGAACTTCCCGATGACCAGCTTCTCGGGCCCGTAGTGGTAGAGGACGTTGCGGGTCTCGAACGCCGTCGGATCGTCGGGGTCGTCGTAGTAGGAGTACTCCCCGACCTCGATCAGCGGCGAGGTCACCAGCGGCTTGAGCAGGACCACGCGCGGTTGTCCGGGGACCGGGTGAAGTACCGTCGGGTCCGCAGGAAGGCGGTTCACGGGAGCCCCTCTCCGTCGGCATCGGATGTCGAACGCCCCCATTCTGTACACGGCGCGCCGAACCCCCGGCCGCCGGGCCGCGGTGGAAGACGGCGCGGCGGAACTCCGCGAATCCGGCGCAATTCGGAGAGGCTGATTCCAGGGGTGGAAATGAGCCGCCGGTGGGCGTGTGGCGGCAGGGCACGCAGGGGGCAGCCTCGATCGCCTTCTCGCTGGGCATGGTGTGCTTGGCGGAGGCATGCTGCCACCCGAAAGCGGTGGTGCCGTGGCGGGTCGGAACGTCGTGGCCGTCCCGGTCCCGCACGGTCGTCATCAGAGGATCCGGTACTCACCTCACCCGTACGGCTGCGCTCTGCCTGCGGCAGGAACGGTCGGCGATCCGGGTGCCGCGGGCGCACATGGTCCACACGTAGCGGCCGGACTCCTCTCCACCCCTCGCAGCGCCGGTACGGACCGGCCGCCGCTCCCCCGCACCCACCATGGCCGGGCCCGCGGGGTGAGCAGGGCGGCGCGGAGCTGTATCGCGACGGCGGAGCCGCCCGCACCGGAGGCCGAGGCGGAGTCACTGCCCGCCGACCGTCAGTTCGGAGACCAGCAGGGTGGTGCCCTTCGCGTTGCCCGGCAGCGGGATGCTGTCGGTGCCCACTCCCCGCACCCCCAGGAGCAGTTCGGAGAGGGTCGCGGCCAGGGTGGTGTGCGGTACGTACTCCGCCAGTTCGCCGCCCCGCACCACCCGGCCGCTCACCGCGGCGGAGAACGCGCCGCCCGGCCCGGCTCCGGCCTGGAGCCCGCCGACGCCCTGGACCAGGAAGCCGTGGTCCAGGCCCGCGACCACCGCTGCGGGGTCGATGTCCCCAGGGACGAGGGCGAGGGCGCGGGCCCCGGCCCTCGGCAGGCTCTTGTAACCCGCCCGCACCGCCGCCCCGTTCGAGGCCGCGCCCGCGCGGTGTCCGCCGGCCGCGTCGTGCAGGCGGCCGACGAAGCGGCCCGCGGCGACGAGCAGGTTGCGGCGAGTCGCCAGACCCTCCGCGTCGAAGCGGGCGGCGCCGAAGCCCGTGGGGTCGGTGGGGTCGTCCAGCAGGGTCACCCCGCAGTCGGCGCAGGAGACGATGCCTTCGAGCACGTCGTCCTCACCGGTGGGCAGCTGGGTCCGGGCCCAGACGTCGGCGGTCAGGGGGGACTGGCCGCACCGGCTCGCGGGGCAGCGGAGGAAGGACAGGGAGGAGGCTTTCATGCGCGGGCTTTCTACGTACGGGGCTCGGAGACCCGGAAGGCGTGCGGGAACTCTCGGAGGTAGGCGCCGTCGAGCTCCTCGTCCGGGATCGCGAGGAAACGGGTGAGCGCCTTGTCGCACGCGGCGACGCCGGCGCAGAGGCAGATGGCCCCCCCGAGGACGGGGAGCGCCCAGCGCTCTCCCGGGACTCGGGAGATCAGGCCGCTGCTGACCGAGCCCAGGGGCATCACGATGCCCGAGAGGAAGGAAGCCGCGGCGACCATCCGGTTGCGGTGCGACGAGGGAGTGGCCAGCAGGCGGACCGTACCGGTGTTGACGGTGACCATGCACAAGCCCGCGCCGGACAGCATCAACAGCGCGGAGCTGCCGACGGTGAAGGCCACGGGCATGGCCGGACCGGTGGCGCCGAAGACGAGGCCCGTCCCGATGAACCCGGCCCCGAGCAGCGCGAACCCGGCCGGTACGGTACGGCGCCGCCCCAGCAGGGAGTTGCTCTTGCGGACCAGGACGGCGCTGCCCGCGATCATTCCCACGCCGAACGCCGACTCCACGATGCTCAGCACCCAGGTCTTGCCCGGGTAGTGGGCGGCGACCAGTACCGGAACGACGAGCGCGAAGACCGGGAAGAGCGCGAAGTCGACCACCATCGTGAGCAGGGCGAGCCGCCACTCGGGCACGACCCGGCGGATCGCCCGGAACCCGGCTTTGGCCTCGGTCGCCCAGCCGGTGGGGCCGGATTTCCGTGACGCGTCGGTCCGCTCGCCCTCCGGCACCCTCAGCAGGGCCGCGAGAGCCGCGCAGACGAGGATGGCGCAGCACGTGGCACCGAGGACGGCCGAGTAGCCGAGGGGGCCGATCAGCACGCCGGCCACGACCGGTCCGGCGAAGGACGACAGCGACATCATCGCGCTGCGCACGCGTACGGCGCCCGCGACGGCGGAGGCGTCCATCAGGCTGCGGATCGTGGACATCAGCAGCGGTTCCCGCAGCCCGAGACTGACGCCGAGCAGCACCACCCCGAGCAGCACGGTCCACAGGTGGTAGACGCCGGCGAAGGCCAGCGCGGTCAGCACCGCGCTGACGACGGCCGAGGCGAGGAAGCAGCACAGGACGACCCGCTGCGGACGGAACCGGTCGCCGACCCAGCCCAAGGCGCCGCGGGAGAGCACGTCCGCGCCGATGCCGACCCCCATGACGAGGCCCAGCAGGGCACTGTTGCCCGTCTTGTCCAGGACCCACCACGCCACCGCGATCTCCAGGCAGCGGGTCGCCATGCTCCCGCAGAACCTGGTGCAGGAGGCCCTCCGTGAGCCGTCCGTCCGAGGCCCGGGCGTCATGGCCCCAAGCCGACGTGTACCGACCCAGTGGTGGAGCAGTGCCCGCAGGGCGGGGGGCGATCTCAGCCTGGTCCGTCGGTCATGGGTAGCGCCTCGGTTCGCCGGGGCGCTCGAAGTAGAAGCCCCGCGGCCCTTCGGGTTCCGGGCCACCGTCACACAGGCAGGGCCGGCCCTCGCCTTCCACCAGGGCACTGCCGTCAAGGAGGGGTTTGCCGTCGAAACGCCGCCCGACGGAGCCGAACAGGTGCGTCCCGCGGCCGAGCCGCATCAGCCCCGCGACCACGCCCCGCGGCGGGACAGGCAGTCCGCCCGACACCAGCGGCACGAGCAGGACGAGGTTCCTCTTCTCCCGAGCAATCGGGCCGGTCCACAGCGCGACGATCACTGCCGCGCCGTCCGGCTCGGGTACGCACCCTCGGACGTAGTACGGCCTGGCAATGGGAGTGTCCGTGTAGTGCCACAGGGCCGCGGCAACGGCACTCTGCGCGCGGGAGAGGCAGCCCTCGGAGCAGGTCAGTTGACCCATGACGGACATTTCTGCATCCCCCGGCAATAGGCCGTGATGACTCCGACCTTCCCCTTCGCTCCGGGCGCTTCGTACCTGCCGTCGTCGGTGGTCTTGGCGTAGCGGACCTTGACCACGAAGTCGACCTGACGGCCGTTCTTGATCGCCGACCCCCAGTACTCAAGGTTCCGCTGCTGGTCGGACAGCTTGTCGGGCTTGCCGTTGAGGGCAGCGTCGATGAGCCTGCAGCTCGTGATGCCGTGCGGACGGGAGAAGTGCTGCCATCCGAGCTCGGAGTTCCCTGTCCGCGTGGGGATGCGGCGGCTGTCCCAATCCGTCTGAACGCACCTCTCCGTCGTGTCCCAGGACTCGCGCGGAGCACCGGCCGGAGCGGCACCCAGCAGAGCCGCGCTCGCCACCAGCACGGCCGCCCGCTGTAAAGAAGCAGTGATCATCCACAAAGAATCCCGGCCCTGCGCCTATGCGTACATGGAGCCGCAGGCACATTCACCCGAATGCCTCGACCGCGGTCCGACGAGTCCGGCATCTGATGCGCGCAGACGACAGCGGCCCCTCACGGGCTGACAGGAGCAAGCCAGAAAGATGCTCCCACGGCTCCTCGGCCCAAACGACGGAGGCTGACGTGAGCGACCGCGAGACATCGCCAAGCGGCAATTCCCGATGGGTGCGCCGGGTCGCCGGGGCCGTCGTGGTTCACGGGGGTCGAGTACTGCTCATCCGGCGACGAGCCCCTGAGGGCCAACTCTCCTGGCAGTTCCCAGCGGGCAAAGTCGAACCGGGCGAGTCCTGTGAGGAAGCCGCCGTCCGCGAGACGAAGGAGGAGACGGGCCTGGACGTGGTCGCCGTTGTTCGACTGGGCGAGCGGGTCCATCCGATCACCGGTTGGCGAGTGTCGTACACCGCCTGCGAGGCGGCCGGTGGAACCGCGCATGTGGCGGCCTCCGATGAAGTCGCCGAGGTCGCGTGGGTGACGCTGCCGGAGATCCCGCAGTACATCCCGTACGGGCTCTTCGATCCGGTCCGGCACTATCTCGACGTCGTCCTTTGACTGACCACTGCTACCGGGACCGGAATGCCGAGGCGCCCTGCAGCAGCAGTCGTGGGAGCGTGGTGCGCCGCAGTCCTCGCGGGGGTGCTTCGGCTGCGGGGTCTTCACCACCGTGCCCTTGCTGGAGGCGACGTCGAAGGACCAGTGCAGGTCGAGGCCATCGATTCGCCAACCCAGTGCACCAACGCGTTGGTCGATGTCGTCAATGCCGCCCAGAAAAAGGTCAGTTCCGCCCCTGTAGTCGCTGGCAGCCTCCCGCAGCCCCTCCCGGAGGCGCCCTCTCCGAATCCGCATGCGGGCTTGTCGTCCAGCCAGGCCCCGTCTGAGACACGGATGACGGGCCGCCCGACTCCCCACCGAGGCCCTTGACGCAGGTTCGCACCGACGGCGTCGGAACACAGGGGCCGACCAGCACCCAGCCATCCGGATCGTGCTCCAGCGCCCTCGTGGACGACCCAATCGATCGCCGTGCGTGCGCCCTCCCCGGTGTCGACGCTCAAGCGTCCCACCGCGCGCCGACACCCGGCGGCCGCACAGAACTGCTGGCACCGAGGCGCACACCTCACACCGGGACGGGCCTCCGAGTCGCACCGCCTTGCGGTTCCGGACCGGATCCCCATGTACCCCTCTCTGCCAACGAATGCCGCACCCTCAACGCTCCGTAACCAGCACCGAACCAGCACGAGAGTACGCACCGACCCTCTAAAACGGGTGGAATTCTGCACATCCGGCGCGATATGGAGGGGGTCGCTCCGGGGGTGTGAATGAGCCACCCATGGCCCTGTGGTGTCGTTGCACACAAGACGGCGGTTGATTGTGATGGCCCGCCACATATGCCGCTGATCGGCGGACTTCTACGTTGTGGCGACACCCGACGTCCCCGCAGACCCCCTGGAAGTGGTGCACATGGCCTCCCCCGCAGCGAGCAGAACCAGCCCGTCCGGCATACGCAGGATCGTCGCCGCCAGTCTCGTCGGGACCACCATCGAGTGGTACGACTTCTTCCTCTACGGATCCGCCGCCGCGCTCGTCTTCAACACCCTGTTCTTCCCCGCCAGCGACCCCCTCGTGGGGACCCTGCTGGCGTTCCTGACCTACGCCGTCGGGTTCGCCGCGCGGCCGCTCGGCGGGGTCGTGTTCGGGCACTTCGGGGACCGGATCGGGCGCAAGAGGCTGCTGGTGGTGAGCCTGCTCATGATGGGCGGGGCCACCTTCGCCATCGGGCTGCTGCCCACCCATGCGAGCGTCGGCGGGGCCGCGCCCGTGCTGCTGACCGTGCTGCGGCTGGTGCAGGGGTTCGCGCTGGGCGGGGAGTGGGGCGGGGCCGTGCTGCTCGTCGCCGAGCACGGGAACGACCGCAGCCGCGGGTTCTGGGCGTCGTGGCCGCAGGCCGGGGCGCCCGGCGGGAACCTCCTGGCCACCGGGGTGCTGGCGCTGCTGGCCGCCGTGCAGTCGGACGAGGCGTTCCTCGCCTGGGGGTGGCGGGTTCCGTTCCTGCTGTCCGGGGTGCTGGTGGTGGTGGGGCTGTGGATCCGGGTGTCGGTGTCCGAGTCGCCGGCGTTCCTGGAGGCGCGGGCCCGGGCCGAGGCCGAGGAGGCCGCGGGGCGGCGGCCGCGGACGCCGGTGGTCGAGGTGTTCCGGTCCCACGGGCGCGACGTGGTCACCGCCATCGGGGTCCGGCTGGGGGAGAACGTCTCCTACTACGTCCTCACCGCGTTCCTGCTCGTGTACGTCACCGTCCACCTGCACCTGCCCAAGTCGGACGCCCTCAACGCCGTGCTGATCGGCTCGGCCGTGCACTTCGTGACCATCCCGCTGTGGGGGGCGCTGTCGGACCGGATCGGGCGGCGGGCGGTGACCCTGGTGGGGTCGGTCGGAATGGCCGGGTGGGCGTTCGCCTTCTTCGCCCTGCTCGACTCGCGGTCCTTCGCCGTGATCGCCGTCGCCGTGACGGCCGGGCTGCTGCTGCACGGGGCGATGTACGGTCCGCAGGCGGCCTTCATCTCGGAGATGTTCGACACCCGGGTGCGGTACTCCGGCGCCTCGATGGGCTCGCAGCTGGCCTCGCTCCTCGGCGGGGCGCTGGCGCCGATCGTGGCCGTCGAGCTGCTGAAGTCGTACGGGTCGTCCGTCCCGGTGTCCGTCTACCTGTGCGCGGCGGCGCTGGTCACGACGATCGCCGCGGTCGCCGCCCGTGAAACGAGGGGCCGCAGCCTCACGGGATCCCGCCAGGCCGTTCCGGCGGCCACGGCGGGCTCCTCCGGCGGGCGTTGAGCGGCGGGCCCGTATGCTCGGCGGCGTGAGCGAGGCGGGGCTGCGGGAGCTGCTCGGGCTGCTGGCCCAGGGCGCGCCGGCCGAGGAGTTCTCCCGGCCGGCGGCGTCCGCGCGCGCGGCGGGCGCCTCCGCCGCCGAGCTGGCCGCCCTGGAGGAGGCCACCGGGGTCGCCCTGGAGGTCCACCGGACGCTGGCCCAGCACCGGACGCGCGAGGCGGAGCTGACCGCGTTGTTCGACACGGCGGGCGACCTGGCGGCGCTGCGGGACCTGGACGCGGTGCTGCGGGCCATCACCCACCGGGCCAAGCAGCTGCTGCACACCGACGTCACCTACCTCTCCCTCAACGACGAGGCCGCCGGCGACACCTTCATGCGGGTCACCGACGGCTCGGTCTCGGCGGCGTTCCAGCAGCTGCGGCTCGGCATGGGCGAGGGGCTGGGCGGGCTGGTCGCGCAGACCGCCCGCCCGTACGCCACGGGCGACTACCAGCGCGACCCGCGCTTCCGGCACACCGGTCCCATCGACAGCGCGGTCGGCGAGGAGGACCTGCACGCCATCCTGGGGGTGCCGCTGCGCCTGGGCGCGAAGGTGATCGGGGTGCTGTTCGCCGCCGACCGCAGCCCGCGCGAGTTCAGCCCGCGGGAGGTGGCGCTGCTGTCCTCGCTCGCCGACCACGCCGCGATCGCCATCGACGGGGCCCGGCTGCTGGAGGAGACCCGCCGGGCGCTGGCCGAACTGGGCGTCGCCTCCCGCACCATCCAGGAGAGCAGCGACGCGCTGCGCCGGGCCGAGGAGGCGCACGACCGGCTCACGGGCCTGGTCCTGCGCGGCGGGGACCTCGGCGAGGTGGCCGCGGCCATCGGCGCGCTCCTGGACGGGGGCACGCTCGTCCACGACGCCGACGGGTCGGAGCTGGCCCGCTCGCGGACCCGTCTGGCGGCGCCCCCGGCCCGGGCCGTGACCGCCTCCCGGACCAGCGGGCGGGCGGTCGCGGAGGGCGGGTCCTGGGTGTGCGCCGTGCTGGCCGGTCCCGAACTCCTGGGCAGCGTCACGCTGACCGGCCGGCCCGGGCTGGACGAGGCCGGGCGGCGCCTGTTCGAACGGGCCGCGATGGTCACCGCCCTGCTGCTGCTCCTGCGGCGGTCGGTCGCGCAGACCGAGGACCGGATCCGCGGGGAGCTGCTCGGAGACCTCCTCGGCCCGTCCGGAGATCCGGCGGGGCTGGCCGAACGCGCCCGCCGGCTGGGGGTCGACCTGGCCCGCCCGCACGCCCTGTTCGTCCTGCACAGCGACACCGCCCCGCGCACCCGGCTGCTCGCGGCCGCCGCGCACCAGGCCCGGGAGCGCCGGGGGCTGGCCGGGGTGCACCACGACCACGCCGTACTGCTGGCCCCCTCGCAGACCCCGGGCGCGGACGCCGCCGGGCTGGCGGCGGCGCTGGGCCGGGCCGTGGGAGGACCGGTGACGGTCGGCGCGGCGCTGGCGGAGGACGGCCCCGCGGCGCTGCCCGCCGCGCACGCGGAGGCCCTGCGCTGCCTGACGACGCTGTGCGCGCTGGGTCGGGCCGGAGACGGCAGCACCCTCTCCGAGCTCGGGTTCCTCGGCGTCCTCCTGGGCGACCGGCCGGACCTGTCGGCGTACGTCCGGGCGGCGCTCGGGCCGGTCCTGGACTACGACGCCCGGCGCGGCAGCGACCTGCTCCACACGCTGCGGGTCTACTTCGCCTCGGGCATGAGCCAGGCCCGGGCCAAGGAGGCGCTGCACGTCCACGTGAACACCGTGGTGCAGCGCCTGGAGCGGATCGGACGCCTCCTCGGCCCCGACTGGCAGTCGCCCGACCGGGCCCTGGAGCTCCAGCTCGCCCTGCGCCTGCACCAGGTGTCCGTCCCGCGGCCCCCGGGGCCCGCGTCCTCCTGAGCTCCCGGCGCGACACCCCGGCGGTCCGGCCGCTGTTTGACAGGGCCGCACCATGACTCCATGATTCCATTAGTTCCCTAGTGGATTCACGGAAAGGGGGAGCCGTGCGCGATACGACCGCATCCGCCGCGGCAGGCACCCGCTGGGCCCTGGAGGCCCGCGGGCTGGGCCGGAGGTACCGGCGCGACTGGGCGCTGAAGGACTGTTCCTTCCGGATCCCGGCGGGCCGGGTCGCCGCCCTGGTGGGGCCCAACGGGGCCGGCAAGAGCACCCTGCTGGCCCTGGCAGCCGGCCTTCTGGAGCCCTCGGCCGGTGAGGTGCGGGTCTTCGGGGCCCCCGTCACCGAGCCGGCCACCATGGCCAGATGGGCCTACCTCGGGCAGGACAAGCCGCTGTTCAAGCGCTTCACCGTCGCGGAGCACCTGCGGATGGGCCAGGAGCTCAACCCGGGCTGGGACCAGGAGGCGGCCGAGCGGGTCGTCCTCTCCGGGCAGGTTCCGCTCCGGGCGCGCGCCGGGGACCTGTCGGGCGGCCAGCGGACGCGGGTGGCGTTCGCGCTGGCCTTCGGGAAGCGGCCGGAACTGCTCCTGCTGGACGAGCCGATGGCCGACCTCGACCCGGTCGCCCGGGAGGACCTGGGAGCGCTGCTGCTGTCGGAGGCAGCCCGGCACGGGACGACCGTGCTGATGTCCTCCCACCTGCTGACCGAGATCGAGGACATGTGCGACTACGTCCTCGTCCTCGACGGCGGCCGCATGCGGATGGCGGGCGAGACCGACGAGCTGGTGCCGATGCACACCCTGGTCAGCGGGGTGGCGGCGGACGACGGCCCGCCGTCCGCCCTGAACGCGCACACCGTCGTCGAAGTGCGCACCTCCGGGCGCCACTTCTCCGCCCTCGTGCGGCGCGAGGGACCGCTGGACCCCGCGTGGCAGCTGTCGGAGCCGAGCACGGAGGAGGTCCTGCTCGCCTACCTCCGCTCCCCGGACGCTCCCGCGCTGCTCTCCCCCACCGCCGTCCCCTGCCACCGGAAGGAGGCCTCCGCATGAGCACGCACTCCCCCGCCCCGGCCGCGACCCGCCCCGCCGCCGCGCCCGGCCGCGCACGCCGGCTGCGCGGACTCGCCTGGCTCCTGGCCCGCCAGCACCGCACCGCGCTGGTCCTCTGCGCCGCCGCGATCGTCCTCGGTACGGCCTGGATGCTCTACCGGCGTTCGGCAGCGCTGGACATCCTGCACTCCGCCCACTGGCCGACCGCACCCGACACCGACATCAACCCGGTGGTCCGCACCCGGGCAGCCGAGGAGCTGAACTCCTTCGGCAACGCCCTGGGGTGGCTGCCCCTGCTGTTCGGCGTCTTCCTCGGCGCCCCGCTCGTCGCCGCCGACCGGGAGCAGGGGACCGCCCGGCTCGTCACCACGCAGTCCGTCACCCGGGGCCGCTGGCTGCTGTGGAAGCTGGGCTTCGCGCTGGCGCTGGCGGCGCTGACGACGGGGGTCCTCGGCCTGGTGTACGGCTGGTGGTGGCGGTCGGCCGGACCGCTCGCGGCCGCCGACTGGCTCAACGGCGGCCTGTTCGCCTCCAGCGGGCCCGTCCTGGTGGCGACGGCCCTGTTCACCACCTCGCTGGGCATCGCCGTCGGGGCCCTGCTGCGCCGGGCCGTGCCGGCCATGACCCTCACCTTCGTGGTCTCCGGCGTCGCCCTCTTCGCCGGCGACGTCCTCAAGGAGGGCCTCGCCACGCCGCGCCGCCTCGTCACCCCGCTCGACGGGCCGCCGCCGAGGATGTGGGACGTGGTGCAGGTGGACCAGTGGGTCGGAACCGCCTCCGGACGGCTCTACGGATGGAGCACCTGCGTCCACGACGCCTCGCCCGACAACTGCCGGGCGGCGCACGGGATCGTCAACACCGTCTGGGAGTACTTCGGCCGGGACCAGATGGCGGGCATGCAGTGGATCGCCGCCGGGGTACTGCTGGGGCTCACCGCGGTCCTCGTGGGGGTGTTCCTGGGGTGGACCCGCAAGGGCGCCCTGTGAGCCGGAGCGGGCGCTGAGCACCGCCCGGACACCCCCTAGGCTGGACCGACACCCCCGATGATCAAGGAGGCGGCACCGTGGTCGTGTTTCGCATCGAGCGCCGCAGCGGCCTGCCCGCCTACCTCCAGATCGTCCGGCAGGTGGAGCAGGCGCTGCGCATGGGGGCGCTGGCCGAAGGGGACAAGCTGCCCACCGCGGCGCAGGTCGCCGCCACCACGAAGGTCAACCCCAACACCACCCTCAAGGCCTACCGGGAGCTGGAGCGCTCCGGCCTGGTCGAGGTGCGCCAGGGTTCGGGCACGTTCATCACCCGCTCCCTCGCCAGCCCGCAGACCGCACCGGAGTCCCCGCTGCGGACCCGGCTCGGGGAGTGGATGCGGGAGGCGCGCGAACAGGGCCTGACCGCCCGCGACGTGAGCACCCTGTTCGACACCGTGCTCGGCGAGAACTACCCGACCGCCGAGCCTCCCCCCGCAGCCGCCGCCCCGCCTCCGGGATGACCCGCCCCCGGCCCCTGCCCCCCCCCGGACGGCAGGACGGCGGCGCCCCCTCCTCGGACAGGGGACGCCGCCGCCGGCCTCGGGGCCCCGCGTCAGTAGGTGTAGCTCAGGCCCGACTTGTACGGGGTCAGGGTGCGCTGGGACACCACGCCGCGGTAGGTGTACCAGCCCCACTTCTTGCACATCGTCTGGTAGCTCAGGGTGTTGAACGCGCCCGAACCCACGCGCACGCGCGGGTAGATGACGTTGTCGCCCCAGTCCCCGCCGGCCGGCCCGCTCGAATAGGTGTCGACGGCCCAGTAGACGCCGACGACCGACCCGCCGGCCGGACAGTTCCAGCTGCCGAAGTTGACCCAGACGTTCCCGCCCGACCACGCGCTGGCCGGTGCGGCGCCGAGGCCGACGATCCCCAGCGCCATGAGCGAGCCCGCCAGGACGGACCGGGACTTACGCAGCAGTGATCCACGCATGTGACCTCCCCAGTGACGGCTGCGCTCGATGGTGCGCCGCCGCGTGCAGCACCCTCCCATACCGGCCACATGATTGTCCGACTTTCGTTGAAACAACTCTCAAGTCGAACTATTGCCTGACATACAGGAGTTCGGGGTGGGGACCGGACGGAGGGCGGGCGCGGCCAGGGCGGCGAAGGCGCAGCAGGCCACGGGCAGCAGGAGGGTCGGGCCGAGCGGGACGAGGCGGGTGAGCGGACCGATGACGGCCGGGCCCGCGAGCATGCCGAGGTAGCCGAGTCCCGCGACGCGGGAGACGTTGGTTCCGGCGGCGTCCGGGTCGGCGTGGCCGGCGGCGCTGAACAGCTGCGGGACACAGCCGGAGAGGCCGGCCCCGAAGAGGGTCCAGCCGGCGAGGGCCACGGGGACGGCGGGCGCGGCGACGGCCAGGGCCAGCCCGCTCCCGGCGAGAGCGGCGCCGCGGCGCAGGACGGCGACCGGGCCGGTCCGGGCGGCGATGCGGTCGGCGAGGAGGCGGCCGGCGGTCATGGCGGTGGCGAAGGCCCCGTAGGCGAGCGCGGCGGTGGCGGGGGGAGCGTCGAAGGAGTCCCTCAGGTGGAGCACGCTCCAGTCGTTGGCGACGCCCTCGCAGAGCATCAGGAGGAAGGCCAGAACGGCGAGCGTCCGGATGCGCGGCGGCGTACGGCGACGGGTCCGGGCGGCGGGCGCGGGGCCGGGCGCGGGTTCCTTCGACAGGAGGGCGGGGGCGAGGAGGAGCGCGACGAGGAGTCCGGCGAGGGCGGTGGCGCCCAGGGTGGCGGCGGTGGGCAGGCCGGCGCCGAGCGCGAGGGCCCCGGCCAGGGCGGCGAGCACGCCGCCGACGGAGAACACGGCGTGGAAGGCGGACATGACGGGCCGCCCGTAGCCGCGTTCGACCTGGACGGCGTGGGTGTTCATAGCGACGTCCAGGCAGCCGTTGCCGAATCCGAGCAGCAGCAGGGCCCCGCCCAGCGCCGGGGCGTCGGCGGCCAGGGCGGGCAGGACCACCGCGGCGCTGCACAGTCCCGCACCGGCGGGGACGACCAGGCGGGCGCCGAAGCGGTCGGTGAGCGGGCCCGCGAGCCGCATCCCGGCGAAGGCACCGGCACCGAGGAGCAGAAGGAGCCAGCCCAGCAGGGCGTGTCCGACGCCGGTGCGCCGTTCCACTGCGGGGATGTGGACGATCCACATCCCCATGACGAATCCGTTGAGGGCGAAGCAGGCGGCGGTGGCCCCCCGCGCCCTCCTGAGTGCGGCGGCCGTCGGCACGGCCTTCACGACGTTCCCGATCTCCATGGTTTCGAACATAACAAACATCAGGCATGTTCGAAACTTGCTTTTCAAACACACCGAATGTTCAATCGAGGGATGAGTGCAGACCGCCTGAGGCAGATCACCGACGCCGTGCGCGCCCGTGGCAGCCGTAGCGTCGCCGAGCTCGCGGAGCTCACCGGCGCCTCCGAGATGACGATCCGGCGCGACCTGGAGGCCCTGGCCGAACAGGGGGTGCTGGAGCGCTACCGCGGCGGGGCCCGCAGCCTGCTGCTGCGCGGCGAGGAAACCCCCTTCCCGCTGCGCGCCCGCGACGGCCTGGAGGTGAAGCGGCGCCTCGCCGCCGAGGTCGCCGCCCTGCTGGCGGACGGGGAGTCGGTCGTCCTGGACAGCGGGACCACCTGCCTGGAGGTGGCCCGCGCGCTGCACCCGCGCAGGATGACGGTCATGCCGCTGTCGCTGCACGCCGCCAACGCCCTGGCCGACGCGCCCCGCCTGACGCTGCTGCTGCCCGGCGGGGCGCCGCGCCGCGGCGAGCTGGCCCTGACCGGTCCGCTCACGGAGGCCTCCCTGGCGGCGCTGCGCTTCGACACGGCGGTCATCGGCTGCTGCGGCCTGACGGCGGCCGACGGGCTCACCGCCTACGACCTGGCCGACGCCGCCGTCAAGCGGGCGGCGGTCGCCTCGGCCCGCCGGGTCATCGCGGTCACCGAGTCGCAGAAGCTCTCGCGCACCGCCCTCGCCCATGTCCTGCCGGCCTCCGCGCTGCACGCCGTCGTCACCGACGAGGCGGCCCCGCAGGACGCGACCGACGCGCTGGCGGCGGCCGGCGTGACCGTACGGAAGGTGTGACGGGATGAGCGCGACGGACGTGACCCCCGGGACCCTGCTCTTCGACCTCTTCGGCGTCATCGCCCGGGTGCAGTCCCCGGCGGGGAAGGCCCGGCTCGTCGAGACGGCCGCCGTGCCCGAGGCGCCGTTCTGGGAGGCCTACTGGTCCCTGCGGCCGCCCTACGACGCCGGGCGGGTGACCGGCCCCGGCTACTGGGGCCTGGTCGCCGACGCCCTCGGCACCCGCTTCGACGCGGCCCGCACGGCCGCGCTCGTCGAGGCCGACGTCGCGAGCTGGAGCGCGGTGGACGAGGAGATGGTGGAACTGATCGGGGAGCTGGCCGCGTCCGGGCGCACGGTCGCCCTGCTGTCGAACATCCCGGAAGAGCTGGCCGCCCACTACGAGCGCCACCACCCCTGGCTCGCGCACTTCCGGGTGCGCGCCCTGTCCTGCCGCATCGGCCACGCCAAGCCCGATCCGGCCGCCTACGCGTGGTGCCTGCGCGCGCTCGGCGTCGCGGGGGACGCCGTCCTGTTCGTCGACGACCGCGAGGAGAACGTCCGCGCCGCCCGCGCCCTCGGCCTGCACGGCCACGTCTTCACCTCGGCGGCCGCCCTGCGCGGGGCACTCGGCCCGTCCTGACCCACCCGGCACCCACCCGGCGCCCACCGGGCGGGCGGAACGGCTACGCGCCCGGTGGGGCGGGGGCGTCACTGAGGAGGCGGGGGCCGTTGTTGCGGACGCTGTTGACCGCCGTGGTGACCGCGCGGGCCTCCAGGAGGCCGTCGGCCGGGGTGGTGAGGAGGGCGCGCAGGGAGGCCGGGTCCTCGTGCGCGGGGTCCAGCCAGGCGTCGTAGTGGGCCGGGGCGAGGGCCAGCGGCATGCGGAGGTGGACGCGGCCGGCGGCGTCGGTGGCCTCGGTGGTGAGGACGGTGCAGGTCGCCCACCAGGCGGCCGGGTCGTCCGGGTCGGCGACGGAGGGGTCGCGCCAGAACTCGTACAGGCCCGCCATGGCCATCACCGCGCCGTCCTGCGGGCTGATGAAGTACGGCTGCTTGTAGGCCTTCGCGGTCGCGGTGGCGGGGACGGCCTCCCACTCGTAGAAGCCGTCGGCGGGCAGCAGGCAGCGGCGTTTGGCGAAGGCGCGGCGGTAGGCCGGCTTCTCCCCCACCGTCTCGACCCGGGCATTGATCATCCTGGCGCCGCCGTCCGCGGTCTTCGACCAGGAGGGCACCAGCCCCCAGCGCAGGGGCCGCAGCCGCCGCTCCACGAGCCCGCTCTCGCGGTCGGCGCGCTCCAGTACGGCCCAGACCGGGTCCGTGGGGGCGACGTTCCAGCTCGGCGGGAGGACCAGGTCCGGGCCGGGCGGGGTGGCACCGAAGAGGCCCGTCAGGTCTTCGGGGCTGCGGGTGGAGACGTAGCGGCCGCACATGGCTCCAGCCTGCCACGCGGCCCCGCCCGCGGGCACGGGCCCGGGGCCGGTGTCAGGCGTACAGGTCGTTCCGGGCGTACTGGGGGCCGTAGTAGCGCTCCAGTTCCTCCAGCGGCCGGTCGGTCTTCTCCAGGCTCTTGGAGATCCTCGCCCGGGAGGGCGCGGCGTCGGGGTCCCAGGTCTCCGTCCGCCACAGCCCGGAGCGCAGGAAGGCCCGGGAGCAGTGGAAGTAGATCTCCTCGGTCTCCACGAGGAGGGCGATCGAGGGCCGGTGGCCCTTGACCGTCATCGTGTCGAAGAACGGCGCGTCGCGCAGCAGCCGGGCGCGGCCGTTGACACGGAGGGTGTCGCCCCGGCCGGGGACCAGGAAGAGCAGGCCGACCCGCGGGTTGGCCAGGACGTTGCGGTAGCTGTCGGCGCGGCGGTTGCCGGGGCGGTCCGGGATCACGAGGGTGGTGTCGTCGAGGACCTTGGCGAAGCCGGGCGGGTCCCCCTTCGGGGAGACGTCGCAGCTGCCGTCGGCGGCCGAGGTCCCGATCAGGCAGAGCGGGGACCGGGCGATCCACTGCCGGTGGTGCTCGTGCAGGGCCGGCCGCGCCTTCGCGGCGGCCACCGGCTCCACCGGGCCGAGCAGTTCCCTCAGTTCGGCCTCGGAGGTGATCTCCACGGCTCCCGTCGTCCCCACTGCCTGTCTCCCCCTGGTCGGACCGCACGGCCGGCTCTGCGCGCCGGACGACCGGCGCGGCACTCCGACTATCCCATGATCACTCCTCGGGGCGTCCCACCGGACGGCCGCGCGTCGGGATGCGGTCGCCCCGGGCCGGATCCAGGGTGGAGGGGTGGAGCACGCGCCGATCGTCGTCCACCGCGTCTCCCCGTCGGGAGGCCGCCGGGTGAGCCTGCGCGCCGGGGGCCGCGAGTCGGTCCTGGGCGTCGCGCACTCGGACCCCGACGTCATCGAGTTCCTGCGCCGCGCCGAGGTGCCGGACCCCGACGAGGTGGTCCTGGGCGGCGCACCGCACCTGATCGAGTGGCAGGGCGACGCCCCGCACGCCTACGAGGCCGAACCCCCGGACTCCGACGTCCCCTGACCCCCGCGCCGCGGCCCGGCACCCGGGGACCGCCGCATTCCGGCCATGCTTGACACGGGCATGACATCACTCATGACTTCTCGAGGACCCTGTGGGACGCTCCCTGGCGCACTCGGTACCGCCCTCGCACCACACCCCCACAAGGACGTGTCACGGAGGAGCGACATGATGCACCGCGCGAAACTCGCCGTAGCGGCCCTGGCCCTCGCGGCCACCGTCGGCAGTGTGACCAGCGCCGCCGCCCTGGGCCCCGCCGCCGGCCAGCAGGCCGACGGCGTCATCGTGGTCTCGGGCAACACCTGCACCTGGACCGACGCCCGTACCAGCGCCAATCCCCCCAGCGCCCTCACCGTCGACCGCACCAGCATCAACAAGCCCGGCGGAAACCTCGCCTGCAACGGCGGGATCACCGCCACCCTCAACAACAACCCGGCCTTCACGTTCGACGACGCGGCCGCCACCGCCCGGACGGACCTGATCGACATCACCGGGCAGCAGAGCTTCGTCTCCTGCCGCTACAAGGCCTCGAACCTCGTCTGGGACCGCGACGGGACCACCAGGAAGTACGTCAACCGCGCCTTCACCGCCACCAAGGTCTCGGGCAGCTTCCTGTGCCCGGGCTCCGTCACCACGGCGGCCGGGGGCGCCTCCATGCTCTTCCACTGACCGGCCGGCCGGGACACCGCACGGCGCGGCGGTGCCCCGGCCCCCACCGGCGGCCCCGATGGCCCCCGCCGGGTCGCCGGGCCGGATGCGGGGGCCCAGCATGGAAGGAGCTCCGTCCGGGTGAGGAGGCCGGTGATGGCCGATGCGCAGCCCGCCCCGCCGGCCGACGGCCCCGGGGTGGAGCCCCCTGCCGCCGGGCCGGCTCCGTCCCCGCCGGCCGGGACCCCCTCGGCGGGCGGCCTCCTGGACGTCCTCGGAGTGGCCGCGGTGGTGCTGGACGACGAGGGCCGCATCCGCCTGTGGAGCCCGCAGGCCGCCACCCTGTTCGGCTACCCGGCCGAGGAGGCGCTGGGCCGGTTCGCGGCGACGCTGCTGGTGGAGGAGGACGACCGCGACGAGGTCCTCGGCCTGTTCGCGCGGGTGATGGCGGGCGAGGGCGCCTGGGCCGGGTCCTTCCCGATACGGCACCGCGACGGGCACACGGTCGTCGTCGAGTTCCGCAACATGCGGCTCCAGGCCGACCACGGCGGGACGTACGCGCTCGGGCTCGCCTCCGAGCAGGCCACCCTGCGCCGGGTCGAGCGCGACCTGGCGCTCTCCCTGCGGATGGTCGACCAGTCCCCCATCGGGCTGGCCGTGCTCGACGTCGACCTGCGCTACGTCCTGGTCAACCCGGCCCTGGAGCGGATCAACGGGGTGCCGTCCGAACGGCACATCGGCCAGCGGATCGGCGACATACTGCCCTTCCTGGACGCGCCCGCGGTCGAGGCCCGGATGCACGAGGTCATGGAGACCGGCGTGCCGGTCCTGGACAACTTCACCACCGGCCGGATCTCCGAGGACGCGGGCGAGCGCGCCTGGCTGGTGTCGATCTACCGGCTGGAGGACCAGTCCTCCCGGGTGATCGGCGTCGCCGTGTCGGTCGTGGACGTCACCGAGCAGCACCGGGCCGCCGTCTCCGCCGCCCACGCCCGGCGCCGGCTGTCGCTGATCGCGGACGCCTCGGTGCGCATCGGCACCACCCTCGACCTGGACATCACCGCCCGGGAGCTGGCCGACGTCGCCGTCCCCGAGATCGCCGACATCGCCGCCGTCGACGTCCTCGACACCGTGCTGACCGGCGGCCGGCCGGGCGACGGACCGGACGAGGGGGCCGTACGCTTCCGGGCGCTGGCGGTGAAGGCGGGCTACCGCACCCCCGCCGAGGACGCCGCCGACCCCGTCGGGGACGTGTCGCTGTACCGCACCGACCGGCTGGTGACCCGCTGCGCCCGGACCGCCCGGCCCGTCCTCGTACCGCACGTCACGCCGGAGGACCTGCCGCGGATCGCCCGCGACGAGGAGGCCGCCCGGCTGCTGGGCGAGGCGGGGGTCCACTCGTACCTCGCCGTCCCGCTGATCGCCCGCAGCCAGGTGCTGGGCACCCTCGACCTCAAGCGCGCCCGCAACCCCGCGCCGTTCGGCCAGGACGACGTCCTGCTCGCCTCCGAACTGGCCGCCCACGCGGCGGTGTCCATCGACAACGCCCGCTGGTACCAGCGCCAGCGCCACGCCGCCCTCGCCCTCCAGCGCCACCTGCTGCCGCAGCACCCGCCGGACGCCCCCGGACTGGACATCGCCTACCGCTACCAGCCTGCCTGGGCGGCCGACGAGACCGGCGGCGACTGGTTCGACGTCATCCCGCTCACCGGCGACCGGACCGCGCTGGTCGTCGGCGACGTGATGGGCAGCGGCATCAACGCCGCCGCGACCATGGGGCAGCTGCGCGCCACGGCCCGGGCACTGGGCCGTCTCGGCCTCGATCCGGCGACGGTCCTCACCCACCTCGACGCCGCGACCGCCGACCTCGGCGAGGCCATGGCCACCTGCGTCTACGCCGTCTACGACCCGCACTCCCGGCTGTGCCACATCGCCACGGCCGGCCACCTGCCGCCCGTGCACCTGCGCAGCGGGCGCCATCCGAGGCTGCTCCAGCTGACGACGGCCGTGCCCCTGGGCGTCGGCGGGATCCCCTTCCACACCAGCGCCTTCACCCTGGAGGAGGGCGACGAGCTGGTCCTCTACACCGACGGGCTGGTCGAGACCCGCGACCAGGACATCGACACCCGGCTGCTGACCCTGACCGACCTCCTGGCGGGCCCGCACCGCCCGATCGAGGAGACCTGCGACCTCCTGCTGTCCGCCCTGCGCCGCCCCGACACGCACGACGACGTCGCCCTCCTCATCGCCCGCGCCCACGCGTAGGGCGCCTCACGGGTGCGCCGCCCGGACGCGGATGCGGGCCGCGAGGACGGCGACGTCGTCCTCGGCGTGGCGGGCGTCGAGGCCCGCCACGACCGCGTCCGCCGCCTCCGCCGCCCCGGCGCAGGCCGGCAGGCGCAGGGCCGTCAGCCGGGCCAGGGAGGCGTCGATGTCCTCGCCGCGCCGCTCGACCAGCCCGTCGGTGTAGAGGACCAGCGTCTCCTCCTCCGTGAAGGGGTGCGCCACGGACTCGTACCCGCCCAGGCCCGTGCCCAGCGGGGGGCCGACCGGTACGTCCAGCAGCCGGCCGGTGCCGTCGGCGGAGAACACCGCGGGCGGCAGGTGGCCGGCGCTCGCGAAGAGGGCGGTGCCGCGCGCCGGGTCGACGCGGGCGAGCAGGCAGGTGGCGGGGCGGCGGGCCGCGTCGTCGGCGACGAGGGTGTCGAGCTGGCGCAGTACCCGGTGCGGGGCGAGCTCGGTGGCGGCCACCTCGCGCAGCGTGGAGCGGTAGGCGTTCATATCAACGGCGGCCTCCAGGCCGTGGCCCATCACGTCGCCAACCACCAGCAGGGTCCGCCCGAAGTGCAGCCGGACGGTCTCGAACCAGTCGCCGCCGACCAGGGCGCTCGTGCCGACCGGCAGGTAGCGGCCGGCGATCAGCAGGTTCGGGTGGGGCCGGCCGGGGTCGGCGACGAGGGCCCTCTGGAGGTCGAGCGCGATGCGCTCGGTGGCGGCGAGCCGGCGGGCGTGGCGCAGGTGCACGGCCGCGACGCGCGCCGCGAAGTGCACGGCGGCGGCCTCGTGGTCGGTGAAGGCGGCGCCGGCGCGCACCGCGAGGAGGGTCCCGTACGAGGTGCCGTGCCGGGCCAGCGCCGCGCAGAGGCCGTGCACCGGGGCGGCGTGCGGGCCGAGGGTCCAGCTGCGCAGGGGGTGGCCCTCGTCGACCGCGCGGACGGCGGGCCGTCCGGACGGCACCGGTACGGGGGCCCGGAGCAGGCGGACGTCTCCGGCCGCGGCGACGCGCCGGGTGCGGCCCCCGGCGGTCAGGTCGACGGCGGCCGCGTCGCACAGGGTGCCCAGGAGGTGTGCGGCCAGCTCCCGGCAGGTGGCTGCCTCGTCGTCGCCCGTGCCGATCGCCTCCAGCGTCTCGGCCGGCGACGGCGCCCGGTACGGGGCCCGGCCGGCGGGGTGGCCGTCGCGTTCCGACACGTGTCCTCCGCTCCCGTCGCCGGCCGGCGGCCCGGTGCGGGCCGTCGGCCGGGTCCATTCCACCAGGCCGGGCGCGGCGGGCGGGGCAGCGCGCCGGTCGGTCACCTCGGCGGGGTCAGGCGCTCCCGGAGGAAGGTGTGCACGAGTGCCTCGTTGAAGGCGGTCTGCTGGTGGTCGGTGGCTCCGGAGTGGCCGCCGCCGAGGTGTTCGTGGAAGAGGACGGGGTGCCCCGCCTCCCGCAGCCGGGCGGCCATCTTGCGGGCGTGCCCGGGGTGGACGCGGTCGTCGCGGGTGGAGGTGAGCAGGAGCAGCGGCGGGTACGGGGGGCCGTCGGTGCGGATCCGGTGGTAGGGGGAGAGGGCTTCGAGGTGGGGCCGGTCCGCGGGGTCGTCGGGGTCGCCGTACTCGGCCGTCCAGCTGGCCCCGGCGAGGAGCTTGTGGAAGCGGAGCATGTCGAGCAGGGGGACGTGGGCGACGACCGCGCCGAAGAGCCCGGGCTCACGGGTGAGCATGGCGCCCATGAGGAGGCCGCCGTTGCTGCCGCCCTCGATGCCGAGCTGGGCGGGGGTGGTGATGCCCCGGGCGGTGAGGTCGCGGGCGACGGCGGCGAAGTCCTCGTAGGCCCGGACCCGGTTCGCGCCGAGGGCGGCCTGGTGCCAGGCGGGCCCGTACTCGCACCCGCCCCGGATCCCGGCGACGACGTACGTGCCGCCGCGCGCGAGCCAGGCGCGGCCGGTGACGGCGCTGTAGTGGGGGACCATCGAGATCTCGAAGCCGCCGTACCCGTAGAGCAGGGCGGGGCCGGGGCCGGGGCGGTCCTCGGGGCCGATGACGAAGTAGGGCACGCGGGTGCCGTCGGGCGAGGTGGCGAAGTACCGGCTCACGGTGAGGCCGGCGGTGTCGAAGAGGGCGGGGGCCTGCTTGAGGACCTCGCCGCCGGCGGTCCCGGCCTCGCCGCGGTAGAGGGTGGAGGGCTGGAGGTAGCCGGTGACGTCGAGGAGGTACTCGTCGCTCTCGTCCGGGTCGGTGCAGGTCACGGTGGCCGTCGACAGGGGCGGTACGCCGCCCAGGGGCGCCCGGGTCCAGCCGTCGGGTCCGGGGGTGAGGAGTTCCAGGCGGGAGGAGACGTCGGCGCGGGTGCGCAGGATGAGGTGGTTGCGCGTCCAGCTGTGGCCGGCGAGTGCGGTGCGCTCGTCGGGGGTGAACAGGACCTGCGGGCTCCTGTCACCCGCCCGGTAGGCGTCGAAGCCGAAGGCGAGGAGGCTGCCGGCGGGGTGGCCCAGCCACGGCGAACGGGGGTTGACCAGGAGCCACTCGCGGTGGACGTCGGTGACGGCGTCGTCCGGTACGTCGATCTTCTCCGGCGGGGCGGAGGCCTCCTCGGGGAGGAGGAACAGCTCCTGGTTCCAGAAGTCGACGCTGCGGACGGCGAAGTCCCGTTCGAAGCCCGGGGTGTGGTCGCGCCAGCCGGAGGCGGAGAGGTCCGTGGGGCGGCCCTCGTAGACGAGCTCGGCCTCGTGCAGGGGGGTGCCGCGGCGCCAGCGGCGGACCTGGAGGGGGTAGCCGGAGGAGGACAGGGTGCCGGGGCCGAAGTCGGTGCCGATCCAGAGGTGGTCGCGGTCGATCCACCCGACCCGGGTCTTGGCCTCCTCGACGGTGAAGCCGTCCTCGACGAACTCCAGCGTCTCCAGGTCGAACTCGCGCACCACGCAGGCGTCGGCGCCGTCCCGCGAGAGCATGACGAGGGCGTGGCGGTGGCCGGGGGCCAGGACGCTGCTGCCGGCCCAGGCCCACTTCTCGCCCTCGGCCGCGGCGAGCGCGTCCAGGTCGAGGACGGTCTCCCAGGCCGGGTGGTCGGTGCGGTACTCCTCCAGGCCGGTGCGGCGCCAGATGCCGCGCAGGCGGTCGGCGTCCTGCCAGAAGTTGTAGAGGTGGGGGCCGCGCCGGACGACGTAGGGGATCCGGCCGTCGTCGTCGAGGACCTCGCGCACCTCGCGCTCCAGGACCTTGAACGCGGGATCGGCGGTCAGTGCGGCGACCGTCTCCGCGTTGCGCTCCCGCACCCAGGACAGGGCGGCCTCGCCGGTCACGTCCTCCAGCCACAGGTAGGGGTCGTCGGGGGATCCGGGCGCGGGGTGGTGGGGGGCTTCATCACTCATCCGCCGATTGTGCCGGACGCCGCCGGGGAGGACGGCCCGCCGCCCGCCCTTCCCGGGGAGGGTTCAGGCCTGCGCGTGGTGGAGGGCGTCCAGGCGGGCCAGGTCGTCCTCGGTCAGGCGCAGGGCGCCCGCGGCCACGTTGTCGTCGAGGTGGCGGGGGTTGCCGGTGCCGGGGATGGCCAGGACGTGGGGGCCGCGGTGCAGGGTCCAGGCGAGGCGGACCTGTGCGGTACTCGCCCCGTGGGCCCGGGCGACGGCCGCCAGCTCCTCGCTCTCCTCGGGGCCGGCGCCGTGTTCGCCGCCGGCGGCGGCGATCGAGTAGAAGGGCACGAAGGCGATGCCCTGCTCGCCGCAGAAGCGGACGAACGCGTCCTGCCCGACCCCTGTGCCGATGCCGTATCCGTTCTGCACGCAGACGACCGGGGCGACGGCCCGGGCCTGCGCGAGCTGCTCGGGGGTGACGTTGGAGACGCCGAGGTGGCGGATGAGCCCGGCGTCGCGGAGTTCGGCGAGCGCGCCGAAGCGCTCGGCGACGGAGTCGGTGCCGACGACGCGCAGGTTGACCAGGTCGAGGTGGTCGCGGCCGAGCTGGCGGAGGTTCTCCTCGACCTGGCCGCGCAGCTCGCGCGGGGTGCGGGCGTGTTCGGCCCACTCCCCGGAGGCGTCACGGCGGGGGCCGACCTTGGTGGCGATGACCAGGTCGTCGGGGTAGCGGCCGCCCAGCGCGCTGTTGATCAGCTCGTTGGCGGAGCGCAGCGGGGAGAAGTAGAAGGCGGCGGTGTCGATGTGGTTGACGCCGAGTTCGAGGGCGCGGCGCAGCACCGCCGTCGCCCGCGCGCGGTCACCGGGCACGGAGTCGGCCTGGAGGGCGGGGCCGTCCTGGGGTATGCGCATCGCCCCGAAGCCGATGCGGTGGACCGTCATGTCCCCCAGGGTCCAGGTGCCCGAGGCGGCCGCGGTGATCGTTTCTGTGGTCATCCGGGGATGATCTCCTGCTCGCCGGTCCGCGCACCAGCGATTTCGCGGAACAGGGACGGGTAGACAGTGTCTACTACCGGCTGGTAGACACGGGCCATGGAGTCGTCTGAGGAGTCGGGGGCCCCGCTGCGCGCGAGGCTCGTCGACGTCGGGGTGGAGCTGGTGCTGGCCGAGGGGACCGGTGCGCTCGGGCTGCGGGAGATCGCCCGGCGGGCCGGGGTCTCGCACGGCGCGCCGCGGCGGTACTTCCCCACGCACCAGTCCCTGCTGTCGGCCATCGCCCGGCGCGGGTTCGAGGACCTCGCCGCCCGGTTCGTCCTCGCCCTCGCGCCCTTGTCGCATCCTCGGGAGCAGGTCCGGGCCCTGGGGCTGGCGTACACGGGCTACGCGCTGGAGCGGCGCGGCATGTTCGAGCTGATGTTCCGCCACGACCTGCTGGACGGCACCGGCCGGGAAGCGGCGGCGGCCGGACCCCGGCTGCGGGAGTCGACGCGGCCCCTGTTCGACCTGCTGACGGCGCTCGTCTCCCGGTGCGGCGCCGCGGAGCCCGCGATCACGGCCGCCGCCCTGTGGGCCAACCTGCACGGGGTCGCGCAGCTGTGGGCCTGGGGCAGTCTGCCGCTGGCCCTGGGGGACGGTCCCGGCCCGGTGGACGTCGAGCGCCTGGTGGGGGCGGCCCTCGACGCCCATCTCCCCGAGGGGCCGCAGTGAGGCGGCGGCTCGCGCTGGCGGCGAGCGTCGCCGGGGCCATGCTCGTCGCCCTGGACGGCACGGTGCTGGCGGTGGTGCAGCCCTCGCTGCGCCGGGAGCTCGGCGTGGGCGTGGCCGAGGTGCAGTGGACCAGCACCGCCTACCTCCTCGCCGTCGCCGCCTTCCTGGTCGTCGCCGGGCGCCTCGGGGACCGGTACGGGCACACCCGGCTGCTGCTCGTCGGCGTACTCGGCTTCGCCGCTGCCTCGGCGGGCATCGCGCTGGCGCCCGGGGTCGGCTGGGTGATCGGCCTGCGCGCCGTCCAGGGGCTGTTCGGGGCGCTGTTGCAGCCCGCCACCCTCGCCCTGCTGCGGCTGACGCATCCACCGGAGCTGCTGGCACGGGCGGTGGCGGTGCGGACCGCGGCCATCGGGGTGGCCGCGGCGGCGGGGCCGCTGCTGGGCGGGGTGCTGGTGGCGCAGCTGGGCTGGCGGATGGTGTTCGTGCTGAACGTCCCGGCCGCCGCGGTCATCGCCGCGCTCGCGTCGGCCGTACGGGTCCCCCCGCCCGAGCGGTCGGGGCCCGCACGGCTGGGCATCGCCGGTCCCGCGCTGCTCGCGGCCGCACTGGCGGTGGCGGTGTACGCGCTGGCCGGCGTACCGGCCCGGGGGTGGACGGCGCCGCGGACGCTGCTGGGGTTCGGGGTGGCGGCGGGGCTCGGGGTGGTGTTCGTGCGGGGCGAGCGGCGGGCGCGGCAGCCACTGGTGCCGGCGGCGGTGGCCCGGTCGCGGGCGGTGACCGCCTCGATGGCGCTGCTGCTCGCGGTCTCCGCCGGGATGTTCGGGGCACTGTTCACCGCGACGTTCCTGCTCCAGGACGTGAAGGGGCTCGGGCCGCTGGAGACGGGGGTGCGGGTGCTGCCGCTGACCGCGCTGATGGTCGCCGGGGCCCCGGTGGCCGTGAAGGCGCTGCGCCGGTACGGGGCCCGGCGGACGGCGCTCACCGGGACGGGCCTGGTGGTGCTCGGCATCGCGGGTCTGGACGCGGGCGGCGGGGCGGCCTTCGGGGTGCTCGGGGCGGGTTTCGCGGCGGTGATGGTGACGGCCACCGGCACCGTGGTGGGCGATGCGCCGCCGGGGTACGCGGGTGTGGTGGGCGGGCTGAAGCAGACGGCGATGAACGTGGGGCCGACGCTGGGGGTCGCGGTCGCTGCGGGCGCCGGGGCGGCCAGGTCCGCGCAGGCCGGCCGGCCCTTGGGGGTGCTGGCGGCACTGGCGGCGCTGGGCCTGGCGGCGGCGTGGCTGCTGCCGGGTCGGGCGGACGGGGCGCGGCGGGGCGTTCCGTCGCCCGGGCCGGGCGGTGCCCGGATGGGCCGGGCGGCCCGGCTCCGGGGGCGGCGCGGGGTGCCACCCGGGGCGGAGCGCACGGGAACAGGGGGTGTGCGGGGTGCCCGGGTCGGGGCCCGGCTCCGGAGCGGGGTGCCGCCCGGGGCGGAGCGCACGGGAACGGGCGGTGTGCGGGGTGTCCGGGTGGGCCGGGCGGGCCGGCTCCGGGGCGGGGTGCCGCCCGGGGCGGAGCGCACGGGAACGGAGGGCGGGTAGGGCACGGCTCCGCGGAGCGTGCCCCGGCCCGGCACGGGGGCCGGGCCGGGGGCGGTGGGGTCAGGGGGCGGGGGCCGGACGGGCGGGGAGGGGTGGTGCGGGGCGGCCGGTGAGGGTGATCTCCGCGGCGCTGGTCCAGGGGCCGCGGCCGCCCGCCTCGGTCAGGGCCCGTAGCCGCAGGTAGCGGCCCGTGCGGGGGGCGAGGGGGACGGTTTTGGCGGCGGCGGTGTCGGCGAAGGTGCCGGTGGCGGCCGGGGTGCCCCAGTCGCCGGCGGTGTCGGAGACGTAGACCTCGTAGCCGCCGATCCGGCCGTTGACGCCGCCGTCCTGGCGGGGCAGGTAGCCGAGGCCGTCGACGGTGTAGCGGGCGCCGAGGTCGATCCGGATCTCGTGCGGCAGGGCGGCCGGCTTGTTGGAGGACCAGGCGGTGTGCCAGAGGGTGGCGGGGTCGCCGTCGAAGGCGTTGACCGCGGCGCCGTTCTCGGCGGCCGTTTCCTGGCTGTCGGCGGAGACCAGGGTCCAGGCGGACGGGGAGATGGGGGACGAGCCGGCCGGGACCGGGTCGGCGGCGGGGAGCGTGGTGCCGGTGGCCGTGACGGTGAAGGCGGACGTCTTCTGGCCGGTCTTGATCCAGAGGGTGCCGCCCCGGTCGGCCGGGTCGAAGAACCAGCCGGTGGTCGCCGCGTCGTAGGCGGCCTTGCCCGCCAGGCGGGTCAGGGCGGCGCCGTCCGCGGTGAGGGCGGTGGGCGCGGTGGCCACGTGGAGGGTGAGCTCGTAGCCGCGGGCGGCCTGCTGTCCGGCGTAACCGCCGGCGGGGGCGCCGACGGAGACGGTGACCGTGCCGGAGCCGCTCGCCGGGGCGGTGACGTCGACGCGCTGGCGGGCGTAGGCGCCGGAGGCGTAGGCGCGGGTGCGGCCGTCGTCCTCGTAGAGGCTGAAGGAGGACGTGCCGCGCGGGTGGATGTCGTAGGTGAGGGTGGAGAGGGGCTTCTCCCCCGTGTAGTTCATCTGCGGCCACATCGGCACGACGGCACCGCCCTTGACGAACAGGGGCAGGGTGTCGAGGGGGGCCCGGTAGCCGTTGAGCCAGCCGGGCCCGGCGTACGTCGCGCCCGTCCAGTAGTCCGTCCAGGTGCCGGCGGGCAGGTAGATGCCGTCGCGGACGGAGGTGTCGGAGACGACGGGCGCGACGAGGAAGGAGTCCCCGGCCATGAACTGGCCGCTGGTGAGGTTCCCCCGGGCCACCGGGTCGTCGGGGTACTCCAGGACCATGGCGCGCGTGCTGGGGACGCCGGTGTCGTGGGCGACGCGGCTCATCGTGTACAGGTACGGCATCAGCCGCATCCTGAGCTGGAGGTACTTGCGGTTGATGGAGAGGTACGGTTCGGCGAAGCGCCAGGGCTGCTTGTCCTGGTAGCCGGCCGACGGGTTGACGGCGCCCCACCCCGACATGGTCATGAAGGCGGGGGTGAAGGCCTTCCACTGGAGGTCGCGGGCGTACGTCTTGGGGCTGCCGCCGAAGATTCCGTCGACGTCCCCGGAGGCGTAGTTGAGGCCGGAGAGGCCGGCTCCGGCGATGGCGGGGACGTGCCAGCGCATGTCGTCCCAGGTGCCGTAGGTGTCCCCGGTCCAGACGACGGCGTTGCGCTGGGTGCCGGCCCAGCCGTCGACGGTCCAGACGTAGCGGCGGGCGTCGGAGTTCTTCTCGATGCCGTCGACGGCCTGCTGGACGCCCTGGAAGGCGGTCTTGTAGCCGCCGCCGATCCAGGCCACGTCGGTCTTGACCCCGCGCGTGCCGGCCGTGCCCACCTCGTCGGCGATGGAGCCGAGGCCCGTGGAGGTCCACAGGCCGGTCTGGAAGCCCTTCGCCTTGAGGGCGTCGACCGTGGACTTCAGGGGCGCGGTGTAGCCGCAGCCGTAGCCGTCGTTGGGCAGGAACCAGCCCGAGGGCATGTCGGCGGCGCGGGCGTCGGCGGCGTAGCCGACCACGTCCGGGGTGGTCTGGTGGCGCAGGCGGTCGTGGTCGCCCTGGTAGGCGGGGTTGGAGGCGTTGAAGCAGTCGGCGTTGCCGAGTTCCATGCCCCACATCGGCGCCAGGAAGGGTTTGCCGCTGACGTCGGTGTACGCGTCGAGGACGGACTTGAGGGAGTCGCCCGTGAAGTACCAGGCGTCGAAGCGGTTCTCGTCGTGGGTGAGGGTGGTGGGGGCGCCGAAGGCGTACGAGCCGGGGGCCCAGGTGTTGCGCATGACGCCGTAGTCGTTGGTGGACATGTAGAAGGGGGCGGGGCTCGCGTTGTCGTTCTCCCGCCACCTGTTGTCGACGGCCACGGGCACGGTCTTCCCCCGCAGCGCCCATTCGCCCAGGCGCAGGCCGGTGCCGTAGAACTGCTCGTCGGCGCCGCGGGCCAGGGTCTGCGTGGTCTTGCCGCCGCCCCATTTCGTGGGCTGGGTCTCCTGCCAGAGGAGGGTGGAGTCGTCCGCGCGGTAGACGGAGAACATCAGGGGCGACTTGTTGACCCGGATGGAGAGGGATCCGGTGGTGATCCGGTAGTACGTGCCCGCGTCCGCGTACCGGGCGGCCACCGGGCCGAAGTCGGTGGTGGGGGCGAGGTCGGAGCCCGCCGGGTCGTCGGTGAAGGAGCCGTCCGGCGAGAGCCGGAGCCGGAAGATGTCGGCGCGGGCGACGGTCACCCGGGCCTTGGCGCCGCTGGTGGTGGTCACGGTGAAGGTGCCGCCCGACTGGGACAGGGAGGTGGCCGAGCCGGCGGTGGCGGACGGGGCCGCCGGGGCGGCGGCCGCCCGGGCGGTGGCCGGGCTGGCGGCCGCGAGGCCCGCGACGGCGAGGGTTGCGGCGAGGAGGGCCGCGAGGCGGCTGCGGCTCGGGGTCCGGGGGTGCGGGGGGTGGTGCCGGGTGCGGGGGCGCTCGTGCCTCGTGGTCGGTCTCGTCGTGCTCGGCGGAGGCGTCTGACTCATGGGGCAGCTCCTCGTGCGGTCCGGAAGGCGGACAACCGCTTTGGCATGCACCCGGAAAGATAGCGACCCCGGCGGAGTTGGTGAAGGAAATTGCTCGAAATGATGCGCGTGCACGCAGCTTCGAGCAGTTCCGGTGCGGCGGGCGCCCTGTCCGGGAATCGGCGTTTGCCCCTCCCCCGGACAGGGCATCGCCCGCGGCCGGTCAGCCGGCGGTGACGCGGATCTTGGACTGGCCGTGGCCGAGGGTCTCCCAGTCGTCCATGAACCGGGCCTTCAGCCCGTGCCGGGCCGCGAGGTCGACGAGGGTCTGGGTGCGGTAGTAGAAGTCCTCCCGCAGCACCTGGTGTTCGGCGCCCTCGGTGCGGTCGAAGGTGAAGTCGAACCAGCCGCCGGGCGCGAGCACCCGCTCCACGTGGGCGAGGCACTCGTCGATGATCCCGATCGGCGAGTGGGAGAACACGCTGTGCGCGTGGACCACGTCGAAGTGCCGGTCGGGCAGGAAGTCCAGGGTGAGGTCCTGGGTGATCGTGAGGTAGGGCAGCTTGTCCTGGAGCCCCCGCCCGGCCAGGGTCCGCTTGGCCGCTATGAGGATGTCCGGCGAGATGTCGATGCCGTAGTAGTGGCCCGCGTCGAGGTGTTCGATGAACCGCCAGCCCGCGCGGAGGTTGCCGCAGCCGATGTCGAGCATGCGGTGGCGCGGGGCGAGGCCGTGGCCCGCGAGGTAGTCGAACTGCATCTTGCCCAGGGCCAGCCAGCGGTCGTGCGTCCGGCTGCCGACGGCGGCCTCCGGGTCGCGGCCGGTGTCGGAGGCCATGACGGCGCGGTAGTAGCCGACGTGGTCGGGGTGCTTGAAGCGCAGCCAGCCGTCGCGGGCGGCGCGGCGTACGTACGGGGCGATGCGGGTCGGGTTGCCCAGTGCGTAGCGGACCTTGTGGCCGAGGCTGGCGCGGTCGGCGGTGAGGTTCTTCTTGGTGGCCATGAGGGTTCCCCCCTGGGGTGCTCGGCCGTACGGTGCGTGCGGCTCGTGGGGTGTGCGGGGTGCGGTCCGTCCGGCGGTCAGGCGGTGCGGCGGCGCAGGACGAGCAGGGTCAGGGCCACGAGTGCGGCGGCGGCCCCGAGGTAGAGCGCGGAGTCGATCCACTGGAAGGCCCAGAAGTCGCCGCTGGGGTAGACCTTGTGGTAGCGGGCGACGAATCCGTGCTCCGCCATGCAGCGGCGGAGTTCCTCGCCGGAGGCCTGGCAGACGGTGTCGATGGAGTGCTCGCGGCCGTCGGGCGTGAGGTAGCCGAACCGGCCCGTGGACCAGCCGCTGCCGATCGGCCGCTTGGGGGTGGTGCCGGGGGTGATCCGGGTCTCCGGGTCGATCCAGCTCCGGCGGAAGTACGTCGTGAACACCATGGCCGTGCCGATGGCCGCGAGCGCCGCGCCCATGGCGGGCAGCACCCGGGGGATCAGCAGGCCCGCCAGGGTCCCGGCGGCGAGGCCGAACAGCGCGCAGGCGACGGGGGCCGGGCCGGTGGCGTTGTAGACGGGGGCGTCGTGCCAGTACAGGCCGTCGAGGGTGTTGGCGATGGGCAGCCACCACCAGGCGACGAGGGCGGCGACGACCACCGAGGCGAGCGCGGCGCACAGCGCGGCGAGGCCGAAGCGCGCCGCGAACCAGCGGCGGGGGCCGACGCCCTGGGTCAGGGCCAGTTCGAAGGTGCCGGTCTCCAGTTCGCGGCCGATGAGCGGGGCTCCCCAGAACACGCCGATGAGGGCGGGCAGGAGGAGGCCGGCGGTGCCCAGGACGCGGATCGCGGTGGTGTTCCCCTCCAGGATCTGGAAGGTGGCGAGGCTCTCGCAGCCGCCGTTCCAGCCCGGGCAGGGCGTCCAGCCGTACTGGTCGATCAGCCTCGTCATCTCGGAGCGCCGGTAGGCGACCCAGGCCGTGACGGCCGCCAGCAGGGCGGCGCCGGTGAGGATCACCGTCCGCTGCTGGCGCCAGGCCAGCCAGATCACGCCCTTCATGCGGCGGCCTCCTTCGCGGGGGCGTCGGCCTCGGACTTCGGGGTGCGCAGGTGTGCGAGCAACAGGGTTTCCAGGGAGGGGGTTTCGGCGATCCAGTGCCCGTCGGCGCCCGCGGGCACCGCAGCACCTCCGGAGGCGGGGGCCGGGCCGGCGGGGGCGTTGCGGACGAGGACGGTGACCTGCCGGCCGCCGACGGCGCAGTGCACGACGGCGCTCCGGTCGAACGCGCGGGGCAGGCCGTCGCGCTCCATCGGGTCGGCGCGGCCGGTGAGCCGGGTGTGCGTCTCGCACAGCTCCTGGACGTCGCCGGCCAGCCGGACGGCCCCGCCCTTGAGGAGCACGACGTGGTCGCAGACGTCCTCCAGCTCGGCGAGCACGTGCGTGGACATCACGATGCCCGTACCGCGCTCGGCCGCCTCGGCCATCAGCAGGCCCATGACCTCGTGACGGGCGAGCGGGTCGAGGTCGGCGAGCGGCTCGTCGAGGAGCAGCAGGTCGGCGCGCTTGCCGAGGACCAGGGCCAGGGCCACCCGGGTGCGGCTGCCGCCGGAGAGCGAGCCGATCCGCGCGGTGAGGGGGACGTCCCCACTGCGCACGAGGCGTTCGGCGGCGGCCGCGTCCCACCGTCCGGGGTTGAGCTCACGGCCGAGGCGGAGGGTCTCGGCGACGGTGAAGCGGGCGTGGAGCGGTTTCTCCTGGGCGAGGAAGGCGGTGCGGCGGCGTGCCTCGGCGGTGCCGGGGGCGTGGCCGAAGACCCGCAGGTACCCACTGGTGGGGCGGAGCAGGCCGGCCGCGAGCTGGAGCAGGGTGCTCTTGCCGGCGCCGTTGGGGCCGACCAGCGCGGTGACCCGGCCCGGGGGCAGCTCGACGTCGCAGGCCTTCAGGGCCCGCCGGCCGGGGAACTCCCGCCCGAGTCCGGCCGCGCGCAGGGCGGGGGCGGACGCGGGCGTCGCTCCCGGTAGGTGGTCCGGGGCGTGCTGGGGATCGCTCACGCCGTGTCCTCTCTCGACGGTCCGGGCCCGGGCCCGGAGGGGTTGAAGCTTTCGTCCACGACGGCCGCGATGAGCGCCGTGATGTCCTCGCGGCCCAGGCCGGCCCCGCGGGCCCGGACCATCCAGTCGGCGAGCGCGGTGCGCAGCGGCGAGTCCGCCGCCGTCTGGGGGTGGGAGAGCGAGCGCCGCACGAACGTGCCCGCGCCGGGGCGGGGTTCGACGAGGCCCTCGCGCTCCAGTTCCCGGTACGCCTTGAGGACGGTGTTGGGGTTGATCGCGGTGGCCGCGACCACCTCGCGGGCCGTCGGCAGGCGGTCGCCCGGCTCCAGCACGCCGAGGCGCAGGGCCTGTTTGACCTGGTTGACGAGTTGCAGATAGGTGGCGACGCCGCTGCGCCGGTCCACGCGGAACTCCATGTTCCCCTTCCTGCACTATTCCACTAACGTGTTAGTGGAATAGTGCAGAGGATATGAGTGATCGTCAAACCCGGTGACGGCGGACGGCGGTGGCGGACGGCTGCGGAGTATGACCGAACGGTCACAGCCCGCCGGGCACGGAACGCGGCGGCCGGGTCGGCCATCTAGATGATCAGCGGGCCGGTGGCGCCCGCGCCGACGTGACGGCGAGACCGGCGGAGCCGGGTGCGAACAGCAAGGTGGGCGTGGATGAAGGCGGAAACGGTGGCGGACGGCGACGGATCGGGCGACACCCTCGCCCTGACCGGGCGCGAACGGGCCGCTGCCCTGGCCGGGCGCGAACGGGCCGACACCGACGGGCGGGAGCCGGCGGGAGCGGAAGCGGGGCCGGACACCGGTTCCGAGGGGGAGCGGACCGCCACCGGCGGCGACCGGAAGCCCGCGGCGTCGACCGCCGGCCCGGACGAGGACACGGCCGCCGCACGGAAGCCCCGGGACGCCCCGGGCTCCGACACCGCCTCCGGCAAGGACCGCACCCCACGGGCCGAGCCCGGCTCGACGCGCACCGACGCCCTCGGCGGGCACGCCCCGGGCGAGCCCCGGCCCGCGGACGCGGCGCAGGACCCCCGGGCCGCCCGGTCCGGCACCCCGGGCGACCCGGAAGCCACCGACTCGGCCCCGGGGGAGACCTCCACCCGGCCGGGCCCGGCCGGCACCTCCACTCGGGGCCGGGCCGACCGTGAAGCACCCGCCGCGGACCGGGCCCGGACGCACACCCGGGCGGAGGCCGACGGGCCCACCCGGGCCGACACCCGCGACCCCGAAACCCCGGCCGGGTCGGAGCCGGGCGACGCGGACGCCTCCGCCGGGGCGCACACCGCCGCGGAGACGGGCCCGCGCGACGGCGGAGCCCCCCGCGCGCCCGAACCCGCCGGCGCGGACCCCGCCGGGGCCCCCTCCCCCGCCGAGGGGGACGCCGACCGGGCCGACGCCCCCGGCCGGGACGTGGCCGACGGGCGCGCCCCGGCCGAGGACGGCCTCCGTCGCACGCAGGACGGCACCTCCCGCCAGGAAACTCCGGACGAGCCGGAACCCGCCGGCGCGGATGCCACCGGCGCGGATGCCTCCGACGCGGCGCCGGCACCCCGTACCGCCCGGGCCGGCGGCCCCGGGAACGCCACCGCGGGCGCGGGCGCCGCCGCAGAGGACGACTCCGCCACCGTGCGGCCCGACGCCCACGGCGGGAAGAGCCCCGCCGAGGACGGTCGGCGGGGCACGGACCCCGGCGACGCCCCGGGCCCGCGGCGGGCCGGCCGGGCCGACGCCGGGCAGCCGGACGCCCCCACCTCCCCTGCCGCCGGCGCGGGCGCCGCGCCCGCGCGCCGGCCCTCCTGGGCGCAGCGGGACGACCGTCCCGAGGCCGGCGGGACGCCGGCCCGCATCGCCGCCGACCCCCGCACGTCCCCCTGGGGACGGCCCGCGGACGGCGACGCCGCGCAGAATCGTTCCGGCGAGGGTGGGTCGACCGCCGCCACCGGCACGGCCGGAACCAAGCCGGCTGCCGCCGGCGGGGACGCGGCCGAGCGGCGCCCCTCCTGGGCGAAGAGCGGCGACGAGCCGCAGGGTGAGGACGCGGCCACGGCCGCCGAGCAGGCCCCGGACGACGCCGGTCCGTCCGGCGCACCCGCTTCCGGGGAGGAGCCCGAGGAGGACGGGACGGACGCGGGGTCCGGGGACCAGCCGACGGCCGAGGTCCCCCTCCCGGCTGCCACGGCCGGGGCGGACGCGCCTGCGGCGTCCGGCCGGCCGGGGGCCGGTACCGGCGGCCGGAAGCCGACCGCCGACGCGACGCGCGCCCGGCGGGAGCCGAAGGGCGCCGCCAAGACCACCCGCGCGGCAACGGCAGCGGCGCCGCCTCACGACCCCGAGCGCACCAGCGAGTTCGTCGCGCTCAAGGACCCCGATGCCGTCGGGCCGAAGCCCACGCCCGCCCCGGCCCGCACCCCCGCACCGCCGGTCCTCGAACCCACCCGCGAGAGCCCGCGCCCGCCCCTGGACCTGCTCGCCGAGCTCACCAACACCGCTCCCCCGCCGGAGACCCCGCGCCGCACCCTCACGCGCCGCGCCAAGGTGTGGACACCGATCGTGCTGCTGCTCGGCGCCGCCGTCGCAGGGGGCCAGATGCTGCGCCCGCTGCCGGCCCCTCAGCTCGTCGTCGCACAGGACTCGCTCACCCTGGACGGCACGCTGTCCATCCCCTGGCCGGCCAAGGGCCAGGGCGCCGTCCGCATCATGGGCTCCGGCGACGTCGCCACCTTCGGCGAGCAGAAGCCGACGCCGACGGCCAGCGTGGCGAAGGCGATGACGGCGTACGTCATCCTCAAGAACCACCCGCTGCGCAAGGACGAACAGGGGCCCCAGATCGAGATCGACGCGCAGGCGGCCGCCGAGAGCGCCTCCGAAGACGAGTCTCGGATCAGGTACCTCAAAGCCGGGCAGAACTTCAGCCAGCGGGAAATGCTCGAGATGGTGATGCTGCCGTCCGCGAACAACATCGCCCGCCTGCTGGCCCGTTGGGACGGCGGAAGCGGCGGCGAGGCCGCCTTCGTCGCGAAGATGAACGCGGCCGCCCGGGAACTCGGCATGCGGGACACCACGTACACCGATCCCAGCGGCCTGAACGCCACCACCGTCAGCACCGCCGTCGACCAGCTCAAGCTCGCCGAGGCGGCGATGCAGGACGAGATGTTCCGCACGGTCGTGGCGACGAAGACCAAGACGATCAAGGGAGTGGTCGAGCAGCTCGAAAACAGCAACAAGCTGCTCGGGGACAAGAGCCTGGGTAACAAGGGCATCAAGACGGGATCCAGCACCGCCGCCGGCGGCACCCTGGTGTGGGCCGCGGACAAGCAGATCGGCGACGAGACCCCGCTGATCCTCGGCGCGCTGATGGAACAGCGCGTGGACGGACCGGATCCGCAGGCCCTGCGCAGTCTGGACCTGGTGCTCGACAACACCCGCACGATCAACGCGGCCGTCCGCAAGGCCCTCGCCGCCACCCCCGTGATCCACAAGGGCCAGACGGTCGGCCACGTCTCCGACGGCTTCGGCGGCCGGACCCCGCTCGTGGCGACGAAGGACCTCTCGGTGATCGGCGTCCCGGGCCAGCGGCTGCGGCTCGCGCTCGGCACGGCCGGCGGGAAGCCCGTTCCGCACGAGGCCAAGGCGGGCGCGGAGGTGGGCGTGCTGACCGTGGGCGACGGCCCGGGCGCGAAGACCGTCCCCGTGGCGGTGGGCGCGAAGCTCACGGAGCCCTCGTTCGGCACCCGGGTCACCCGTCTCTCCTGACGCCCTAGCGAGATCCGGCCCGTGTACCCGCGCGGGCCGGTCCGCGGTAGCGGAACGCTATGCTCCGCACCTGTGGACGATCACGAGATAGACCTGCGCCCGGACGTCCCCGCCACGGGCGAAGTCCTGCGTTTCAGAGGCAGACCGGAGAAGAGCGAGATCCGCGAAGCGCTCAAGGCGGCGGGGGTGTTCCGGCGCGTGCGGCTGCCCGCCGCCGCCGGGGCGCTCGTCATCCCGCTGCTGGGGGTGCGCATCACCCCCGACGGCGGCTCGGTGGACTTCGGCCTCGTGGCCGTGGCCGCCGTGTACGCGGCGGTGTTCGGCGTGCTGGCGCCCCGTCGGATCCTCTCCCGTGCGCTCAAGGCCGACGGGGCCCGGGAGGAGAAGGAGTGCGTCGTCGACGGCAGCGGCATCGTGGTCCTCCGCGCCGGGGCCGAGCAGGCGCGCGTGTCCTGGGAGCAGCTCCTGCGGTACCACGAGACGCCCGACATCTTTGCCGTGGTGAGCAGGAGCGGCTTCAAGACCTGCTTCTTCATCCTGCCCAAGCGGCTGATGACCTCCCCGGGCCAGGTCGAACTGGTCGGCGCCCTGCTCGACTCGCGGTTGCGGCGCGCCTGAGGAGCGCGCCTACGGGTTCGCGATGACCAGCAGCGTGCGGGCCGGGCCGGCGCCGGCGGGCAGGCCGCAGCGGTGGGGGGCGTCGCCGCGGTGGTGGGCGCTCTGGCCCGCGCGGAGGGTCAGGGGGGTCTCGCCGCGGACCTCCAGGACGATCTCGCCCTCCAGGACGTACAGGAAGTCCTCGCCCGGGTGCTCGAACCAGCCGCGCTCGCCCCGCCCCGGCTCGAAGTGGTGCTCGTACGCCTCCATCAGGCCGCTGCGGCCGCCCGGGATGAGGACCCGGGCCACCTGGCCCGCCGCCTCCGAGACCCGGATGACCTGCGGGTCGCTCTCGTGGCTGATCACGCCCGGGCGGACCGGGGGGCGCAGGAAGGTGCCGGGGGCGACGTCCAGGGCCTCGGCGATGCGGTAGATCGAGCTGAGGCTGGGCGTGGCCAGGCCGCGCTCCAGCTGGCTGAGGAAGGGCTGCGAGAGTCCGGAGCGGGTGGCCAGGACGGCCATGGAGACGCGGCGCGCCGTACGGCAGTCGCGGATGGCCTGGCCCACCTCGACGGCTTCGGGCGTGGGTTCGGATCGGGGTCGGGACACGCTGGTGAACGTACCCCATCGGTTTCGGGCGCCCGGGCGGGCGCCGGAGGTTTCGCACTGCCGCAACAGGCCGTTCATAAGCGTGGTCAATTATTGACCTCACTTATGAACGACCCCGAGGAGTGCTCCCGTGCAAGCCACCCCATCCCCCGGCCGGGCCGGCCCCGCCCTGGGCGCGGCCGCCGCCGTACTCGTGCTCTGGTCGCTCGCGGCCTGGTCGGGCGCGGTGGCTCCCGGGCTGCTGCCCGGCCCGGCCGCCACGGCGGCCGCGCTGGCCGACAGTGCCCGCAGCGGCGTCCTCGCCGCCGACGTCGGCGCCAGCCTGGCCCGCGCCGGCCAGGGCTTCGCGCTGGGGGCGGCCGCGGGCGGCGCGCTCGGGTTCGCCACCGGGTACCTGCCGCGGCTGTCCTCGGCCGTCACCCCGGTGGTCTCCTTCCTCCGCCCCATCCCGGCCATCGCGCTCGTACCGCTGGCGACGGCCTGGTTCGGGATCGGCGAGAGCGCCAAGCGCCTGCTGATCGCGTACGCCGTCGCCCTCGCGGTCTGGCTCTACGTCCACGACGGGGTCTCGCGCGTGCCGGTCTCGCACCTGCGGGCGGCCCGGTGCCTGGGGGCGCCGCTGCACCGGCGGTTCACCGAGGTGCTGCTGCCCGCGGCCGCGCCCGCGCTGCTGGCCGCGCTGCGCTACGGCGCCTCGGTGGCGCTGCTGGCTCTGGTCGCCGCCGAACTGGGCGGCGCGGACAGCGGGCTGGCGTACCGGCTCCAGGTGGACGGCCAGTTCCTGCGGGTGGACCGGATGTTCGCGGGGCTGATCGTCCTCGGGCTGCTCGGGGTGGCCGCCGACCTGGTCCTGGCCGCCGTGGGACGCCGCTTCGTGCACTGGCGCGCGTCATGAGCCTGGAAGTGCGGCTGGAGGGGCTGTCGGTGGGGTACGCGGCCGGCGCCCCGGTGCTGGAGCCGACGGACCTGGTGCTGCCGGCCGGTTCGTTCACCGCGCTGCTCGGGCCCAGCGGCTGCGGGAAGTCCACGGTGCTGGGCGCGGTGGCCGGCTTCGTACGGCCGACGGCGGGGCGGGTGACGGCCGGATCGGCGCCGGTGCGGGAGCCGGGGCCCGAACGGGGCGTGGTCTTCCAGCACTACGCGCTCTTCCCCTGGCGGACGGCCCTGGGCAACGTCGAGTTCGCGCTGAAGCGGTTCGGACTGCCGCGCCCGGAGCGCCGCGAGCGGGCGCTGGCGGCATTGGAGGAGGTCGGCCTCGCGGACGGGGCGCGCAAGTACCCGGCCGAGCTGTCGGGCGGGATGCAGCAGCGGGTGGCACTGGCCCGGGCGCTGGCCGCGCGGCCGGAGGTCCTGCTGATGGACGAGCCGTTCGGGGCACTGGACGCGCTGACGCGCGGCCGGATGCAGGAGCTGCTGCGGGAGCTGTGGCAGCGCCGCGGCACGACGGTGCTGTTCGTGACGCACGACATCGACGAGGCCCTCGCCCTGGCGCAGCGGGTGGTGGTCCTCGGCGGCTCCCCGGGCCGCGTCCTGGCCGACCACCCGGTCCCGCCGGGCCCCCCGGACCCGTCCCTGCGGGCCCTGATCGCCGGGCACCTGGCCTCCCCCTGACCGGGGCACGTCCCGCGGCGCCGCCCCGGAGCGGCCCACCCGCTGCGATCCGTACGGCCCTGCCCCGGCCGGTCGGCGTCCGCACCTCGCACCCCCTCCCCACCCCCACCCCGACCCCGACCCCGACCCCGAAAGGACCCCACCCCATGCGCAGACCCCGCGCGGCGGTCGCCGTGCTGCTCGCCGCCCTGCTGTCCCTGTCCGCCACCGCCTGCGGGAGCGGTGACGGCGGCGGGAGCCCCGGCGGGCGCCACCGCGTCACGATCGCCGGGAGCGATCAGCTCGGCGGGGCGCCCGTGTACCTCGCGCAGGAGCGGGGGCTGTGGTCCTCCGACGGGGTCGACGCCACCGTCACCACCCTGCCGACCGGGCGCGACGCGCTGAACGCCGTGCTCGGCGGACAGGCGCAGTTCGGGGTCGTCGGCGACCTGCCCGCGGTCACGGCGGCGCTGGGCGGGCGGGACGTGCGGATCGTCGCGGAGCTGTCCCGGTTCTCCGACTGGCGGCTGCTCACCCGCACCGACCGCGGCGTCGGCGGCTTCGCCGCGCTCAAGGGGCACCGGGTCGGGGTCCCGCAGGGCACGAACGTCGAGTACGCGCTCGGCCGGATGCTCGCCTCCGCGCAGCTGACGGCCGCCGACGTGACGGTGGTCAACCTGGCCCCGAACCAGGTCACCGCCGCCCTCGCCCGCGGTGACGTCGACGCCGGGGTGACCTTCCCCAGCTTCTACGAGGCCGCCCGCACCGCCCTCGGCGACCGCTACGCCGAACTCCCCTTCTCCGGCTACACCGCCCGCACCCTGCTCGTCGCCGGCCCGGCCGCGGACGACGCGGCGGCCACCGCCGTCCTGCGCACGGTGCTGCGCGCACGGCAGGCCGGCGACGCCGATCCGGCCGCCGCCCGCCGGGCCGTGGTCGCCCAGTCCAAGGGGGCCCTCCAGCCCGGCTACGTCGAGGCCTTCCAGCCGCGCTACGCGTACGGCCCGACCCTGTCCCCCGAACTCCTGGCGCAGCTGGCCGACGAGGCCGCCTGGGCCAAGGCCGCCCAGGCCCTCCCGGGCCCCGCCGACCGGCAGGCCCTGCGCGAGCGGCTGCGCCCCGGCCCGCTCAGGGCCGCGGACCCCTCCGCCGTCACCCTCACCGACTGACACCCGTACACGAAGAGAGAAGGAACACCCCATGACCGTCGACCAGAACACCCTCCGCCGCCGGGGCACCGGCCTGCGCGCCCACGACCCCGGGCGCAGCTACGGCGGCTACACCCTCTACACCCCGATCGCCGGCGAGGGCCGGATCCACCTCGTGGACATCGAGGGCAGGTCCGCCCACACCTGGAACTCCCCGCACCCGCCCGGCCGCCAGGCCCAGCTGCTCCCGAACGGGAACCTCTTCTACGCGGCCAAGGACACCTCGGGCCCGACCCTCTTCCCCATCTGGGACGTCTACCACGGCGGCATCCTCCAGGAGCTGGCCCCCGACTCGACGGTGCTGCGCGAGGTCCGCCACCCCTTCCACCACCACGACGCCTCGGTCCTGCGCAACGGCAACCTGCTCCTCACCACCGTCGAGCCCCTGGCCCCGGCCGACGCCGCCCGCATCCGCGGCGGCATCCCCGGCTCCGAGGCACCGGGCGGGATCGTCTACGGGGACGTGGTGTACGAGATGACCTGGGAGGGCGAGGTGGTGTGGCGCTGGGCGGCGATCGAGCACCTGGACCCCGAGGAGGTCCCGCTCAACCGGCACTTCGCCCGCGAGCACTGGCCGATGGCCAACACCGTCAACGAACTCGCCGACGGCGGCGTCGTGGTGGGCTTCCGCAGCGCCTCGACGACCGTGGCGGTGGACCGCGCCGACGGCTCGGTGCGCTGGCGGATCGGCCCGGACGTACTGGCCCAGCAGCACCACCCGCACGAACTGCCGGGCGGCACCATCCTCGTGTTCGACAACGGGACGTATCGGGACACGACCTCGGTGCCGTACTCACGCGTGCTGGAGCTGGATCCGGCCACCGGCAAGGAGGTCTGGTCGTACGAGGACAACCCGCCGCAGAACTTCTACAGCCCGTACATGTCCAGCGCGCAGCGGCTGCCCAACGGGAACACCTTCATCGCGGAGGGCTCCTTCGGCCGGCTCTTCGAGGTGACCCCGGAAGGGGACGTGGTCTGGGAGTTCGTCGTCCCGGAGTTCGGTTCCTTCAGCGAGGGCACGGGCCTGGAATCCTCGCGCGGCGCGCAGAACTCGGTGTTCCGCGCCTACCGCTACGCCGCCGCGCAGATCCCCTGGCTCTGACGGCCCCGCAGCGGACGAGGGCATTCCACCGCCGGGATCCGGCCACCCGGGTCCCGCCGGTCGGCGGCGGACCGCTCCCTGAGGAGCTGACGGCGGCCCGGGGGCGTGGCCAGAAGCCGACCCGCCTGGATGAACAGCACCTTACGGGCTGGTAACTTGCGCGAGTTGATCAAGGCCGGAGCGCGGCTCCCTCCCGGTGCCGCCCGGCCCGAGCCACCCCCATCTGCAAGGAACCACATTGGCACGCACCGTCCGCACGACGGCCCTCTCGCTCGCGCTCTCCTTCGCCCTGCTCCCCGCCGCCCCGGCCTTCGCCGACTCCCCCACCCCGCACCTGGACTCCGTCGAGCAGGCCGTGCGCCAGGTCTCCCCCGGGCTGGAGGGTTCGGTCTGGGAACGCACCTCGGGCAACCGCCTCGGCGCCTCCGCGCCGGGCGGCTCCGACTGGCTGCTCCAGACGCCCGGCTGCTGGGGCGACCCCTCCTGCACGGACCGCCCGGGCTCGCGCCGGCTGCTCGACAAGATGCGCGAGGACATCTCGAAGGCCCGGCAGAGCGTGGACATATCCACGCTGGCACCGTTCCCCAACGGGGCCTTCCAGGACGCGATCGTGGCCGGCCTGAAGGAGTCGGTGCGCCAGGGCAACCGCCTCCAGGTCCGCGTCCTGGTCGGCGCCGCGCCGGTCTACCACGCCAACGTGATCCCGTCCTCCTACCGCGACGAGCTGGTCGCCAAGCTGGGCCCGGCCGCGGCGAACGTCACCCTCAACGTGGCCTCGATGACGACCTCGAAGACCGGCTTCTCCTGGAACCACTCCAAGCTGGTGGTGGTCGACGGCGGCACGGTGATCACCGGCGGCATCAACAGCTGGAAGGACGACTACCTCGACACCGCGCACCCGGTGAACGACGTCGACCTGGCGCTGTCGGGTCCGGCGGCGGGCTCCGCCGGCCGCTACCTCGACACCCTGTGGGACTGGACCTGCCGCAACAAGAGCAGCTGGGCCAGCGTCTGGTTCGCCTCCTCCGACAACGCCGGCTGCCTGCCGACCCTGCCCCGGCCCGCCGCCCCGGCCGGCGGCGGCGACGTCCCCGCCCTCGCGGTCGGCGGCCTCGGCGTGGGCATCCGCCAGAGCGACCCGGCCTCGGCGTTCAACCCCGTCCTGCCGACGGCCTCCGACACCAAGTGCGGCATCGGGGTGCACGACTACACCAACGCCGACCGGGACTACGACACGGTCAACCCGGAGGAGAGCGCCCTGCGCGCGCTGGTCGCCAGCGCGAAGGACCACGTCGAGATCTCCCAGCAGGACGTGCACGCGACCTGCCCGCCGCTGCCCCGCTACGACGTCCGCCTCTACGACACCCTCGCCGCGAAGCTGGCGGCCGGCGTCAAGGTGCGCATCGTCGTGAGCGACCCGGCCAACCGCGGCACGATCGGCAGCGGCGGCTACTCCCAGATCAAGTCCCTGAACGAGGTGAGCGACGCGCTGCGCGGCCGTCTGACGGTGCTGACCGGCGACGAGCGCACGTCGAAGGCCGCGATGTGCCAGAACCTCCAGCTGGCGACCGCCCGCGCCGCGGACGCGCCGACGTGGGCCGACGGCAAGCCGTACGCCCAGCACCACAAGCTGGTCTCGGTGGACGGCGCGGCCTTCTACATCGGTTCGAAGAACCTGTACCCGTCCTGGCTCCAGGACTTCGGCTACGTCGTCGAGAGCCCGTCCGCCGCCCGCCAGCTGGCCGACTCGCTGCTGGCGCCGCAGTGGAAGTACGCGCAGGCGACCGCGACGTACGACTACGCGCGCGGCCTCTGCCAGGCCTGACGGCGCGCCTCCCGTCGTCCCGGGTCAGCGCCTGCGCTGGCCCGGGGCGGCGGCCGCCCCCAGGAGCGCCTCGGAGACCAGCCGCGCACCCCGCGCCAGCCGGCTCAGCTGTTCCAGCTCGATGGCGTACATCCTGATCGTGTTCTCGATCACCGTCTCGGCGACGCCCATCGTCGGCAGCTCGGCCCGGCTGGTCTGCAGGGCCACGCGGACCGCGCGCATCTCGTGCTGGAGCTGGAGCTGCACGTGGCGGGCGAGCAGGGCGTGGTGACGGGTCAGCGTCAGGTAGCTGCCGTAGCGGGCCGGGAGGAGGTCCCGCAGCCACCGCGTGGCGGTGCGTTCCCAGTCGTGCGTACCGGGGGCCTTGACCTGGAGGGGCCAGTCCGGGCTGCGCGTGAGAGTGGCCGTCTGGAGCATTCTCGTCACTTCCGAGGGGTGTGGAACTCTGATCGAGAGACTTGAAGGGGGCGGCCTCGGTCCAGGGGTTGACCGAGGCCGCCGGGGCGCTCCTCCGGGGGATCCGTAGGCCCTGATCCGACACCCGGTCCCGCCGTGAGGAGGATCGGCGTACTGGGTGTCCGTTCGAGGTGGACGCGGGGAACGTCCGCCTTGGCGTCTGAGGGATCCGGAGCGCCTGCGTCAGTAAACATATATACCGTCGAGTAAGCAAGGGTATGAAAAATTTCATGCATACCCGAGGCATGAATATCTCCGGTTCACACCAGGTGAAAACCACCCCTACAGGAAGAAACCGTGCTGGTCGGCGGCCTGCTCGTACTGTTCGAGCCGCGCCTGGGTGCGCTCGGGGTCCGCGTCCGCCATCGCCTGGAGCAGGGCCGCGGAGAGCATGCCGGGGGCCGCGTAGGAGTCGAAGACCAGCCGCGATCCGGTGCCGGCCGTCAGCACCACGTCGGCCTCCTCCACCAGCGGGCCCACCGTGGGGTCCGTGATCAGCACCACGCTCAGCCCGGTGCTGCGGGCCGCCCGCAGCGCGGCCAGGGTCTCGTTGGCGTGCCGGGGCATCGCGAAGGCCAGCACCCAGCTGCCGCCCGCCGCCCGCGACTGGAGCAGGGCGTCGTAGGCCACGCTGCCGCCCCGGGTCACCAGGCGCACGTCGGGGTGGATGCGGCGGGCCGCGTACGCGAAGTACTCGGCGAGGGAGACGGAGATCCGCAGGCCCAGCACGGTCAGCGGGACCGAGCGGGCCAGCTCGCGGCCGATGCCGAGCACCTGGTTGGTGTCGGCGAGCAGGCGCCGCACGCTCTCCAGGTTCTCGATCTCGGCGTCGACGGCGGCCTGGAGCTCGTTGTGGCGGATCTGCTCCCGGGTGTCGGGGGTGCCGCCGGCCACCGCGCTCAGCGCCATCGGCTGGAGCACCTCGCGCAGGGCCGGATAGCCGCTGAACCCGAGGGAGGCGGCGAACCGGGTCACCGAGGGCTGGCTCACCCCGACCCGCTCCGCGAGTTCGGTGATCGACAGGAAGGCGGCCTCGGTGAGGTGGTCGATCAGGTACTGGGCGATCCGCCGCTGGCCCGGGGAGAGCCGGCGGCCGTCGAAGAGCGCCAGGAGCCGGTCGGCCGGCGGCCTCTCCTGCTCCTGCGGCGGACTCTGGCTGGGCGTGATCGCGGCCGCCTGCGCGCGTGCCTGCTGCCCCGATGACACCGGCGGCCTCCTTCTCACGTCACTCTCCCTCCAACATAGCCCACGCTCCGTGGCCGGATGATCGACCGGCACGGTACGGGGCACCGCGCGGGTGCGCCGCACCGGTACGCGGTACCGGTGCGGCGCGCGCTCAGCCCCGCGGTCGAGCCGGGCGGCCCGAACCCCTGGTCAGGGAGTACCCGTAGAGGCCCGCCAGGGCCGCGAGCACCCCGCCCGCCGCGGTCCACAGCCAGCGGTCGGACCACCAGCCGCCGGACCAGCCGCCCTCCGGCGCACGCGCCTCGCGCTGCTGCTCCGAGGCGCCCTCGATGCCGGGGACCAGCGGCTCGGCCAGGGCCGCGTCCACCGCCTGGGCCCCGCCGGTCTCCTTCACGTCGGCCTCGACCTGCGCCTTGAAGGGCAGGCCGTGGTCGTCCTCGGGGACCCCGACGACGGTCAGGCGGACGTAGTAGCTGCCCGGCAGCGGGTCGTTCGACCACGGCTCGGCGCCGGAGCGGACCGTCCGCAGCGTGCAGGAGAGCTCCGCGGTGGGGGCTTCCTTGGCGACCGCCACGTGCTGGTTGCCGTACGTGCAGGGCTGCCTGCGGCGCAGGCCGTCGTACACGTCGAGCTGCCAGGTCTGCGCGCCGTGCCGGGCGGCGGACTCGGGGAGGGTGACCGCGGCGCGCACGGTGAGCCGCTGGCCGGTGTCGGCGGGCACCGCCCAGTACAGGTAGTCGCCGGTGGACGCCGAGGCGCTGGCCTTCTGGCCCGGCCGGAACAGGGCCGCGGTACGGAAGCCGGTGCCGGCCTCGGTGGGCGCGGCGCCGTCCTTGCCGGTGCCCCCGCCCGCGCTGGGGACCGGGCTCGGGGCCGCGACGGCGGTGGCCGCAGGGGCGAGCAGGGCGGCGCCGGCGAGCAGGGCCGCGGTGAGGGTGCGTACGGTACGCATCAGTTGGTCCTCCAGACGGAGATGCGCCAGCGCGAGATCCAGCCCCAGACCAGGCCGGCCAGCAGGCCGGTGAGGACCAGCAGGCCGATCAGCCACCAGCCGCGGCCGAGGCCGAAGGAGGCCACGTCGGAGCCCTCGTCCGGGCCGTCGACCAGGTCGACGGTCAGCTCGACGGGCATGCCGGGGGCGGTCTTGACGGCCGGTCCGGCGGAGAAGGAGTTGCCGACCTGGAGGCAGACGGTCTCCGGCTTCGCGTCCTCGTCGCCGTCCGCCCCGGCCTTCGGGTAGCGCAGGCCGGTGGAGATCACGTCGGTGCGGCCGTCCCCGGCCTCGGAGCCTCGGACGATCTCCCGCCCGTGCACGGTGGTCGCGCGCAGCAGGATCCCGTAGTCGTTGTTGACGGCCCGGTCGGCGCCGATGCTGACCGAGGCGCGCAGCTCCTGGCCGGGGCGGACGTCGACCTTGTACCAGCGGTGCTCGCCGAAGGACTCGCGGTCGCTGTAGAGGCCCGACGTGAGGGCCGGGGCGGCCTCGCAGCTCTTGGCGCCCTCGGCGGCCACCGGGGTGGCGACGGGGTCGGCGGCCCGGTGGACGAGTTGTCTGACCCGGCCGGAGAGTTCGGCGGTGTGCGCCACGGAGGTGTAGGTGCCTCCGGTGGCCTCCGCGATGCAGGTCAGCTGGGCACGGGTCTTGGCGTCGGGGACGAGACCGAGGGTGTCCACGACGAGGTGGATGCCCTTGGCGGCGATGTCGCGGGCGACTTCGCAGGGGTCGAGCGGGGCGCAGGTGTCCTCGCCGTCGGTGATGAGCACGATCCGGCGGGTGGCGTTGCCCCCGTCCAGGTCCTGGGCGGCCGCCTGGAGGGCGGGGCCGATGGGCGTCCAGCCGGTGGGCGCGAGGGTGGCGACGGCGGTCTTGGCCTCGGTGCGGTTGACCGTGCCGACGGGGTAGAGCTGCTTGGTGTCCTTGCAGCCCAGCGCCCGGTCCTCCCCCGGGTAGGTGGCGCCCAGGGTCCTTATGCCCAGGCGGACTTCGTCGGGTACCGCGTCCAGGACCTCGTTGAAGGCCTGCTTGGCCGCGGCCATGCGGGACTGGCCGTCGATGTCGTTGGCGCGCATGGAGCCGCTGACGTCGAGCACCAGCTCGACCTTGGGCGGTTCCTTCGCCGGGCCGTCGGCAGCGGCGGCGGTCTGCGGGAAGAGCCCCGCGGTCAAGGCGACGAACAGGCCGCAGGCCCCGGCCGCCAGCCGATTTCTTGTGATCATCGCCGGATCGTATTGAGGATCCGGTGGGCAGTCCAAACCGCGTCCGGTGACGGGGTTCCGCCCCCGCCCAACCGGTACGGCCGGGCGGGGGCGCCTTCCTGACGGAGGGCTACCAGCGGACGGGGAGGCGGCTGACCCCGTGCATCAGGGCCCCCGGGAGCCACTCCAGCGGGCCTCCTTCGGGGTCCAGCGCCAGGTCCGGGAAGCGTTCCAGCAGGCCGCGGACGGCGATGCGGCCCTCCATCCGGGCGAGGGGGGCACCGATGCAGAAGTGGATCCCGTGCCCGAAGGCGAGGTGGCCGCCCGGGGCGCGCCGGATGTCGAACACGTCGGGGTCGGGGAAGCGGCCGGGGTCGCGGCCGGCACTGGCCAGCGAGACCAGGACGGCCTGGCCGGCCGGAATGACCACCCCGCCGATCTCCACGTCCTCGCCGGTGTAGCGGTAGGTGGAGTTCTGCACGGGGCCGTCGTAGCGGAGCATCTCCTCCACGGCGCCGCCCAGCAGCCCGTCGTAGTCGGCGCGGAGGGCGTCGAGCTGGTCGGGGTGCGCGAGCAGGGCCCGTACGCCGTTGGAGATGAGGTTGACGGTGGTCTCGTGCCCGGCGACCAGCAGCAGGAAGGCCATGCCGATCAGCTCGTCCGGGGAGAGCGAGTCGCCGTCCTCGTCGCGGGTGCGGATGAGCGCGCTGAGCAGGTCGTCGCCCGGGGACTTGGCCTTGGCCGCGACCAGTTCCACGAGGTAGGCGCTGAGCTGCTGGTGGGCCGTGTTGTCCAGGGCGCCGGGCTTGGGGGCGACGACGTCGTTGGACCACTCGCGGAAGCGCTCGCGGTCGAGGTCGGGGACGCCGAGCAGTTCGCAGATGACGGTCATCGGCAGCGGGAAGGCCAGGTCCCGGATCAGGTCGGCCGACCGTTCGGGGCGGGCGGCCATCGCGTCCAGCAGCTCGTCGGTGATCTGCCGGACGCGCGGCCGCATCGCCTCCACCCGGCGGGCGGTGAACTCCCGGGCCACCAGCCGGCGCAGCCGGGTGTGCTGCGGCGGGTCGGATTCGAGCATGTTCGCGTTGGCGGCGGTGGGCTCGATCTCCGGGAACAGGTCCGTCGCGTGCCAGTCCTTGCGCAGGCCCGGGTGCGTCAGCGCGGCGCGGGCCTCCTCGTAGCCGACGACGAGCCAGTACGGCTCGGACAGGCGGGTGTTCGGGTCGCTGACCAGGTGGACCGGCCCCGCCGCACGCAGCTTCGCGAAGAAGGAGTGCGGGTCGGCGTCGAAGTCCGGGCTGAGGGGAACGATGTCGGATACGGGCATCTCGCCACACTACGACGGCCAACTCCGGCTCCGCCCATGCGAATCCGGCCACTCACCCGCGCGAGTGGCCGGTCCTGGCCGGTCAGCCCTCCCGGTCCGCGAGCCCGGCCGGGAGGCGGCCGGTGTGGACGACGCCCAGGTGCTGGGTGGCGCGGGTGAGGGCGACGTAGAGGTCGCTCGGCGCGAACTGCGCGGGCTCGGCCACGATCACGGTGTCGAACTCCAGCCCCTTGGCCTGGCGCGAGTCCAGCAGGACGACGGGCCGGGTGAGGTCCGGCTGCTCCCCGGCCCGGACGCCGGGCAGTGCGGCGGCCAGCGCCGGGTGCAGGGGCCGCGGGGCGATGACGGCGAGCCGCCCCTCGGCGGGGGCGCCCTCGCGCACGCCCTCGGCGACGGCCGCCGCGAGGTCGCCGGTGGAGCGCACCCAGGGCCGGGCGCCGGTGGAGCGCACCGACCGGGGCGGTTCGAAGCCGGGGTGGTGGGCGCGCAGCACGGCGGCGGCCACCTCCATGATCTCGGCGGGCGTGCGGTAGTTGACGCCGAGCCGGACGCGCTCGAAGCGGTCGCCCACGTAGGGGTCGAGGATCCGCTTCCAGGAGCCGCAGCCCGCCTCGTCGCCGGTCTGCGCCGGGTCGCCGACCAGGGTCATGGAACGGGTGGGGCAGCGGCGCATCAGCAGGCGCCAGGCCATCTCGGACAGCTCCTGGGCCTCGTCGACGATGACGTGCCCGAAGGCCCAGGTCCGGTCGGCGGCGGCGCGTTCGGCCGTGGTGCGGTGGTCGGCCTCCTCGTGCCGCTCGGCCATCCGCTCGGCGTCGATGACGTCGTGGGCGGCGAGGTACTCCTTCTCCATGTCCTCGAACTCGTAGGACTCCGAACCCAGGGAGAGGTCCAGGACGCCCTGGGCGTAGGCGACGCGCTCCAGCCGGTCGCGTTCGGCGGCGGCGCGTTCGGCGCTGTCGTCGACGCCGAGGAGCTCGGCGGCCTCGTCGAGCAGCGGGACGTCGGCCGGGGTCCAGCCGTCGGCGCCGTCGGCGGGGCGCCGGATCAGCGCGGCGTCCTCCTCGCGGAGGTGGGTGGGGTCGGCGAGGAACTCGGAGACCAGCTGCCGGGGGGTCAGGTGCGGCCACAGGGTGTCGATGGCGGCGTGCACGTCGGCGCTGGTGGCGATCTCCTTGCCGAGCTGGGCGACGTCGTCGGGGCCGAGGAGGTTGGGGCCGCCGTAGGGGTCGGCGCCGAGCCGGTCCGCGAGCTGCTCGGTGAGGGCGTCGATGACGGAGAAGGCGAAGTAGGGGCGGGCCAGGTTGTGGGGCAGGCCGGTGGTGCGGGCCCGGTCGCGGGCGGCGTGGGCCATGGTGCGGTCCAGCAGCAGGGTCCCGTAGTCGTCGTGGTCGATCTCCAGCGCGGGCTCGGGGACCAGGTCGTTGTCCTCGCCGCTGCCGGCGGGGACGCCCTCGGGCAGGGTCTGCCGGTCGGCGACCACCCGGGCGAGCACTTCGGCCATGGCGGCGCGGCCCTTGACCTCGGCGGCTCCGGGGCGGTCGGTCCCGGTGGCGCGGACCCCGGGGAAGAGGTCGCCCGGCGCGGCCAGGAGCACCCCGGTCTCGCCGAGGGAGGGCAGCACCTCCCCGATGTAGCCGAGGAACGCGGGGTTGGGTCCGACGATCAGCACGCCGCGTTTGCCGAGGAGCTCGCGCTGGGCGTAGAGCAGGTAGGCGGCGCGGTGCAGGGCGACCGCGGTCTTCCCGGTGCCGGGGCCGCCCTCGACGACCAGGACCCCCTGGTGGGGGGAGCGGATGACGCGGTCCTGCTCGGCCTGGATGGTGCGCACGATGTCGTGCATGCGGCCGGTGCGGGCGGCGTCGAGGGCGGCGAGCAGGACGGCGTCCGCGTCGGCGCCCTCGTGGCCGGTGCGCTCGGGGTCGGTGAGGTCGAGGATCTCGTCGTGCAGGGCGGTGACCTCGCGGCCCCGGGTGGTGATGTGGCGCCGGCGGCGCAGGCCCATCGGGACGTGGCCGGTCGCGAGGTAGAAGGGCCGGGCGACGTCGGCGCGCCAGTCGAGGACGAGCGGGGTGCGCTCGGCGTCGTCGCGTCTGATTCCGATGCGGCCGATGTGGTGGTCGCGGCCGTCGGAGAACTCGAGGCGGCCGAAACAGAGGCCGTGTTCGGAGGCGTTCAGAGTGGAAAGCAGTCCGGACTGCTCGGCGACCATCACATCGCGTTCCAGCCGCGCCTGGAATCCGTTGCCGTTCTCGGCGAGGGCGCCCTTGACGGCACGTTCGGCCTTGTCCCGCAGGTCTTCGAGGCGCGCGTAGAGCATGTCGATGAATTGCTGCTCGCTCTGGAATTCCTTGTTTGACAATTTCGCTCCCTGCGCGATACGATGTCCCTGTGAAGCTTCGTCACGCCTTCTTTTCATTCTAGGCGTGAATCATCGAATATACGCAGACGCACGCCCCGGACGTCAATTCGTCCGGGGCGTTTTCCGTATGTCCGCAGGCCGGCTCCGGCGTCCTCCGCGCGGACGTCCGGACGCAGGACGCCCCTCCCCCGCGCGGGGGAGGAAGGCCGCCCGGGCTCCTGCCCGGGGAGGCCGCACGCGCCGTCCCCCGGGGCGACGCCGGCGCGGACGCCGCCCGGCAGGCTGGTGCCCATGACCTCATCCCACCCCGGCCGGGGCGTTCCGGCCGCGCCCCGCTGGGCCGTCCGCGCCGCCCGCGCCACCGCCCTGCTCACCCTGCCGACCGGGATCTGGCGGCTGTTCCTCGCGGCCGGGTTCCTCGCCGGCTACACCGAAGCCGGCTACGCGGCGGCCGGGATACCCGGCTGGGGCCGGGTGTACGTGGTGCTGCTGAGCGCGGCGAGCGAGCTGCTGGCGCTGCTGACCCTCGGACTGGTGCGCCCCTGGGGTGAGGTGCTCCCGCGGTGGGTGCCGCTGGCGGGCGGGCGCAGGCCGGCGCCGCGCCGGGTCGCGGCCGCCGCCGGCGTGGGCGCCGCTGCGCTGACCCTGCTGTGGACGCCGTTCTGCCTGTGGTGGCTGCTGCCCCACGAGGACATGACGGCCCGCGGCGCCCTCCTCGTCGGCTTCCTCTACCTGCCGCTCGCCGCCTGGGGGCCGCTGCTGGGGGCCGTGACCCTCTCCTACCGCCGGCGGCACCGCGCCGCGGGCCAGGCCGGGCCACCCGTATGAGGCAGTGGGTTCGCGTCATATGAGGCGATATGCACGTGATCTTCTACCATGACGAACCTCCCCGAACCCCCCGAACCCTCCCGCCCGGCCGGCCCTCCCGCCCCGGCCGTCGCACCCCGAGGAGCGCGCCGCATGCCCCGAACAGCCCACCGGTCCGCCGCGTCCGCCGCCCTGACGGCCCTGCTGGCCGCCGCCCTGGCCGCGAGCTCCCTCCTGTGCGCACCGGCCGCCCGGGCCCACGGGACCGACCAGGAGCACGAGCACGCCGACGCCGAGGCGGCCGCCATCGGCGCCGACCACGCCCGGGCCCACGCCGAGCGGCGCAGCGCCGCCGCGGGCGCCGCCGAGTACCCGCAGGCCACCCGCACCGCGAGCCTGGCCGCGCTGACGAAGTCCCAGGCCGCGGCCAACCGGGCGTTCACCGCGGCCCGCGACGGCCGGTTCGCGGAGTTCTTCCCCTCTCCCGACTTCGGGGTCCACCTCGCCCAGCTGCCCACCGGCAAGGTGCTGCTGTTCTCCTTCGAACGGGTCGAGGTGAACCCCACCAAGGAGACCGGCCCCACCGACCGCATCGGCCGGACCAACGCGGGCCGCGCCTTCCTCTGGGACCCGGCCAGGGGCACGGGGGCGCGGGCCTTCAAGGAGGTCCGGCCGCCGACCGTGCTCATGCCGGACGGCACGTACGTCCCGCGCCCCGCGCCGTTCTTCTGCGCCGGGCACGCCTTCCTGCCCAACGGGATGCTGGCGGTCTTCGGGGGCAACGCCGGCGGCAAGGGCGGCAGCGGGGCCAAGCTGTCCTTCGTGTTCGACCCCTGGACCGAGACCTGGTTCCGCAACCGGGACATGTCCGTGGGGCGCTGGTACCCCTCCGTGGTCACCGGGGCCGACGGCCGCCAGACGATCATGTCCGGCCAGTCCGAGCGCGGCACGGGCACCCCCACCCCGGTCGTGGAGCGCTTCCCCGCGAAGAGGCTGCCCGTGCCGTGGCGGACGTTCGACATCCCCGCGGGCATGGCCGTGGAGCGGTTCCGGGCGGACGCCCCGTTCCGCAACGACTACCCGCACCTCTTCTCGCTGCGCGACGGCATGATCTACGGCCTGGGCCGCGACGCCGACCAGCAGTGGCTGTTCGACCCGGTGAAGGAGACCCGGTCCGGCCTGCCCCGGCGACCGGCGGACTTCCGGGGCTACGGGTCGGCCGTGCCGCTCCCGGCGGGGCTGCGCGGACCGGACTCGGTCCTGGTCCTGGGCGGCGACCCGCACGACCCGAACACCTACCGGCTCTCGGGCCGGCGGTGGACCACCGAGGAGCCCCGGGCCTTCGGCCGCACCCAGGACGACACCCTGATCCTGCCGGACGCCACCCTGCTCACCGTCAACGGCGCCCTGAGCACCCGCGACTACGGACACGGCCCGTTCAACCCGCGGGCCGACCTCAAGTACCGGCAGACGGAGCTGCGCGACGCCCGCGGGCACTGGCGGCTCGGCCCGGCCCAGCGGCTGCCCCGCGGCTACCACTCCAACGCGCTGGTGATGCCGGACGGCCGGGTGATGGTGACCGGCGACGAACTCCAGCAGATCGCCAACGACCCCGACATCCGCGACGCGATGGACGGCAGCATCGAGATCTACGAGCCCGCCTACCTCCACCAGGGCGGTACCCGGCCCGCCCTGGACCGGGTGCCGGCGGGCGAACTCGCCCACGGAGCCCTCTTCGAGGTCCGCAGCCGGACCGCCTCCGCCGTCCGGCGGGCCGTCCTGCTGGCGCCGACGACGGTCACCCACGCGGTCAACACCAGCCAGCGGCACCTGGAGCTCGCCATCACCGCCGTACGGGGCGACGCGCTCACGCTGCGCACCCCTGCGGGCGCGGCGGACGCCCCGCCCGGCTACTACATGCTGTTCCTCCTGGACGGGCGGGGGGTGCCCAGCACCGCCAAGTGGGTGAAGCTGGGCCACCGGTAGGCCCGCCCGCCCGGCGGCCCGGGGCACCCCGGGCCGTCACCCGAACGGCCGCGGTCGGCCGCTCCCCCGCGCGACACGCCCACGGACGGCCCCGTAGCGTCGTCAGCGTCGGGCCGACGGCCCGGCGGGCCCGGTCGGGCGAGGGGGAGACCTCCTGCTGAGAGGCCGTGACGATGCGAAGCGACGACGCGATATCCAGCCTGCTGCGGGTCCACCGGGGCACCGCCCGCCCCGAGGAACTGGCCGCGATCACGGTGGTGGTGGCCTGCCTCGCGGGCCGCACCGGCCGACCGCCCGCCTCACCCGGGACCGCCCCGCGACACGCCCCCGCGCACCGCCGCCCGCATCCGCGGCCCGGGGGCCACGGGTGCTGGGCGGGGTGCTGGGCCTGCCGCTGACCCGGAACCCGGCCGCGCCCCTAGGCGCGCCGCAGCAGCTGCGTCATCGCGTCCAGGAGCGCCCCGCGCGGGTCGGCCGCGCCGCCCTCGGAGCGCCAGGCGACGAACCCGTCCGGGCGTACCAGGACCGCTCCGCCGACGGGCAGTTCGTGGAGCTCCGCCCAGTCGGTGCCGTCCGGCTGGACCAGGTCGGCGTCCGGGGCGGAACCGACGGTGTAGGCGTCCAGGTGCGCCCCCAGCTCCCGCGCGACCTGCCCGGCGGCCTCCTTCCAGGGCGTGCCCGGGGAGCTGAGCAGCACGAAGGAGGTCTCGTACAGGTCGAGCAGGGAGATCCGCTGCCCCGCCCGCACCAGCCACATGTGCGGGGCGCGGGTGCCGACGTCGCCCTTGAGCCGCATGGTCTCGGGGATGATCGGCCGGCCGGGGTCGCCGCCGATGACGGCGCCCCGGGGGTAGCAGTAGCCCATGGCCGTGGTCAGGACGCCGCTGCCGGGGCCGCCGCCCATGGTGGGGGGCGGCACGTACCCGGGGTGGCTGTGCTCGGCCGAACGGGCGGAGGCGCGTTCGCTGGTGGCGAGGGCGACGGGGAGCCGCTCGTCCTCGTAGGTGTGCAGCAGGTCCGGTCCGGCGGAGCCGCCCAGCACGGCGGCGATCTTCCAGGCCAGGTTGTGCGCGTCCTGGATGCCGGTGTTGGAGCCGAAGGCGCCGGTCGGGGACATCTCGTGGGCGGCGTCGCCGACGACGAAGACCCGGCCGACCGCGTACTGCTGCGCCACGCGCTCGGCGGCGTGCCAGGGGGCCTTGCCGCCGATCTCCACGTCCAGGTCGGGCACGCCGATGGCACCCCGGATCTGGGCGATGCAGCGCTCCTCGGTGAAGTCCTCCAGCGTCTCGCCCGTCTCCGGGTGCCAGGGGGCGTGGAAGACCCACTGGGTCTCGTTGTCCACCGGCAGCAGCGCCCCGTCGGCGCCCGGGCGCATCAGGTAGCAGACGATGAAGCGCAGGTCGCCCAGGAGGTCGGCGAGGCGCTCGGAGCGGAAGACGATGCTGACGTTGTGGAACAGCTCGCCGCTGCCGGCCTGGCGGATGCCCAGGGCCTCGCGGACGGGGCTGCGCGGTCCGTCGGCGGCGATCAGGTAGTCGGCGCGGACGGTGAGGTGCTCGCCGGTCTCCCGGTTCTTCACGAGGGCGCTGACCCCGTGGACGTCCTGGTCGAAGCTCATCAGCTCGGTGGAGAAGCGCACGTCGGCGCCCTGGGCGCGGCTCTGCGCGGCCAGTACCGGCTCGATGTTGTTCTGGCTGCACAGGCACCAGCCCGTGGGGCTGAAGCGGGCCAGCACCCCGGTGGGGTCGACGGCCTTGATGAGCCACTTGTGCTCGCCGCCGATGAGCGCCTGCGTCTGCAGGATGCCCTGGTTGGCCTCGAGGGCGGAGGCCTCCTTGCGGATGGCGGGTTCGACGCCCGCCGTCCGGAACAGCTCCATCGTGCGGGCGTTGATCCCCCGTCCGCGCGGGTGGACGGAGGTTCCGGCGTGCTTCTCGACCACCATGTGCCTGATGCCGTGGCGGCTCAGGAACAGCGAGGTGGAGAGGCCCACGAGGGAACCGCCCACGACGAGGACCGGTACGCGGACATCGGCATGCTCTTCCATCGGCTGCGGGCTCCTGTTTCGTGTGGGGGCTGTGCAGGGGCAGTGGACGGCTTATGCCCCCGATCAGCCTTCTTGTCCGGGCGAGTCGCGTCTTGTCACCCGCTTGATCCGGAGATGTCGCGATCCGTACCCGGGCGGATGACGATGAGCGACAGCGGCGGCCGCTCTCGACCGGACCGCCCGCGTCCGGTGACCGGGGGCCGCGGGGCCCCGCGTGCCCGGGCCGTTGCCGCCGGATGACGCAGGGGAGCGCGTACGCGCCGGCGTCCGCGCCCTCACGAAGGAGTGAACAGATGACCACCACCCTGTCCGAACGGGTGTCGCAGTCCGCGTTCGACGGCTCCATGCTCCGGGTCGTCCTGCTGATGGACCTCCACGAGGGCGCCCAGCAGAGGTTCTTCGAGGCCTACGAGCGGCTGCGGCACGACATCGCCTCGGTACCGGGGCACCTGGGCGACCAGCTCTGCCAGTCCTTCGAGAACCCCTCGCAGTGGCTGATCACCAGCGAGTGGGAGAGCGCGCCGCAGTACCTCGCCTGGGTCAACAGCGAGGCGCACGCCGAACAGGTCAGGCCGCTGGGCGCCTGCGCCCGCTCGATGCGCCCGCTGAAGTTCACGGTGCTGCGCGAGACCGGCCGGCGCTACGACGCGCCGCAGGGGCGGTTCGGTGCACGGCTCCAGGACGGGCCCCGGCTCGGAGAGGGGATCGTCCGGCACGCGCTGACCTTCACGGTCAAGCCGGGCAGCGAGGGGAAGGTCGCCGAGATCCTGTCCTCGTACGCCTCTCCGGCCGCCCGCGTCGACGACCACACCCGGCTCCTGCGCACCTCCCTGTTCATGCACGGCAACCGGGTGGTGCGGGCCGTGGAGGTCCAGGGCGACCTGACGGCGGCCCTGCGGCACGTGTCGGAGCAGCCCGAGGTCCGGGCCGTGGAGCACGCCATCAACCCGTACCTGGAACAGGACCGGGACCTGTCCGATCCGGAGTCCGCCCGGATGTTCTTCATGCGCGCGGGCCTCCCGGCGGTGCACCACGTCGAGGCGCACGGCCCGCAGCCGGACCGGGTGACCCGGCACGCGCTGTTCTACCCGGCCAAGCCGGGCTGCGGCCCGATGGTCGCCCGGTTCCTCGCCCACCAGGACGAGGCGGCCGCGAAGATCCCCACCAGTCCCGTGCTGAGCAGCAGCATCTTCCAGCGCGACGACGTGGTGGTCCGCCTGCTCGACGTCACCGGGCCGGCCGACGGCCGCTTCGCGGGCGGCTTCGGCCTGGACGGTACGCGTCAGGCGGCGGTGCTGGACCGGCTGCTGGACGAGGCCCCGCACGCCCCGTACCCCATGGAACCGATCACCGACCGCCGGGCTCCGGAGCAGCCCTGACCCGGACGGGAGCGGCACCCGCGAGGGTGCCCGCCCCCGGCCCGTACCACCCCCACCCCCACCGGCAGCCCATGAGAAGGCTCCCGTCCGCCAGGAGGAAGTCCGTCATGACCAGACATCACCCGCGCATCGTCGACCTCAGCGAGACCCAGCCCAACCGCAGGCGCGGAGGTGATCTGCGCGCGGTCCTCACCCCGACCTCGGTGGGCTCGACCAGCGGATTCATGGGCCTGGCGCTGATGGCTCCGGGCGAGTCGATCGCCGAGCACTACCACCCGTACTCCGAGGAGTTCGTGTACGTGGTCGCCGGCACGCTGGAGGTCGACCTCGACGGCGACACCCATCCGCTGCACACCGACCAGGGGCTGCTGGTCCCGCTGAACGTGCGCCACCGGTTCCGCAACGTCGGCGACACCGAGGCCCGGATGGTCTTCCACCTCGGCCCGCTCGCCCCGGATCCGAAGCTCGGGCACGTGGACACCGAGGAGGCGAAGAACCCGGACGCCACCGCCTGGGCGGAGCGCCCGCCGGAGCGGACGGGGGCGGTCTCGTGACCGGCCGGCGGGTGGCCGTCACGGGGGTGGGGGTCGTGGCCCCCGGCGGCATCGGAGCCCCCGCCTTCTGGGACCTGCTCTCCAACGGCCGTACGGCTACCAGGGGCATCACCCTCTTCGACCCGGACGGGTTCCGCTCCCGGATAGCCGCCGAGGTCGACTTCGACCCCTCCGAGCACGGCTTCACCGAGGACGAGGCGGCGCGGGCGGACCGGTACATCCAGTTCGCCCTCGTGGCCGCCCGCGAGGCGGTGGCCGACGCCGGCCTGGAGCTCGACGGCGAGAGCGCCTGGCGCACCGGCGTCTCCCTGGGCACGGCGGTCGGCGGCACGACCCGGCTGGAACACGACTACGTGGACGTCAGCCAGCGGGGCGCGTGGTGGGACGTGGACCACCGCCTCTCCTCCCCCTTCCTGCACCGGGCCTTCACCCCCGCCACCCTCGCCTCGGCGGTGGCGGAGCAGACGGGGGCGCGCGGTCCCGTACAGACCGTGTCCACCGGCTGCACCTCCGGGCTCGACGCCGTCGGGTACGCGGTGCACTCCATCCAGGAGGGCCGGATGGACGTCTGCATCGCGGGCGCCTCCGACTCCCCGGTCTCCCCCATCACCGTGGCCTGCTTCGACGCCATCAAGGCGACCTCGGCGAACAACGAGGACCCGGCGCACGCCTCCCGTCCCTTCGACGCCGACCGGGACGGGTTCGTCCTCGGCGAGGGCGGCGCCGTCCTGGTCCTGGAGGAGCTGGAGCGGGCGCGGGCCCGCGGCGCGCGGATCTACTGCGAGATCGGCGGCTACGCCACCTTCGGCAACGCCCACCACATGACCGGGCTGACCGCCGAGGGCCTGGAGATGGCGCGGGCGATCGAGACGGCGCTGGCCCAGGCCCGGGTCGACGCCCGGGAGATCGACTACGTCAACGCGCACGGCTCCGGCACCAAGCAGAACGACCGCCACGAGACGGCGGCCGTCAAGCGGGTGCTCGGGGACCACGCCTACAAGACGCCGATGACCTCCATCAAGTCCATGGTGGGGCACTCGCTCGGCGCCATCGGGGCGATCGAGCTCGCGGCCTGCGTGCTGGCGATGACCCACCAGGTGGTCCCGCCGACCGCGAACTACGAGACCCCGGACCCGGAATGCGACCTGGACTACGTGCCGCGCACCGCCCGCGGGCACACCCTGCGCAACGTGCTGTCGGTGGGGAGCGGCTTCGGCGGCTTCCAGTCCGCCGTGGTCCTGACCCAGCCCAAGGAGGTACGCGCGTGAAGAGACCCACTGCCGGCCCCGTGGCGGCCGTCACCGGTATCGGTGTCGTCGCACCGAACGGGATCGGCGCGGAGGCCTTCTGGAAGGCGACCCAGGCCGGCGACAGCGTCCTGGACCGGGTGACCCGGCAGGGCTGCGAGCACCTTCCCGTGCGGGTGGCGGGCGAGGTGCGGGGCTTCGACCCGGGCACGCTGGTCGAGGACCGGTTCCTCGTCCAGACGGACCGCTTCAGCCACTACGCGCTGGCCGCGGCCGACCTGGCGCTGGAGCACGCACGGCTGGGCCGCGCCGACTACGCGGACGACCCGTACGCGGTGGGCGTGGTGACGGCGGCCGGATCGGGCGGCGGCGAGTTCGGGCAGCGCGAGCTGCAGCGGCTGTGGGGGCAGGGCCCCCGCTACGTCGGCCCGTACCAGTCGATCGCCTGGTTCTACGCGGCGAGCACCGGCCAGATCTCCATCCGGCGCGGGTTCAAGGGCCCGTGCGGGGTGGTGGCGAGCGACGAGGCGGGCGGGCTGGACGCCTTCGCGCACGCCGCCCGCGCGATCCGGCAGGGCAGCCGGGCCATGCTCGTCGGCGCGACGGAGGCCCCGCTCGCGCCGTACTCGGTGGTCTGCCAGGTGGGGTACGAGGGGCTGAGCACCGGGGACGACCCGGAGCGCGCGTACCGTCCCTTCACCGCGAAGGCGTGCGGGTTCGTCCCCGCGGAGGGCGGGGCCATGTTCACCGTCGAGGACGCGGCCGAGGCCGCGCGGCGGGGCGCGCCCGTGCGGGCCCTGCTGGCCGGGCACAGCGCCACCTTCACGCCGCCGGGCCGGCCGCGGGACTCCGAGGGGCTGGCGCACGCCATCCGCGGGGCCCTGCGGGAGGCCGGCTGCGCGCCGGAGGAGGTGGACGTGGTCTTCGCGGACGCCCTGGGCACGCCCGAAGCGGACGCGGCCGAGGCGGCGGCGCTGCGGGAGGCGCTCGGCGCGTACGGGTCGAAGGTGCCGGTGACGGCGCCCAAGACCGGTACGGGGCGGGCGTACTGCGCGGCCGGCACCCTCGACGCGGCCGCCGCCGTCCTGGCGCTGGAGCACGGCGTCCTGCCGCCCACGCCGAACGTCTTCGACGTCTGCCACGACCTCGAGGTGGTCACCGGCAGCGCCCGCGTCGCCCCCCTGCGGACCGCGCTCGTCCTGAGCCGCGGCCGGATGGGGTCGAACGCGGCACTCGTCCTGCGCAAGGGACCCGAGTCCGGCGCGTAGGGATCCGACCCCCGTCCGTCAGGGCCGTGCGGGAGACCGGCCGGCCCCCGGAAGCAGGAGAGAAGGCACCATGTCCGAACGACTGACCATGGAAGAGCTGGCGACGCTCATGAAGAGCGCCGGCATCACCGTCGACCCCGCCGAGCTGACGAGCCGTCCGGACTCGCGGTTCGACGACTACGGCCTCGACTCACTGGGCCTGCTCGGGATCGTGGGCGAGCTGGAGAACCGGCGCGGCCGGTCGCTGCCCACGGACGCCGACCGCTGCAAGAGCCCGCGCGAGTTCGTCGACCTCGTCAACAACAGCCTCATGACAGGAGCCTGAGATGGCCGGCCACACCGACAACGAGATCACCGTCAAGGCGCCCGTGGACGTCGTCTGGGACGTCACGAACGACCTGCCGAACTGGCCCGAGCTGTTCAGCGAGTACGCGTCGATCGAGATCCTGGAGCAGGCCGGGAACACCACCCGGTTCCGCCTGGCCATGCACCCCGACGAGAACGGGGTGGTGTGGAGCTGGGTCTCGGAGCGGACCGTGGACCGCGCGGGGCTCACGGTGAAGGCGCGCCGGGTGGAGACCGGCCCGTTCGCGCACATGGACATCCACTGGGAGTACGGCGAGGTGCCGGGCGGCACCCGGATGCGGTGGGTGCAGGACTTCGCGATGAGGCCGGACGCCCCGATCGACGACGCGGGGATGACCGACCGCATCAACCACAACTCCAGGATCCAGATGGAGCTGATCCGGGACAAGATCGAGCGCGCGCACCGGGCGAAGGCCAAGTCCCCGGCGGGCCGGCGCTGAACCCCCTCCCCTCCCCCGCCCCCCCGAAAGGCGACTCCCGATGCACCAAGCCCTCATCGTGGCCCGGATGGCGCCCGGTTCCGCGCCCGACATCGCCGGCCTGTTCGCCGCCTCGGACGCCGGCGAGCTCCCGCACCTGGTCGGGGTCCGGCGCCGCAGCCTCTTCCAGTTCGGGGAGGTGTACATGCACCTGGTCGAGTGCGACACGGACCCGGGGCCGGCCATCGCCAAGGTCGTCGGGCACCCGGAGTTCCGCGACCTGAGCGACCGGCTCCAGGCGTACGTCAGCCCGCACGACCCGGAGACCTGGCGCAGCCCGAAGGACGCGATGGCCCAGCGGTTCTACCTCTGGGAGCGGGACGCCGCCCGGTAGTCCGTACGGGTGCCCAAGCCTGCGCCGCACCGCCGGGCGGCCTGGGCACCCACGGCCAGTGACGGAAGGAATTCGGCAGGTAGTTTTTGAATGAATACCTGACTGAATTGCCGTCAACAAGGTTCCGCCTCTTATCTCGATTTGATAACGACCTCGCTTTAAAGGCCTGGACCTTTGTCGCGCGACGCGCGTAACTCCCTTGATTCTGTGGCAAATTGACAGTTCATCAAATCAGGCCCGAAGGTAACGGATAGATTTCTCGGGCCGGGCTCCCGTTTGTCCGAATTCTCCACGGCGCTCATCTGGCACGCTTCTGCGCACCCACTCCCCTGACCAGGACTTGAGGTGCGCATGACAGCACGACCCAAGGGCCGGCGCCGCCGGACCGACCAACGACGCACACCGCGGAAACTGATACTCCTGACCGCCGCGGCGGCGTCGGCGGCGCTGCTCGCGGGCGGATTCGCCTACTCCCGCCTCGGTCCCGACGCCGAGGCGGGCACGCCGGCACTGGCCGGCGCGCCGGCCGCCGCGGCCGAACCGGCCGCCGCGCCGGCCCGGGACCAGGAGCCGGCCCCGCTCGCGAAGAAGCCCGCGAACGAGGACGCCAAGGGCATGGTCTACGACGGCCTCGACACGGCCCCCAAGGGCGACCGCTGCGCCGGCGTCTACCGCACGCAGGCCGGCCTCTGCACCCACGGCCCCGACGCCCCGCCCAAGGACATCGACATCAAGGCCGACGTCCAGCCCGTGGTCAAGGCCAAGGCCGCGGCGGCCGATCCGGCCGCCCCCGCCTCCGCCGACCCGGCTGCCACGGAAGGCGGCGGGCGTCCTCAGGACGCGCCCGCCGCCGACGCCCGCAGCGTCGCCGCGAGCGCGAAGGCCCCGGCCCCGCCCTCCGGCGGCCAGGCCGTCGCCACCGGTCCGGCCGGACAGACCGTCCAGTGCGACGGCGACGGCAGCACCGGCAACCGCATCCAGGTCGTGTACGTGCACGGCCCCGGCCGCGACCGCTACGCCGAGTACGCGGCCTCGTTCCGCAAGTGGGCCGTCGACGCCGACATGATCTACGCGGCCAGCGCCAAGGAGACCGGCGGCATCCGCCACATCCGCTACGTGACGGCAGCCGACTGCACCCCCTCGGTGCTCAACGTCGAGCTCCCGGACTCCGCGCTCTCCGAGTTCAGCGCCACCAACAACGCGCTGGCCGGCAAGGGGCTCAACCGCCGCGACCGCAAGTACATGATCTTCGCGGACGCCCAGGTCTACTGCGGCATCGGCACCTTCAACGGCGACGAGCGCCACGGCCAGGACAACCTGAGCAACTTCGGCCCCTCCTACGGGCGCACCGACTCCGGCTGCTGGGGCGGCCACACCGCCGCGCACGAACTCGGCCACAACCTGGGCGCGGTCAACAACAGCGCGCCCAACACCAGCCGGGGCGCGCACTGCACGGACGAGTACGACGTCATGTGCTACTCGGACACGCCGTACTACCCGCAGATGCGCTACGTCTGCAACAACCAGGCGAAGGAGAACATCCTCGACTGCAACCACGACGACTACTTCCACACCAGCCCCCAGGCCGGCAGCTACCTGGCCACGCACTGGAACATCGCCGACAACCAGTTCCTGATGCGCACGGAGGGCGGGGGCGGAACCGACCCCGACCCGAACCCGAACCCCTCCCCGAAGCCGACGCCCTCGCCCACCAAGAAGCCCTCGGGGGCCCCGACGGTGACGGCCGGCCAGATCCAGTCGGACTCGGTGGTCCTCAGCTGGCCCAAGGTCGAGGGTGCCGCCTGGTACCAGGTGCTGCTCAACGACAAGCACCTCACCTGGGTCCAGTCCACCTCCCTTCGCGTCTACAACCTGCGTCCCGGCACGGCGTACACGGCGGCCGTCTCGGTCCGCGACACCTCCGGCCGTGACAGCGGTCCCGGCAAGGCCGCGTCCTTCCGCACGGCCGGCTCCGGCGGCGGCGCCACGACCACCCCGGGCACCCGCTACGTGCTCGGCAACGGCAGCAGCGGCATGGCCGCCGAGCTGTGGGGCGGCCGCACGGCCGACGGGACCGTCCTGGTCGCCGGCCGCTCCAACGGCTACGCGCAGCAGCAGTGGTACTTCGACGACGCGGGCAACGGCCTCGTGCGGATCCGCTCCGCGGTCTCCGGCAAGTGCCTCCAGCCCGGCGGCGCCCCGGCCGCGGGCATGTGGATCGCGCAGCAGCCCTGCGGCGGCTCGGCCGCCCAGCAGTGGAAGGTCACCTCGCGCGACGGCGCGGTGACCGTCTCCGACCCGAGCGGCGGGTTCGCCCTCGCGGTGAGCAACCGGCCCTACTACGGCGACTGGCTGCTCGAACTCCAGCGCGCGGACGGCCGTCCGGCGCAGGTCTGGACGGCCCGCAAGGCCGCCTGACCCCTGGTGACCGGCGGGCGGCCCTACTCCCCTAGGGCCGCCCGCCCCCTTCGTCCTCCCCTCCCGCACTCCACCTCATCTGGAGCACCGTGAGCCTCATCTGGAGCACCGTGAGCACTCCGAGCACCGCGCCGGCCCGCGTCCGACGCGCCGCCCTGCCTCCCCTGACCGCGCTGGCCCTCACCGCGATGGGCGTCGCCCTCGCCGGCCCCGCCCACGCCCATGGCGACAACCTGAACGTGGTGATCACCGGCCAGCGGGCCGGGCACGTCACCGCCGACGTCACCTGGGAGAACGACGGCGACGCCGTCGACGAGGCCGTGGCCGCCACCGTGAACGCCGTCAGCGCCGACGGCGCCCGCACGGAGGGACCCTGGAAGCTGGTGCGCGACCCCGGCCGCGCGGCGGGCTGGACGACCGCCGAGACGCTTCCGGCCGGAACCTGGACGGTGACCGTGGAGGCGGGCTTCCCCTCGCTCGGGCACGCCCGCAAGGAGGTCGGCGTCCCCGTGGCCGACCCGGCGGATCCGGCCGCCCCGCCCGCGCCGGCGTCCCCGGCGCCTGCCTCCCCCGCCGCTCCGGCCCCGGTCGTCGCGGCAGCCCCTCCCGCCTCCTCCGTACCGCCCTCGTCCTCCACCGCCTCGGCGGACCCGGCCACGGAGAGCTCCGGCACCGGCTGGTGGACGACCGCCGGGGTGGCGGGCATCGCCCTGCTGGGCGCGGCCGCCGGCATCCTCCTGCGCCGGTCCCGCCGCCACCGCTGACGGAGTGTCGCCCCGCCCTGCGGGGGCGGGGCCCGGCATGGTGGTTCCCGGCGGCGGACCACCACGGACGCCGCAACGGACTACGGCTGGGGACGGCGGATGAAGGCCACGGAGGTACTCGCGGACGGCTTCGGGCGGATCCGGGAGGCGGTCCACGAGGCGGTCGGCGGGCTCGCGGCCGAGCAGCTCAACGCCCGGCCCGACCCGGAGGCCAACTCGATCTCCTGGCTGGTGTGGCACCTGACCCGGATCCAGGACGACCACGTGGCCGACGCCGCCGGGCAGGAGCAGGTCTGGCGGTCCGCCAGCTGGGCCGACCGCTTCGCCCTGCCGCTGCCCGTCGCCGACCACGGCTACGGGCACACGGCCGAGCAGGCCGCAAGCGTCCGCGTCGACTCGGCCGACCTCCTGCTCGGGTACCACGACGCCGTGCACGAGCAGTCCCTGCGCTTCGTCCGCGGCCTGGCCGCGGCCGACCTGGAGCGGATCGTCGACGAGCGCTGGGACCCCCCGGTCACCCTCGGGGTCCGGCTGGTCAGCGTCCTCGCCGACGACCTCCAGCACGCGGGCCAGGCGGCCTACGTCCGCGGGCTGCTGGAACGCCGCTGAGCCGCGCCGTTCGGATCGGGCCGGGCCCTCGGGGGACGTACTCGCGGCGGGCGGTGGGCGGTGCGTCGTCCGGGCCGTCCCGGTCAGGGGCCGGGGGGCCGGAAGCCGGCGCCGGCGCGGCCCGCGTCCGCCTCCAGGTCCAGGGTGCGGGTCGCCGCGGGGTCGCGCAGGGCGTCGTCCGCCTCGCAGCGGCCCGCGCCCGCCCGGCAGGTGACGCGGTAGCGGGTGGCCGTGGGGAGGGTGATCTCCAGGCGGCCGGCGCCGGCGCGGCCGGTGACCCGGTCGGGCGGGGCGGCGAAGGCGACGTCCGCACGCCCGGAGTCGGCGCGGACGTCGGCCTGCGGGGCGGTGAGGCCGGTGGCGCGCAGGGTGCCGGAGCCGACGCGCGCCCGCAGGGGGCCGCGCAGATCGGCCAGGACCAGGGCGCCCGATCCCATGTCGGCGTCCACGGACCCGTCGAGGCCGCTGACGGTAACCCGGCCGGAGCCGCCGGAGACCTTGACCGGGATCCCGGCGGGGACGGTCACCTGGAGGCCGACGGAGCACCCGATGCCGCTGGTGACCCCGATCTCGACGCCGGGGCAGCGCGGGGTCAGCCTGAGGGTGTCGCCGAGCCAGCTCTCCTCGACGTCCGGCTTCCGCAACGACCAGGTCAGATCGGCCCGGTAGCCGACCGTCCGGTCGCCGCGCGGGGTGATGGTCACGTCCGCCTCGCCGCCGTCGACCTCCAGCGCGGTCACGGACCGCCCGGCGCTGTCACGGACCACCGTGGAGGTCTGCGCGCCGGTGTTCACCCCCACCTGCCAGCCGGCCGCCGCCACCACGAGGACGGCGCTGAGCGCCGCGGCCGTGTACCAGGCGAGGCGCGGGGCGGTCCCGGCCGGTGCGGCGGACCGGCTCACGAGGCGCCGTCCAGGAACCGCAGGACCGCGAGGACGCGCCGGTGGGCCTCGGCGGCCGGGGGCAGGTCGAGCTTGGTGAAGATGTTGTTGATGTGCTTGGCCACGGCGCTCTCGCTCACGACGAGTCCGTCCGCGATGCCCGCGTTGGAGCGGCCCTCTGCCATCAGGGCGAGGACCTCGCGCTCGCGCGGGGTGAGGCGCTCCAGGGGGTCGGGGCCGCCGCGGCGCAGCAGCAGCTGGGCGACGACCTGGGGGTCGAGGGCGGTGCCGCCGGCCGCGACGCGGCGCAGGGCGTCGACGAACTCCTCGACGTCGGCGACGCGCTGCTTGAGCAGGTAGCCGATGCCGGCGCCGCTCTGGGAGGACAGCAGGTCGGCCGCGTAGCGCTCCTCGACGTACTGGGAGAGCAGCAGCACGGCCGTCTGCGGGCTCTGACTGCGGATCATCAGGGCGGCCCGGACGCCCTCGTCGGTGAAGCCGGGAGGCATCCGGACGTCGACGAGGGCCAGGTCGGGCCGGTGCTCCTCGACGGCGGCGAGCAGGCCCTCGGCGTCGCCGGTCTCGGCGGCCACCTCGAATCCGGCCATTTCCAGGACTTTGACAAGACCTATGCGCAGGAGGACGGAGTCCTCCGCGATCACAGCCCGCACGGCAGCTCCACGGTGACGACGGTCGGGCCCCCGAGGGGGCTGTTGATCAGGATGGTTCCGTCGACCGACCCTACGCGTTTGCGCAGGCCGGTCAGGCCGGTGCCGCCGGCCGGGTCGGCGCCGCCGACCCCGTCGTCGGTGACGACGACGCGCAGCACCTCGCCGCGGGGGCCGCCGGGGACCCGGGCGACGGTGACCGAACAGCGCTGCGCCCGGGCGTGCTTGGCGACGTTGGCGAGGGCCTCGGAGACGACGAAGTAGGCGACGGCCTCGACGGTGGGGCCGGGCCGTTCGGCGAGGTCCACGGTCAGTTCGACGGGCAGCGGGGCGCGGGCGGCGATCCCGGAGAGGGCGGCGTCGAGGCCGCGGTCCTCCAGGACGGCGGGGTGCAGGCCCCGTACGAGGTTGCTGAGTTCCTCGATGGCCTCCTTCGCCTCGCGGTGGGCCTCGTCGATGACGGCCTTCGCCGCGGGCGGGAGGTCGCTGAGGGTGGCGCGGGCGATGCCGAGGTTCATGGCGAGGGAGACGAGGCGCTGCTGGGCGCCGTCGTGCAGGTCGCGTTCGATGCGGCGGCGCTCGATGTCGGCCGCGTCCAGGACGCCGGCCCGGCTCTCGGCGAGGTCCTCGACGCGGCGCTGGAGTTCGCGGGCCCGGTTGGGGCCGAGGAGGGAGGCGGCGGCGTGGGCGTCGAGCCGGGTCAGGGCGGCGGCCAGCCAGGGCGCGGCGAGCAGCAGGAGGACGCCGCCGACGGTGAGGAGGTCGTACTGGCCGGTCCAGTTGGGGTCGGGGAGTCCGCCGTCGGAGGGGAGCAGCCAGACCCAGCCGTAGGCGGAGGCGCCGACGAGGCCGCCGGTCCAGGTCAGGACGAGGAGGACGGCGCCGAGGGCGGCGAGCGGGCTGACGGCGAGGTGGTAGGCGTACTGCCGCCGGGTGGCCTCGGAGCGCAGCCGTTCGGCCAGGCCGCGTGCGGTGCGCCAGGGGTGGGTGTGGGTGACGGGCGGCAGGTCGAGGCCGAGCAGCGTCCGCAAGCGGCTGCGCTGGAGCTTCGTCAGCAGCGGTCCGAGCAGCGGGAAGAGCAGCAGCGGCAGGCTGCTGCGGCCGGGGGTCGCGGTCAGCAGGAGGAACCCGGTGGCCAGCGGCAGCGCGGGCGGGATCGCGGCGGTGCTGAAGGCCGTGTTGTGCCAGGCCCAGGCCGACCACGGGGCGTGCGCCGCGGTCCAGGTGTACGAGCGCTTCAGCGCGCCCCAAGTTGCCATACTCGTACGGTAATCGCACAGGTCAGGGGGGCCGCCACCACCCTGGTGCCCGGTGGGGGGTGTACCTGGCACCACCCCCGGTTCGGTCGGTGGGGTTAGTGATCACGGCCGCGCGGGCGGACACAGTGGTGGTGTGCCCGGCGGACGGACCGCCGGCCCGGAAGGAGACCCGCAGCCATGGCCCTCGCCGCCCCGCAGTTCCAGGCCCGCCGTCACACCGCCGCCGTGCGCACGGCGGGCGGACGGCCGGGGTCGGTGCGGGCGGGGCTGCGCCTCCCCCGGCTCGCGACGGTGTTCACCGGGTGCGGGATGGCGCTGCTGCCGTGGATGGCGGTGCTGGCGAGGACGATGCCGCAGACGGCCGAGGTCTCCCACTGGTCCGCCGCCTGGATGGGCCTCGACGCGGCGCTGGCCGCCGGGCTCGCGGGGACGGGGCTGCTGCTGCGCAAGGGCGACCCGCGGGTGGCTCCGGTGGCGGCGGCGACGGCGGCGCTGCTGGCGATGGACGCCTGGTTCGACGTGACCACCTCGATGGGCACGGGCGGGCAGGGTCTGGCGCTGCTGCTGGCGGCCGGGGCGGAGCTGCCGCTGGCGGTGGCCTGCGCGGTGGTGGCCGCGCGGCGCACCGCCTGAGCGGCCGCGCCTGCCGGACTACTCGATGACGAGCTCGACGGGGATGTTGCCCCGGGTGGCCTTGGAGTACGGGCACACCTCGTGCGCCTGCTTGACGAGCAGGGCGCCGGTCTCGCCCTCCAGGGACTCGGGCAGCTCGATGCGCAGGGTCACGGCGAGGCCGAAGCCGCTCGCGTCCTGGCCGATGGAGGTCTCGGCGGTGACGGAGACGTCGCCGGTGTCGATCTTGGCCTGGCGGCCGACCAGGCCGAGCGCGCTGGCGAAGCAGGCGGCGTAGCCGGCGGCGAAGAGCTGCTCGGGGTTGGTGCCCTGGCCGTTGCCGCCGAGCGCCGGGGGCATGGCGAGCGCGAGGTCGATCTGGCCGTCGGAGCTGACGGCGCGGCCCTCGCGGCCGTTGGCGGTGGCGACGGCGGTGTACAGCGCGTCCATCGGGAGGTCCTTTCAGAGGGGCGGGGCGGCCGGTGGCCGACCCTCGACCACAAATAGAGCACACAATTAAGTTGTGCACAACTCAATGGCTCGCAAGTCGGCTCGGGTAGACTGGCCCCCATGACCGAGCAGCCCGGCGACACCCTCCGCGACCAGGACTTCCTCCGCCTCGACGGACAGATCTGCTTCGCGCTCGGCGCCGCGAACCGCGCCTTCGGCGGGCTCTACCGGGTCGTCCTCAAGGATCTGGGGCTGACCTATCCCCAGTACCTGGTGATGCTGGTCCTCTGGGAGCACGGGACGATGCCGGTCAAGCAGCTCGGTCAGCACCTGCGGCTCGACTCGGGCACGCTCTCCCCCCTGCTCAAGCGCCTGGAGGCGGGCGGACTGATCCGCCGCGAGCGCAGCACCGAGGACGAGCGGTCCGTGCACGCGGTGCTCACGGAGGAGGGCGCCGCCCTGCGGGAGCGCGCGGTGGAGGTGCCGCGGCGGATCGCGCGGGCCACCGGTTTCGAGCTGGCCGAGATCCGCGAGCTCCAGGAGCGCCTGGGCCGCCTGACCGCCGCCCTCGACGCCGCGGTCGACTCCGTCGGGCAGGACTGACCGTCCGGCCCCCGCGGCCCGGCCCCGGGCCTCAGGCCTCCGGCCGGCGCTCCATCGCCGGGCGCAGCCGCTCCAGCAGGGCGTAGAGCGTCGCACCCTCCGCCTCGTCCAGCGTGTCCAGCGCGCCGTGCGTGGCCTGCATCTCCTCGCGCACCCGCCGCATGGTCTCGCGGCCCTCGGCGGTCGCCACGACGTTCTTGACGCGGCGGTCCCTCGGCTCCGGCTCGCGCCGCACCAGCCCGCGCGCCTCCAGCCGGTCGACGATCCCGGTGATGTTCGAGGCGTCGCAGGCCAGCAGGGAGGCCAGGCCGCGCATCGGAACCGGGCCCTCGAGCTGGGCCAGGACCTTGGCCTGGGTGGAGGTCAGCCCGTACCGGGCGGCCGCGGCGGCGAAGTCCCGCCACTGGGCGGTGCCGATGGCGGCGAGCAGTTCGAGCAGTTCGAGCTTGGTGGGGCGGTGCGGCGCGGTGGTGCTCATGCCTTGGACCCTACTCGAGGATCGTTGACATTATCAACCTTTTACTTGACCACCTTAAGTATCTCTGGCTACCTTCGGAAAGTACTTGATGACATAAAACATCTGCGTCCTCAAGCACTCCGACGCAGGACTCCGAAGCACTGAGAAGGTCCCTCCACCCATGAGCTCCGCCGCATCCGTCCCCGCAGAAGGCAGGAAGGGCAACGAGACGGTCATCGTCTTCGCCCTGAGCCTCGCCGCCATGGTCGTGTCGATGATGCAGACCCTGCCCGTACCGATCCTGGGCCTGATCCGCAACGACCTCGGCACCTCCACCGCCAACGTCAGCTGGGTGACCACCGCCACCCTGCTGTCCGCCGCCGTCTTCACCCCGCTGCTCGGCCGCTTCGGCGACCAGCACGGCAAGAAGCCCACCCTGGTGGCCGTCCTCGGTGTGATGGTCGCGGGCTCCGTGGTCGCGGCGCTCGCGAGCTCGCTGCCGCTGCTCATCCTGGGCCGGGTGCTCCAGGGCTCGGCCACGGCGATCTTCCCGCTGGCCCTGTCGGTGCTGCGCGAGGAGGTCCGCCCGCAGAAGCTGCCGGGTGCGATGGCGCTGGTCAGCGGAACGCTCGCGTTCGGCAGCGGCCTGGCGCTGGTCGCCACCGGCCTGCTGACCTCCGGTGAGGGCGCCGACTACCGCAACGCCTTCTGGATGGCCACCGGCTTCGCCACGCTGGCCCTGCTCGCCGTGCTCTTCCTGGTCCCGGCGACCCGTCACAAGACCGGCGGCCGCACCGACTTCCTCGGCGCGCTGACCCTGGGCATCGCCCTGCTGCTGCTCCTGCTGCCCATCTCCCAGGGCCACGAGTGGGGCTGGTCATCCGCCCGCACCCTCGGCAGCTTCGCCGGCGCCGCCGTCATGACGGCCGTCTGGGTGCTGGTCGAGCGCAAGGTCGCCGAACCGCTCGTCGACATGAAGATGTTCGTGCACCGCCCGGTCCTGATGGCCAACCTGGCCGGCATCCTCGTCGGGTTCGGCATGTTCGCGAACTTCCTCGGCGTCTCCTACCTCGTCCAGATGCCGCAGAAGCTCACCGGATACGGCTTCGACGCCTCCATCCTGCGCGCCTCCGTCCAGTTCCTGCTCCCCGGCGCCATCGTCTCCCTCCTCGCCTCCCCCGTCGGCGGCCAGCTGGTGCGCCACCGCGGCCCGCGCCTGGCCCTCGCCGTCGCCGCCGCGCTCGGCGCCGCCGGCTTCGGCTGGCTGGCACTCGACCACGGCCACACCGCCTCGGTCATCGGCGCGGGCGTCGTCGTCGGCGCGGCCGTCAGCTTCGGCTACGCGGCCATGCCCGCCGTGATCATGTCCAGCGTCCCGCACCACCAGAGCGGCATCGCCAACGGCATCAACTCGATCTCCCGCTCGACCGGCAGCGCGATCGGCAGCGCCATCGTCACCACGATCCTGGCGTCCAAGACGATCGAGCACCTGCCCCCGGGCGTGCCGCCCCTGCCCGCCGAGTCCGGATTCACCCTCACCTTCTGGATCGGAGCCGGCGCGTTCGCCCTGGTCGCCCTCATCAGCTGGCTGGGACTGCGCTCCGGCCACGGCCCGCGCGTCGTCCAGGCGGCGGCCCCGAGCCCCGCGCCGGAGAAGGCCGCGGACACCGCCGCCGCCCGCTGACCCCCTTGCGCACCCTGCGCGTTCCCCGCCGCCCCCGGTCCCACGGACCGGGGGCGGCGGTGTTCTTCCCGGCCCCGGACGGCCCCCGGACGGACCCCGGACGGACCCGCACCCGGCGTTGTCAGTGGGGCTCGCTAGTCTCCCGACATACCGCAGCCCGGCAGGCGTTGGAGCCTTCCTTCGGGCTGCGCAAGATGGTTTTCGGACAGGCTGGAGGGGCACTGCTGATGGCGTGGCTGGCGTTGGACGAGGGGTACGAGGTCTCCCTCGTGGAGGGGCGGGTCGCGGTACGGCGGCCCGCGGGACGGCAGTTGAAGGCGGTACCGAAGGCGCTGCGCGACCATCCCGAGGTCGACCGGCTGCGCCGGCTCGCCGCATGGCTCGACCGGCACGAGGCGGCCTGCGTGGCCCAGGTGGACGCCTGGATGGTCTCCTCGCTGCCGGTCCCGACCGCGCTCCTCGCCCGGGTCTGGCGCGACGAGGCCTGGCGGACCGCCCTGCGCGACCTGGCCGTCGTGGGCGACGACGACCCCGACGAGGTGGGCTTCCTGCGCGACGCCACCGACACGGGCGAGCTCAAGGTGGTCAACCTCGACGGCGAGACCGTACGCCTCTCCCCCCGCACCGTGACCCTGCCGCACCCCGTGCTGCTGCCCGACCTGGACGACGTACGGGAGTTCGCGGCCGAGCTGGACATCACCCAGCGCGTGGAGCAGATCCACCGGGCGACCTGGACCCGGCCCGAGGACGTCAAGGCCGCCGCCACCGAGGTACGGGACCACGCGGGCGGGAAGTTCCCCTCCCGCTTCAGCCTCGCGGCCCGCGCCACCGGCCTCGGCTACCGGGTGTCCGGCGGCTACGCCACCTCCCGGGTCCGCGACGGCGGCCGGACGGTGGAGGCGGCCGTGTGGATCGGCGAGCCCTACTGGGAGGACGAGTCGGAGACCGGCGCCCTGAGCTGGCACGACGAGGAGGGCCGGGCCGTACGGCTCGGCGAGGTCGGACCGGTGGCCTGGTCCGAGGGAATGCGGATGGCCGCGGCGCTGTACGCCGGGCGCACGATCGAGGAGGGCGGGAACGCATGAGCACCGGAACCACCGCTGCACAGGCCGGCACGGACACCGACGGCGGCACGGCCGCGCGGACGGCGAGCGCCGAACTGCTCTCCGCCGGCGCGGTCCTGCCCGCCGACACCACCGACGCCGGCCCCGGGGCCGTCCCGCTGACCGCGCGGACGTACCGTCACCCGGCCCTCGGGGACGGGCGGGTCGTCGTCCGGCTCGCCGCGGCGGAACTGGGCGCCGCCGAGGACCTCGCGGCCGGCTTCCTGGGCCTCGTGCCGGACGCCGAGCCCGCCGTCGTCGGCCTCGGCCCCCGCCAGGCCCTCGGCTTCCCCGAGTGGGTGCTCGTGCACCACCCCGAGGACGGCCACCACGCCCTCGCCCTGGTCCCCGAGCTGGACCGGCTGGCCCGGCAGGCGAAGACCAAGCCCAAGGCCGCCCTCGACGCCTGCACGGAACTGGCCGAGCGGCTCGCCGCCTCCCTCCCGCACTTCCTGCCCGTCTTCCTCGAACAGGCCGCCCGGGTCTTCCTCGCCGTCGAGAACACCACCTACGCCGCCCAGCTCTTCGGCCGGGCCCGCGCCGCCGAGGCCCGCTACGGCCTCACCGTCGACGAGGACCGCCTCGACGCCGTCTTCCTGGAGTTCGCCCTGGCCGGCGCCCTGCCGGTGAAGGTGCTCACGGGCTACGGCAAGGAGCTCGCCCAGCGGGTCTCCCCCGCCGAGGCCTTCACCCGCTTCCGCCGCCTGTGCGTCCGCCGCACCGCGGGCGGGCTCCCGCCGTCCGCGCAGGCCACGACGGAGCTGCGCCGCCTGGCCCGCGCGGCCGGGCTGGGCGGCGGCGTGCCCGAGCAGGAGTACCTGGCCGAGCTGCTGCCGCTGCCCGCCACCCTGCGGGCGGCGGCCGGCTGGTGGAAGTCCCACCGCGCCGCGCTCATCGCCCTGGCCCGGCGGGTCCCGTCCGTACGGGGCACCCTGCTCGGCATGGTGCCCGGCGGCACCGGCCAGGCCGGCGAACTGGCCGCACCGTGGCTGGAGGTGCTGGAGGAGTCCGGCGCCACCGCCGGACTGGCGGACGCCGGCCTGCCCGAGGCCGAACGCTCCCCCGACGGCACCGCCGGCTGGCTGGAGCGGTTCCACAGCGCCCGGTACGCCGGATGGGGCACCCCGCCCGCCGTGCCGGGCCTGCTCGCGCTCGTCACGCGCTGCGCCGACCGCCTGCGCGCCGAACTCGCCCTGCCGGGCCGCGAACAGGGGCTCCGCCTCGGCCTCCAGGACGTGAACCTGCTCGACCTGCTCCTCTCCCTGGACCTGCCGGTGGCCGCCCCCGGACAGGGGAGCAACACGGTCCTGGGGCTGGAGGAGTGGAGCCGCTGCGAGGAGCCGCGCGACCTGCGGGCCCTGTGCGCCGACGAGCGGCTGCGCCCGGCCTTCCTGCGCACCCTCGACCGGTTCAACAGCCACATGTCGGGAGGCCGCGAGACCGTCCGCCGGCTCGCCGTCACCGCCGGCAGCGGCCCCCTGGTCGCCGAGTGGGTCCGCACGGTGGCCGCCGAGTCCACGGCCTCGGCCCTGCCCGACCTGCCCGAGGCGATCCGCAGGCTGACCTGGCTCCCCTCCGAGGCCCTGGCACTGGCGCCCGAGGAGGTGGCGCGGGCGGCCGCCGCCGACCTGAACGAGGTCCTCGCCCGCACCCTGCGCGGCGGCCTGTTCGAGGAACTGGTCTGGCCCGCCTGGGAGAGCGCCGTCCGCGAGCTGACGCCCGGCCGGGGCCGCGGCCACCTCACCGTGATGGACGCCTGGCCGTACGTCATCGTCGCCAACTCCACCCAGGTGCGGGTCATCGACGCCGACTCCACCGTGCTCACGCACGACCTGCGGATCCCCTCCGGCAACCACCGGCAGATCGGCTTCCACTACACCGACGGGGACCTGCTCGTCTTCTGGGCCACCTACAACGGCCCCGTCGAGGGCTACTGGCTGAGCGCCCCCGACGACGTCCTCACCCTGGACTCCTCGGCCACCTACTGGTCGACGCGCTCCGGGCACGCCTCCCTGCCGCTGCCCGGCGGCGGCCGCACCACCGGCCACGGCGTGCTGCGCCGCGGCGACAGCCTGGTCCCGGCCGAACGGGCCGTCGTCGGCGACGGGACCTCGTACTGGGCGTGGGACACCGACGCCGGCTCCGGCGGCCCGGGCTGGGCCGAGTACGACCCGGCGACCGGGGCGACGGGGCGGCGTTCGATGCCCGGCTTCCTCGCCGACGCCCTGCACGGCCACCCGGCCGGCAGCACCCTGCCCGACAACACGGGCCAGAACTGGCTGCGGCCCGCGCCCACCGTCGCGGGCTCGGTGCTGGGCGCCCCCGCGGACGGGCTGCTGGGCTGGCGCGCCGTGCGCGTGCCGGGCCTGGGCTGGCACGGCTCCGACACCTCCGGCGCCCGGGTCACCGTCCCCGAGGGCGGCGCCCAGCCGCGCGCGGCGGTCCGCCTGCCCGGCGACGAGCGGCCCCGCGCCGTGACCAACGACTGGCGGACGCTCTCCCTCAGCGACCCCGAGGGGGCCGTCACCGCCCGGACCACCTCCCACCACCACGGCGGCCCGCACGCGGCCGGCGACGCGGAACTCCCGCCCCTCGCCTACTGGTACTGCCTGCGCCCGCGCGACCCCGAGGGCTCGGCGGCCCTGCGCGCCCTGGATGCCGAGACCGCCGGAGCACTGCTGAAGGCGGCCGCAGAGGCGGAGAAGCGCGAGGAACTGCCCGCGCTGGTCCGCACGGCCCTGCCCGCGGTCGGCGCTCCCGTGCTGATCGCCGGAGTCGTCGACGCGGTCCGCGCCGCGCTGGTCCAGCGCAAGGCCCTGGCCCGGGTCGCCGAGTCCCTGACCGCCCGCCGGACGGCCCGGCCGAAGCAGGCCGTGGACCGGGGGCCCTCCGACCAGCTGCTCGCCGGCGCCCTGCACGGGCTGACGGGCGCCCCCTCCTACCACTCCTACGGCGGTGAGGCCGACGCCACCTTCGCCTTCCTGCGGCGCCTCGCGGCGGCCGTCGCCGACACCTCCGCCGAGGCGGTGCCCGGGCGGCTGCACGTGGACCTGCCGAAGCTGGCGCAGTCCTCGCTCCCCTGGGCGGGGCTGTTCCTGGAGGAGCCCGCCTCGGTCGCCTACCGCGCGGTCGTCACCGGCACCACCGAGGAGCAGCGGGCCGTCCTGTGCCGGGCGCTGTCCGAGGTGGACGCCCTGGGCCTGGCCTCGGCCGAGACCTCCGCCGCCCGCTGGCGGCGCCTGTCGGTACGGATCGACACGGGCAGCCTGCTGGGCGCCGACGGCCGGGAGCGGGGCCGCGGCGGCCGCCACCGCGCGGTCGTGCCGCTCGGCGGCGGGGCGGTGCTCGCGGTGAACGAGCAGGTCCGGGAGTACGAGCGGGCCCGGGAGTTCGACGCGCTGCTCCACGACCCGTCGGGTGCCTTCGCGGTGCCCGCCCCGTACACCGGCGCCCGGGAGGCGGTGACCGTCGGCGACCGCGGGCGCGGGGCCGGCTGGCTGGCGGCGTTCCTGAAGGAGGCCGCCGAGCGCGGCCCGGCGCCCTGGTTCCCGGAGGCGGCACAGGAGTTCGGCCGGCTGACCGGGGTGTCGGCGGCCATGGCCCGCCTGGTGCTGGCGGGTCTGCCGCACCTGGAGACGCACGAGAGCGGGTTCCTGCCCGCCGAGCTGCGCCAGGTCCTCGGGGTCAAGGCCACCGAGGCCGCGCACGCCCGCAACGACCTGCGGGACCTCTCCCCGGAAGTGCGGCGCGAGCTGGTCGCGGCGCTGCTGCCGGCCGACCCGGCGCGGCTGTGGACGGACGGCCCGGACGCGGAGGCCGCCGCGCGCGTGTGGAATCTGCGCGCGGGCCGTCGTACGCCGGTGCCCGAGTGGCTGCTCGCCGACGCCGCCAAGGAGGTGCGCGGGGCCTGGGGGGCGCACCGTGCGCTGCCCGCGCTGCTGGACGCGGCGGCCTCCCCGGTGCTGTCCCACGACACCGCCTGGGCGGTCAAGGGGGACCGCGCGGAGCCGGTGGTCCCGGGCGGGCGGCCGTTCGACACCGCCGTGCTCACGGGCGCGGTGGGCTTCGCGGCCTGGCTCGCGCACCGGCTGCCCGCCGGGCACCCCGTACGGTCCTGCCTGCCCCCGGCCCTGACCGCCGTACGGCAGCGGCTGGCCGCGCCGGAACTGCTGCTCGGCGTCGGGCACTACGTCGACCGGGCCGCCTTCCGGAAGGCGGCCGGCACCCCGACCGAGACCGCCGAGGGGTACGAGCGGTACGGCGCGGTGGTGCTGGCCACGCACGACGGCCGCCCCCTGCCCGCGCTGCGCACCGCACTGCTGGACTCGACCGGGTCCGACCCGTACCTGCCGCTGCTGCGCGGCACCGAGCAGCAGCCCTCCGCGGCCGAGACGGCGCTGCGCCTGGTCCACGACCCGGTGTTCGCCGCGCTGCTCGCCGACCCGGGGGCGCCGGTGGCGGGCGGGGTGGACGAGGAGGGCACCTGGTGGCCGCAGGACCCGGGCCGCAGCGTGCCGGACCTGGTCGCGGAGGTGTCCGCGGAGTACGGGCTCGGCGCGGACGCGGCCGTCCTGTACCTGGCGCTGCTCGCCATGCCCGACCCGACCGACCGCAACACGGCCCGCTGGACGGGCTGGAAGCCGGCCCGGCTCAAGGCCGCCCGGGCGGAGCTGGCCGCCACCGACCTGGTGGTGTCGGCCACCCGCACCCGGGCCGGACGCTCCCTGTTCCTGCCCGGCCCCTGGGCCGAGCCGGGGTCGCCCGCGCTGCCCGTCGAGCAGTGGAAGCTGCCGATGTACGCCCTGGCCCCGGGCGGCGGACCGGTGCTGGGCGTGCTGGTGCCCGGCGAACCGGCGGCCGTGCTGTACCGCCGGGCGTGGGCGCGGGTCCGCGCGGGCGACGTACCGCGCTTCGAGGAGCTCAAGGTCAAGCGCACCGCGGGCCGGCGGCGCTGAGCGGCCCGCCTTCGTCCGGTTCCGGCGGGGGCGCGTGCCGAGAGGCCGCGCCCCCGCCCGCCGGACCCCTCTTCTTCTTTCCGTACGGCTCTCCAGAACACGAGGACTTCCCGATGACCGTCACCGAACCGTCCGCTCCCGCACGGCAGGTCGTGCCCGCCGAGGAGCGGTACGCCGCCGAACTGTCCTTCCTCGCCGCCCAGGACACCGGCCCCCGCCCGCCGGGCTGGGCGCTCACCCCGCGCGCGGTGGTGACCTTCGTGTGCGGCAGCGGCGGCGAGGAGCTGGCCCTGCCCAAGCGGCGTGCCGGACTGCCGTCCAAGCTGGTGGTCGCGCCGAAGTTCGTCGGCGAACGCGCCCTGGTGGAGCGCTGCGTGGTGACCCTGGCCGGGGAGCGCGGGCTGCTGCTCACGGGTGAGCCCGGCACCGCCAAGTCGATGCTGTCCGAGCTGCTGTCCGCCGCCGTGTGCGGCACCAGCGCGCTCACCGTGCAGGGCACGGCGGGCACCACGGAGGACGCCTTCCGGTACGGCTGGAACTACGCGCTGCTCCTCGCCCAGGGCCCGACCCGGCAGGCCCTGGTCGACTCCCCCGTGCTCGCGGCGATGCGCGCCGGCCGGGTGGTGCGGGTCGAGGAGATCACGCGCTGTCTGCCCGAGGTGCAGGACGCGCTGGTGTCGATCCTGTCCGACCGGCGGGTGAGCGTGCCGGAGCTGACGGCGACCGAGGACGCGGTGGTCTCGGCGGCCCCCGGTTTCACGGTCATCGCCACCGCCAACCTGCGCGACCGGGGCGTCTCGGAGATGTCGGCGGCGCTCAAGCGGCGCTTCAACTTCGAGACGGTCGGACCGATCGCGGACCCGGACGCGGAGGCCGCGCTGATCCGCCGGCAGGCCGTCGCCGCCGTCGAGCGGGCCGGGGCGGCCTTCGGGGTGGACGACAGCGTGCTCGACGCCCTCGTCACCGTCTTCCGGGACCTGCGCTCGGGGCGCAGCGCGGAGGGCTGGGACGTGGAGCGGCCCGGTACGGTCATGTCCACCGCGGAGGCCGTGCAGGTGGCGGCCTCGCTGGGGGTCGCGGCCGCGTACCTGCCGGGCGGTGACGTGCTGGACCTGCTGCCGGGCCATCTGCTGGGCGTGGTCCGCAAGGACGACCCGGCCGACCACGGGCGGCTGCTGGGCTACTGGGACGGGCCGGTGCGCCGCCGGGCCGAGGACGGCTCGGCGATGTGGCGCCGGCTCTGGGACCTGCGCGGGAGCCTGCGTTGACGCCCGCCGCCGGCCCGCGGGAGGCCGTGGAGGCCCTGTCCGCCTCGCGCGCGCCGTACCTGCTGGGCGTACGGCACCACAGTCCCGCGCTGGCCGCGGTGGTGCCGGCGCTGCTGGACGCCGCGGATCCGGAGGTGGTCTGCGTGGAGCTGCCGGCCGACTTCCAGCCGTGGCTGACCCATCTGGCCGACCCGGAGACGGTCGCCCCGGTGGCCCTGGCGGGCCTGGGGCGCGAGGGCCGGCTGGCCTTCTACCCGTTCGCGGACTTCTCCCCGGAACTCGCGGCGCTCCGCTGGGCGCGCGAGCGCGGCGTGGAGGTGCGGTGCTGCGACCTGCCGCTCGCGGACGCCGGCTGGTCCCCCACCGTCCCGTCCGGTCCCGGCCCCGACGGCGCCGTCGGGCGGCGGTCCTACGCGGACGCGCTCGCCGCGTCCGGCACCGGGCGCGACGGGGACGACCTGTGGGACCGGGCCGTGGAGGTCCTGGCTCCGGGCTGCTCCCCGGAGGCCGTCCGCCGCGCCGCCCTCGGCGTCGGCTGGGCCCTGCGCACGGACGCCGGCACCGTCCCGGCGACGGACCTGGCACGGGAGTCCCACATGCGCCGCGTCCTCACGGCGGCGGCCGAGGGCGGCCGCCGGGTGGCGGCCGTGATCGGCGCCTTCCACGCCCCGGCCCTGCTCACGGGAGCCCGGGTTCCGGGGCCGCGCGGGGGCGGTGCCGGAACCGCCAGCTCGGAGGCCCGGACCGGTGCCGGTTCCGGCACCGCGGGCGACGGCGGGGCCGGGGACCGGACCGGAGCCGAACGCGGCACCGACGCCGCGGGCGGCGCCGGGGCCTGCGCCGCGGGCGACGGCACGTCCCCGGACCGGAACGGAACCCGGGCCGACGGCGGGACTCGAGCCGGTGCGGCGGGTTCCGGTGGGGCGTCGGAGGGGTCCCGGCCGGCGGATGCCGGTGCGGAGGCCGGGGACGGGGTCGTGACCTCGTTCGTCGCGTACTCCCACGATCTGCTCGACTCCCGCTCCGGGTATCCCGCCGGGATCCGGGATCCGCTGTGGCAGCAGGCCGTCTTCGAGGCGGGCGGGGACCCGGAGCGGCTGCGGGAGGCGGCCTCGGCCGCCGTCACGCGGCTGTGCCGGGAGCTGCGCCGGGACGGGCACACCGCCGGGACCGGGGAGGCCGCCGAGACCCTGCGGCTCGCCTGCGACCTGGCGGTGCTGCGCGGGCTGCCCGCGCCCGGCCGGGGGGAGCTGCTGGAGGCCGTCACCACGGTACTCGGGCAGGGTGAACCCCTGGGCCGGGGGCGGGCGCTGGCCCGCGCCCTGGAGGCCGTGTTCGTCGGCGCGGCCCGCGGCCGGACGACCCCGCACGCCCCGCGTTCCGGGCTCGGTCCGTCCGTGGAGGCGGAGCTGGCGTCGCTGCGGCTGCCGTCCCCGCAGGACCCGGCCCCGCGCGAGGTGCGCCTCGACCCGCTGCGCTCCGAGCTCGACGGGCGCCGCGAGGTGCTGCTCCAGCGCCTGCTGGTGTGCGGGGCCTCGTACGGCGAGCCCGTGGACGTGGCCGCCACCGGCGACGGCACCGCCCTGGGGAGCAAGTGGCGGCTGTCCTGGACCCCTTCGGTCCCGGCCCGCCTGGACCTGGCGGGGGTCCGCGGCGTCACCGCCGCCCAGGCGGCCGCGGGAACGCTGCGCGACCTCGCACGCCGCCAGGCCGCCGGGGGCGGCCCGACGGCGGCGCAGGTCCTGGCCGGGCTCGCCGCCGCCGCGCGCTGCGACCTGCCCGAACTGGTCGACGTGCGGCTGGGGGAGGCGGCCGCCGTGCTGCCGGAGACCGCCGGGGTGGCGGAACTCCTGGAGGCCGTCGACCTGTTGGAGGGGCTGCGGCGCGGACACCTGCCCGGCGCCTCCGCCGCCGCCCGGGCCGCCGCCGAGGCCCTGGGCGGTGATCTGCTGGACACCGCGGTGCGTTCGCTGCCCGGTCTCGCGGGGAGCGACGACCCCGACGACGCGGCCGCCCTGGTGGCCCTCGCCGACCGGGCCGCCGCCCGTCGGCTGGGGCTGCGGATGGACACCGCCCTGGCGGAACTGGCCGCGGACGGGAGTCCGCTGATGCGCGGTGCGGCCCTGGCCGTACGGGTGCTGCTGGACCTCGACGAGGCGGCCGGGCTCGGTGCCCGCGCGGCCGCCTGGCTGGACGGGGCCGCCACGGCCGACGGCCGGCGGGCGCTGGCCCGCCGGCTCGCCGGGCTGCTCACCGCCGCCGGACCGCTGCTGGAGACCTCTCCGGCCGCGCTGACCCCGCTGCTCGACCGGGTGGACGGCCTGGCCGACGCGGCGTTCCTGGAGCGGCTTCCCGCGCTGCGCGCCGGGTTCGAGGCGCTCTCCCCGGCGGCGCGGGACCGCCTGCTGGACACGGTGACCGAGCGGCTCGGGGACCGCCTCGACCTCGCGCTCGACGCCCCGCCCGCCCTGCTCGCCCTCTGGGCCGCCGCCGACGCGGCCGGCCTGGACGCGCTCGGGGAACTCCCGCTGCCCCCGCGCACGACGGAACCGGCCGCCGCAGCGCGGGCGCCCGGCCGGCCCGCGGATTCCGCGGCCGGCGCACCGGCGGCCACGCCTCCGGGGCAGCCGGAGGGGACGGCGGCAGCGGCCGCCGCGTCCACGCGCCCGCAGGCGGGCGCGGCCGCCGCCGAGGCGGTGCGGGACGGGGCGGCCGAGCCGGGCGGCGGGCGGCGGCTGGCCGCCGCCGACCGGTGGCGGCTGCTCCTGGGCCGCCAGCGCGACCGGCTGCCGGCCGGGGCGCACCGCTACGCCCGCGCCCTCGACGAGCTGTACGGCGCGGGGCGCGGCGAGGGCTCGGGCGACGTGGGCCGGTCCGGTTCCGGCGGCGGCGACGGGGCGTCCTTCCCGACGGCCCGGGAGTGGGCGCAGGAGCTGGAGTCGCTGTTCGGCTCCGACGTCCGGGAGGAGGTGCTCGCGGACGCGGCGGGGGCGGGCCGTACCGACGTGCTGGCCCAGCTCGACCCGGCGTCCGTGCGGCCCTCCGTGGACCTGCTGACCTCCGTGCTCTCGCTGGCCGGCGGCATGCCCGAGCAGCAGCTCGCCCGGCTGCGGCCGCTGGTCAGACGGCTGGTCGACGAGCTGACGGCGCAGCTGGCCAACCGGATGCGCCCGGCCCTGTCCGGCCTGTCCACCCCGCGCCCGACCCGCCGCCCCGGCGGGCGGCTCGACCTGGCGCGCACCCTGCGGGCCAACCTGGCGCACACCCGCCGCTACGACGACGGGCGGGTGGTGGTGGTCCCGGAGCGCCCGGTGTTCCGCACCCGCGCGTCCCGCGAGGCGGACTGGCGGCTGATCCTGGTCGTGGACGTCTCCGGCTCCATGGAGGCGTCGGTGGTCTGGTCGGCGCTGACGGCGGCCGTGCTGGGCGGGGTCCCGACCCTGTCCACGCACTTCCTGGCCTTCTCCACCCAGGTCGTGGACCTCACCGGCCGGGTCGACGACCCGCTCTCGCTGCTGCTGGAGGTCCGGGTCGGCGGCGGTACGCACATCGCGGCGGGCCTCGCGCACGCCCGGACCCTGATCACGGTGCCGAGCCGCACCCTGGTCGTCGTGGTCAGCGACTTCGAGGAGGGCGGCCCGGTCGGCGGCCTGCTCGGGGAGGTCCGCGCCCTGGCCGCGTCCGGCGCCCACCTGCTGGGCTGCGCCGCCCTCGACGATTCCGGCGCGCCCCGGTACTCCGTCCCGGTGGCGCGGCAGCTCGTCGCGGCCGGGATGCCGGTGGCCGCGCTCAGCCCTCTCGCCCTCGCCCGCTGGGTGGGCGACCGACTCCGTGGGGAGCCCTGATGACCAGCCCGCTGTTGCCGCCCGTCGCCGCCGAGGTGGCGGCGGAGGCCGTGGAGGCCCTGACCGCCCGGCTGCGCAAGAAGCTCGACGCCGCCGTGGAGGGCTGCGGGGAGCGCGCGGAGGCCGGCGCGGACGGGGGCGTCACCGTCCGGTTCGGCGAGGACGCGGTGGTCACGCTGCGGCCCGGCCCCCCGGGGGTGGTCGCGGATGCCGCCCAGGCCGCCTGCACCTGCCTGCTGTCCCCGCGCTGCCTGCACCGCGCGGCGGTCCTGACGGCGGCCCCGGTGGCGGACCCGCTGCCCTGGCCCGGTGCGGGCGACGAGGAGGAAGAGCCGGACCCGGCTGCCGCCACCGGTCCGCACGCCCCGTCGGGTGCCGGCCCGGAGGACGCCTCCCCGGCGGATCCCGCCGGGGAACCGGGCCGGGACGGCGGGACCGCCGGGCAGCGGACGCCGGCCACCGCCGGCGGGACCGGCGCCGCCGGACCCGGTGGCCCGGCCGGGGCCGGTGCCTCCGGCGGGGGCGCCGCGGGGCCGGCCGGCGCGGGCCGGACCGGTACGGCCGGGGGCGCCGTGGCGCCCACGGCCGCACAGGTCCGGGCCGGGGCCGCCTTGTGGGCCGTCGGGGCCGAGGCGCTGGCCGCCGGGGTCGCCGCCGGGGGTGCCGTGGTGCAGGCCGAGCTGCTGCGGGCCGCGCACACGGCGCGGGTCGCCGGGCTGCCCGCAGCCGAGGCCGGCGCCCTGCGGGTGGTGCGGGGGCTGCGGGCCGCGCGCGAGCGCGCGGCCGGGCAGCGGCTGGCCGACCTGGCCGCGGCCTTCGAAACGCTGCTGCGCACCGCCGCCCTGCTGGCGGCCGGTACGGGCGGCCCCGGGGTGACCGGGAGCAACCGCCGCGGCTACGCGTCGGGGGGCTCTCTGAGGGTCCACGGCGTGTGCCGGGAGCCCGTGCTGACCGCGACCGGCTACGGGGGCGTGGTCACCCATCTGCTCGGCGCGGACGGCGTCCCCTACACGCTGTCGGACGTCCGCCCCGGCGGGCTCGCCCGCGCCAAGGGGGCGGGGTCCGCCTCCGTGGCCCTGGGCGGAGGCGTCCTCGACCATGCCGGGCTCGCGCGCGGGGGCCTGCGCATCGCCGGGGCGACGGTCTCCGCCGACGGGCGGCTCGGTTCCGGACGCGGGGTCCGGGCCACACCGGTCCCGGGTGTCTCCTGGGAGGGCGAGCCGCTCGCCGCGCTGTTCTCCCGTCCGGCGGCCGGGGCCGTCGCCGCACTGCTGGCGCGGGACGCGGAACCCGGCCTGTTGGGCTGCGCCGTGCAGGTCGCGGGCGCGGCTGGCGACCACCTCCTGGTACGGGAGCTGTCACCCGACGGCACCGTACGGGCGGACGCACCGCTGCTGCGGCTGCGCCCGGCGCACCCGCACCCGGAGCTGGCGCACACCGCCAACCTGCGCCGCCTGGCCGCCTGGCCGGGGCTGGCCCTGCGGGTCGTGGGCCGTCCGGACCCGGACCGGGCGGCCACGCTGCTGCCGCTCGCCGTGGGGCCGGTGCCGGGGGCGGCGTACACGCTGCGGCTGCCGTCCGAGTGGCGGGACCGGGCCGACCTCGGCTACGACCGCCTCCAGGGCGGCCATGTCACCGGGGCCCCCGCCCCGGTGGTCGGCTCCGCCGAACCGGGTCCCGACGTACTGGCCGACTCGCCCCTGTGGCGGGTGGGCCGGCTGCTGGAGGCGGGGGTCGCGGGCGGGCGCCGGGCGGTGGCGGAGTCGGCGCGGTCGCCCGAGCCGGCGGCCGCGTACGCCCCGCTGCGCCGGGCCGGCTTCACGGGGGCGGCCGATCTGGCCGCCGACCTGGTGGCCGAGGCGCAGCGGCGCCCCCGGGACGCCTTCGGCCGGCTCACCGACCCCTCGGCCGACGGGTACGCCCGGGCCTGGCTGGCGGCCGCGACGCACCTGACGGCGGCGCGGCGGTCCCTGGTGGCCGGGTCCTGGGTGTAGGCCGTTCGGCTTGCGGACTCCACGGGACCGGAGCGCACAATGGGCGCTAACGGTGTGAAAACCGGATGAAATTGCATAAACCATGCACATCATGCGGTTTTCACCTTTCCTGCACCCGTCCGGTGGGAGGGGAATGTGAGTTCCGAACCGCTGTCAGAGCGTCCCACCGGTCCGCCCTCCGGCCCCCTGTCCGGCCGCCAGTCCGGCGACCAGGCGGCCCCCCAGCCGCCCCCGCCCACGAGGGGCGGGGACATCCCGTCCGGCCCGGGCGGTCCCCCGTCCGGCTCCGGCGGGGGCGGGGGCGGGGGCGGCGGCCCGACACCGCCCTCCGGCGGGGACGGCCACGGCCCCTGGTGGCGTTCCGTGCCGCGGATCGCGGCGATCACCGCCGCCGTGGTCGTCGCCGTGGTCCTGGCCGTCGTCCTGGGCCGCCCGGGCGGCCAGTCGGCGAGCGCCGGCGAGGTCATCCTCCAGCCCACGGACGACGCGGGCGTGGACCCGTACACCCCGTCCACGGCGAACACGACGGCGTCCATGCCGGCGGCGGCGCCCAGTACGGCTCCCGCCCGGAAGGACGCCATCGCGAGCGTGGCGGGTTCGGAGCCCGGGCTCTACGGCGGCACCCGCAACACGGCGGCGTGTGACGTGGAGAAGCAGATCCGCTACCTGTCGGCCGACCCGGCCAAGAACCGCAGCTTCGCCTCCGTCGTGGGGGTACAGGAGTCCGCGGTCCCCGCCTACCTGCGGTCGCTGACTCCCGTGCAGCTGCGTTCGGACACCCGGGTCACCAACCACGGCTACCGTGACGGCGTCGCCACCAGCTACCAGTCCGTGCTCCAGGCGGGGACGGCCGTGCTGGTGGACAAGTACGGGGAGCCGAAGGTGCGGTGCGCCTGCGGGAACCCGCTGAGCCGGGTGGTTCCGCAGCCGGGCACGCCCCGGCAGACGGGGCACCGCTGGGCGGGCTACCAGCCGCAGAACGTCGTGGTCGTCAACCGCGCGCCCCGGCCGGTCAACGTCTTCGTCCTCTACGACCAGAAGGAGAAGCAGTGGGTCCACCGGTACACGGGTGACCAGGTCCACCACGACAAGCCGGCCCCTCCCCCGCCCCGGCACTGGCCGACGGCCCCGCCGCCGCCCCCGCCGACGACGTACCCGCCCGGAACGTACACGCCGGGAACGCAGACGCCCGGTACCTGGCCCCCTGGAACCAGGCCGCCGACCACGCAGTCCCCCGGTACGAAGCCGCCGTCGACCAAGCCGCCGAACACCCGGCCCCCGTCGACGCAGACGCCCGGCACGAAGCCGCCGACGGCCACGCCGACGCCCACGGGCCCCTCGCCGGCGACGGAGACCCCGGCCACCCCCACCCCGACCACCGGGACCAAGGAGACGCCGGCCCCGACGCCCACCCCGGCGACCCAGACCCCGCCGGCCCCGAAGCCGACGCCGACCGCCCCGGCCCCGGTGCCCTCGGCCACCGAGACCCCGGCCGCGCCGAAGACGGCCACCGAGCCGCCCGCCACGCAGCCTCCGGCCACCCAGGCCCCGGCCACGGAACGGCCCACGACGCAGGCACCGGCGCCGACCCAGGCACCCGCCACTCCGCCGCCCGCCACCCGCGCGCCCGCCACGGAGGCCCCGCAGACCGAGGCCCCGGCGCCGGCGACCCAGCCGCCCGCCCCTGACCAGAACCAGAACCAGAACCAGCAGCACGACCAGAACCAGAACAACCAGCAGAACCAGAACAACCAGAACCAGAACCAGAACGGCTACTAGCCCGTCCCTCAGACCTCCCGCCGGGGCCCGGCCTCCGGCGGGAGGTCGCTGACGAACGCGAGCGCGTCACTCCCGGCCAGACGGTCCGGGTCCAGGGGGGCGTAGCCGAACCAGGGCGAGACGCGCGGTGCGGGCGGCGTACCGTCCAGGGCGGCGGCCAGCCGGCGGGCGTCCACCAGGCAGCGGTCCCCGGGGAGCGCGTACAGGAGGCCCTCGACGGTGTCCGGCGCCGGGACGTCCACCCCGTGCCGGCGGATCGTGCCGACGGCCGTGGCCACGAAGGCGTACTCCCGGCCGAGACGGGCGCCCACCAGCGCGCCGGCGCTCCACCATTCCAGCGGCTCCCCGCCCATCCTCATCGCGCTCTTCTCCCGCTGGAGGTGGGCGTTGTGCGCGAAGGCCAGGACCGGGCCCCGGTCGGCGAGCGCGAGGAGGTTGGCGGCCATCATCCGGCCCCGCACGCCCAGCAGCCGGGTCATCCGGGCCGGCGAGCCGTCGGCCATGGCGTGGTGGTAGCGCAGCAGGCCGGTGGCGGTGCGACCGTGGAGGCGGGCCCGGTCCCAGTCGTCCCGCGAGGTGGCCGCGATCAGGTGCGGGGTCTGTTCGTCGAGCAGTTCCACCAGGTCGTCGGCGAGCAGCCGCAGCTCCCGGGCCCCGGCCGACCGCCCCACGGACAGCGCCGGGTCCCACATCACGCCCTCGTCGGTCCACCGGTCGTCGGGGCCGAGCAGGCGGTCGAGCGTGCCGGCCGTACAGGGGAGCAGGGCGGGGTCCACCGAGGCCTCGAGGAAGCCGTGGAGCGCGGTCAGTGCCTCCCGCGGGCTCGCGGCACCGGTGATCTCCAGCGGGCCGTCGAACCCGGCGAAGCGGACCTGGTCGCGGGCGCGGCGGCCCGCGTTGTACGCGCGCATCCGGCGCACGAGCTCGCGGTTGGCGGCGGAGGCCCCGAACCCGTGGCTGAAGCCGTGTTCCATGACCGCGTCGAGGGTGCCGGCGCCCCCGGTGACGTACGCGTCCACGGCCAGGCCCTTCAGGCAGTCGCTCTCGATCGCGACGGTCCGGTAGCCCTCCTCTTCGACGAGCTGCCGAAAGAGCTCGTTGCGCAGGTCGAGGAGGGCGTCCTCGCCGTGGGTGGGCTCGCCCAGGGCGAGCAGCCGGGGCCGGGTGCCGAGCAGCCGCAGGAGGGCGGCGGCCTCGACCGGGTGCGTGGTGTCCTCGATGCCGTTCGTCATGGCTTCAACGCTATCGTTGAAGGTTCGGTGGAAACTTTTGCCGGTGGTGGCCGCGCTATCGTCGCTCGGGTGGAAGAAAACCTTCAAATGGGCAGGAAGCTCAGGCCCGTCGATCTGGCGCGGCCGCACGGTCTGTCCACCCAGGCCGTCAGGAACTACGAGGAGGCCGGGGTCCTCCCGGCCGCCGCCCGCAGCCCCGCCGGCTACCGCGCCTACACCCCGGTGCACGCCCTGGCCCTGTCCGCGTTCCTGGCGCTGGTCCCCGGCCACGGCCACGCGACGGCGTCGGCGGTGATGCGGGCGGTGAACCGGCAGGCGGTGGACGAGGCGTTCCGCCTCATCGACCGGAGCCACGCCCAGCTGCTGGCGGACCGCAGGACCCTCGAGGCCGTGGAGCGGGCCGTACGCGACCTGGCGTCCGCACCGGACGCGGCGGCGGACACGGGGGCCGGCACCGCGGCGGGCGGGTCCGGCGGCCGGTTCATCGGGCCGCTGGCCCGGGAGCTCGGGATCCGGCCCGCGACGCTGCGCGCCTGGGAGGCCGCGGGGCTGGTGCGCCCCGGCCGTGACCCGCGGACCGGGTACCGCGTCTACGACGGGGCCGCCGTACGGGACGCCCGGCTCGTGCACCAGCTCCGGCGGGGCGGGTACCCGCTGGAGCAGATCGCCCCGCTGGTCGAACGGGTGCGGGGGGCCGGCGGACTGAAGCCGCTGGAGGCCGCGCTGGGCGACTGGCGCGCCCGGCTGTCGGCGCGCGGACGGGCCCTGCTGGCGGGGGCCGCGGCGCTGGAGGCCTACCTCCGCGGGCCTGTCAAGTAACGAACAGCCGGGGCTACGGTCCCGTCCCTCCCCCGGGCACGGTGGAAATCCACCGTGCCGAGCACCCTCGGGTGCTCGGGGCGACCGTCCGGGCCGGAGGAGGACCGTCATGACCGACATCGCCATCACCGGACTCGGCTGCCGCTTCCCGGGCGCGCGGGACACCCTCGCCTGCCGGCGGCTGCTGCTCCTGATCGGCGGAGGACGCCGGTTCTCCGCCCCCAGGGCCGCGCCCACCCCCTCCCGGCTGTGGGCCCTGTCGGCCGCCGGGGTGTGCGGCCCGTTCGACGAGGAGGCCGACGGCTTCGTCCTCGGCGAGGGCGCCGGGACGGTCGTCGTGCGGCCCCTCGCCGACGCGCTCGCCGCCGGGGACCGGGTCTACGCCGTGATCAAGGGCATCGGCTCCGCCGACGACGGGACCTCCCCCGGGCTGCTGGTCCCCACCGCCGAGGGCCGGCTGCGCGCCCTGCGCCGGGCCTGCGCGGACGCGGGGCTCCCCCCGTCCGCGGTGGGCTTCCCGGAAGCGCACGGCACCGGCACCGCCACCGGGGACCGGGCGGAGATCGAGGCGCTGCGGCGGCTGCGCACCGGGTGGCCGGACGACGGCCCCGGCCTGTGCCACCTCGGCTCGGGCAACGCCCTCATCGGGCACTTCCTGTCGGCGGTGGGCGTCGCGGGCCTGATCGGGACGGCCCTGGTCGTCCCCCACCGCGCCGTCGCCCCGCAGCCCCGCACCGCCCCGCACCCGGACCTGGGGGTCGCCGCGGCCGGGCTGCGCTTCGCCGGGACCGCCCTGCCGTGGGCGGACGGGGACGCCCCGCGCCGGGCCGCCGTCAGCTCGTTCGGCTTCGGCGGCACCGACGTCCACGGGGTGCCGGAGGAGCGGCCCGAGCCGGCGCCGGTCCGGCCGCCCGTGCGCGCCGGCGGTGGCGCCGCGGCCCCGGCGCCCCAGCTCGTCCTGCTGTCGGCCGGCAGCGTGCGGCTGCTGGAGCGGCACATCGGCGACGTGCTCGGCACCCTGGAGGCGCTCGACCCGGCCGACCGGCCCCCGCTGGGGGCGCTCGCCCACACCCTGGGCGCGCGGGAGCCGCTCAAGGCCCGGCTCGCGATCGTGGCCGCCGACACGGCGGAGTTCACGGAGCGCCTGCGCCGGGCCCTCCGGCAGCTGGAGGACGGCGAGCTCGGCGACCTCGGCGACGACGCCTTCGCGGCCGGGGCCCCGCTGCCGGCGGCCCGGCGCAGGATCGCCCTCCTCTACCCCGGCCAGGGCAGCCGGCGGCCGGGCATGATGCGGGGCCTCTACGAGGGGTACGCCGGGTTCCGCGCGGCCGTCGACGCCCTGGGCGCCGTCGCCGGTCAGGACGCGGCCGCCCTGCTGTACGGGACGGCCGACGCCCGGGGAGGGGCCGGGGAGGCCGCGCGTCGGCTCACCGCCACCGATGTGTGGCAGCCGGTGCTCGGCGCCGTCCAGCTCGCCGCCACCCGCCTCCTATCCGGCTGCGGCGTCACCCCCGACCTCACCCTGGGCCACGGCGCCGGGGAGTTCGCGGCGGCCGCCGCGGCCGGAGCCCTGGCCGGCGAGGACACCGTACGGCTGCTGGCGGCCCGGGGCGCGGCCCTGCGGCGGGCCGCGCGGAGCGGTCCGCCGGGCGGGATGCTCGCCGTGCAGACCGACGAGGAGACCTGCCGGCGGCTGGTCGCCGGCGTCGACGGCGTGTGGCTCGCCTGCTTCAACGAACAGCGGCAGACCGTGGTCAGCGGCACCGCGGAGGGTCTGGCCGCCCTGCGGCGGGCCTGCGCCGGGGCCGGGGTGGTCACGGCGGTGCTGGAGGTGGCGGGTGCCTTCCACTCCCCGCTGGTGGCCCCGGCCGAGGAGGAGGTGCGCGCGGCCCTGGCCGGGCTGCGGGTCTGCGCTCCCGCCCTGGCGTTCGTGTCGACGGTGGACGCGGAGCCCTGCACGGACCCCGCCGTCCTGCGCGGGCTGTGGGCCCGGCACGCCTCGGCGCCGGTCCGCTTCGCCGACGCCGTCCGCACCGCCTACGAGCGGGGCGCCCGCGTCTTCCTCCAGGTGAACGGCGGCGGCTCGCTGCTCACCCCGGTCCGCCGCACGCTCTACCACCACCACGACGTCCACGTCCTCGCCGCCGACGAGGCGGCGGCGGGGAGGGACGACGGCCGCGGCTTCGTGCGCACCCTGGCCCGGCTCGCGGTCCTGGGCGTCCCGGTCGACCCGCGGGGCCTGGTCCCCGCCGAGGACCGCCGTCTGCTGGACCTGCCCCCGGCCGGTCCGGACACCCGGTCCTACCGGGTGTCCCGGGCACCCGCCGAGGGCCGCCGCGCCGCGGCCCCCGTCCCGCCGTCGCGGCCCGCTCCCACCGGGGGGAGGCCGACGGACGACACCCCGTACGAGCTCCTCGGGCTGATCCGGCAGCAGGTCGCCCTCCTGACCCACCTCACCGGCGCCCTCCCCACCCCGGAACCCCGGACCGCGACCGCCCCCGCACCGGCCCCTCGTGCTCCCGCGCAGCGGGCGGCGGATGCCCCCGCGCCGAACGCCCCGGCCCCCACCGGGGACGCCCCGGCGGCGGGCGCCCCGGCCGCGACCGGCCCCGCACCGGCCGGCCCCGCCCCGGGGCCGGGCCGCGAAGACCCGGTGCCGGCCCCGGCAGGCACGGCCGGCCCGTCGGGAACCCTCGCGCAGGCGCCCCCCTCCCGCACGCCCGACCGGATCCGCCGGGCGGTGACCGCGCCGGCGCAGGAGCTGCGCCGACCGGACGCGGGCGGCACCGGCGCAGCCGACGTCCCCGACACCCCCGACGCGGCCCCGGCCGCGGCCTGAGCGGGGGCCCGCCATGGACACCCTCTTCCGGCCGCTCGTACCGGGCCGCGTCCACCGCTGGGGCGGCGCGGGGCTCCTCGTGGCCCGCCGCCCCGACCTCACCCACCTGCCGCTGTGCCTCTCGGCCGCCGAACAGCGGGTGGCCCGCGCCCTCCCGGCCTGGCGGCGGTCCGGGTGGATGGCCGGCCGGCTGCTCGCCAAGCGCCTGGCCGGCGAGCTCGTCGGGGCGCCGGCGCGGGAGGTGGAGGTCCTCCCCCGCGACGACGGAAGCCCGCACCTGCTGGTCGGCGGCCGCCCGCTGCCCTCCCTGCACGTCTCCGTCAGCCACACACCCGGCCACGCCGCCGCGGCCCTGGCACCGGAGCCGGTGGGCGTGGACCTGTGCGAGACGGCACCGGCGGACACCGTGCACCGGGCCGCCCACCACGCCTTCTCCCCGCGGGAGCTCTCCCTCATCGGCACGGACCGCGGCACGGACCGCGACGAGGCCCTGGCCGGCGCCTGGGCACTGAAGGAGGCCGCCGTCAAGGCCGACCGCAGCGGGCCCTTCGGCGGGGCCCCGCACCGGATCCCGCTCCTGGGGCTGCGGCCCCCCGCGCTCGGCGGGCCGCGCCGGGCGATGGCCTGGCGGGCCGGGGACGTGGTCGTGGCCCTCGTCCTCGCGCACGCGTGACGCGGCGGGCGGTACTGCGTTGGTGCTCCCCGCCCGGCCGGATCATGCTTGTCAGTGGAGCCACCCTGGCCGGACTAGCGAGGGCGAGATGAGCGGCGATGGCGCAACTTCCCACCTTTCCCGGTGAGCGGCCGCAGGGTACGAGCGCCCCGGGCGGGGCGGCGTACACCGCCACGGCCACGATCGGTGACGACGGCGTCGTGACCGACTGGGGCGAGGGCGCCGCCCGGCTCCTGGGCTACGCGTCCTCGGAGGTCGTGGGACGGCCCGCCGCCCGGCTGCTGGCCGAGGAGGGCGTTCCTGCCCCGGGGATCACCCCGGGGCAGGACCGGTGGAGCGGCACGGTGGCGCTGCGGCACCGGGACGGCCGGCGCGTCGAGGTACCGCTGCTGGCGCACCGCTGGACGTCCACGGGCGGGACCGTCAAGTGGAGCGTGGTGTCCGCCGTGGCGGGCCCGGCCGACGCGCCCTGGGACGCTCCGCTGAACGAGTGGGCCTTCGCCCAGTCCCCCTGTTTCCTGGCGGTCTTCGACGCGGACCTGCGGCTGCTGCGGGCGAACACCGGCATGCAGCACATGCTCTCCCTCACGGAGGACCAGATGCGCGGGCTGCGCCTGCCGGAGATCGCCCCGGACCCCGTGAGCGACGAGACGGAGCGCAGGATGCGGCTCGTCGTGGAGACCGGCGAGTCCCAGCGGCTGACCGCCTTCGTCCCCCCGACGGGCGAGGACCGGGAGCAGGCCTGGGAGACCTCGCTGGCCCCGCTGCGCGACCGGGACGGCCGGGTGCGGGCCGTGTGCCTGGCCGCGCACGACCGCGGAGGGGCCGAGGGCGCCCCGCACCACGAGCACCTGAGGCTGGCCCAGGAGCTCACGGCGCCGGCGCAGGACGCCGCGGAGGCGCATCCGCACGGCCGGGAGCAGCGCGAGCACACCACCACGATGACGCTGCAACGGAGCCTGCTCCCGCACACGCTGCCCGAGCAGGGGGCGCTGGAGATCGCCTCGCGCTACCTGCCCGCCGGCGGCGAGGCGGGCGTGGGCGGCGACTGGTTCGACGTGATCCCGCTGTCCGGGGCGCGGGTGGCGCTGGTGGTGGGCGACGTGGTCGGGCACGGCATCCGCGCCTCCGCGACCATGGGCCGGCTGCGGACGGCCGTACGCACCCTGGCCGACGTCGACCTGCCGCCCGACGAGCTGCTCACCCACCTCGACGACCTGATCATCCACCTGTCGGCCGACGAGGCCGACCCGGAGGTGCCCGAGGAGTCCGCCGGGGGCATCGGCACGACCTGCCTGTACGTGGTCTACGACCCGGTGACCCGCCGCTGCACGGTGGCGCGGGCGGGGCATCCGCCGCCCGCGGTGGTGTCTCCGGAGGGCTCGGTGTACCTGCTCGACGTGCCGGCGGGTCCGCCGCTGGGGCTGGGGGGCCTGCCGTTCGAGACGGTCGAGGTGGAACTGCCCGAGGGCAGCCTCCTGGCGCTGTACACCGACGGCCTGCTCCAGGCCCGCGAGCACGACCTGGACGAGGCCCTGGACACCCTGTTCGGGGCCCTGACCCGGCCGGCCTCGACCCTGGACACGGTGTGCGACCGGGTGCTGACGGCCCTGCTGACCCACCGTCCCGACGACGACGTGGCGCTGCTGATCGCCCGGACACGGGCCCTGCACGCCGACAAGGTGGTGGTCTGGGACCTGCCGTCCGACCCCTCGGTCGTCGCGGACGCCCGCCGGTACACCACGGAGCAGCTGACGGCGTGGGAGCTGGACGAGGCCTCGTTCGTCGCGGAGCTGGTGGTCAGCGAGCTGGTCACCAACGCCATCCGCTACGGCCGGCCGCCCATCCAGCTGCGGCTGATCCACGAGAACAACACGCTGATCTGCGAGGTCTCCGACGCCAGCAGCACCGCCCCGCACATGCGGCGTGCGCGGACCTTCGACGAGGGCGGGCGGGGCCTGCTGCTGGTGGCGCAGCTGGCGCAGCGCTGGGGCACGCGGCACGCCCCGACCGGCAAGACCATCTGGGCCGAGCAGTCCCTCGTGGGGTTCTGAGGCCCTGGGCGGGAGGGGCCGGGTTCCCCGGTCCGGCCCCCTGTGACGCGCCTGTGACAGTCGACGGACAACTCCATGAAGTGGCGCCTTCAGGCTCTTTATCAAAGACATACAGCGACATTCCGATATATGTCCCCCTGCTTCCAAGGGTGTGAGCAGCAGCGATGACCGAGCCGACACGGCGGAGGAAATCTCATGAGCCTCACCCTCGTCATGGAGCACGTCGAAGCCCCCTCGGCCCCCGCCTCTCTGGCCCCGCGTGAGCAGGAGGCGCTGCGACACATCGCCGCCGGGTGCACCTACCTCCAGGCCGCCCGCAACATGGGCCTCTCCAAGCACACGGTCGACGCCTACCTGCGCCGCATCCGCGCCAAGTTCGGTGTCAACACCACCGCGGAGCTGACCCGCCTCGCCATCTCGATGGGCCTCTGACACGAGGCCAGGCCCCGGCCCCGGCCCCGGAAAGCCGAACCCCTCGATCCCGGCCCTACGGCCCGTACGGCAACGCGCCGTACGGGCCGTCCTGCTGCGCCCGGAAGACGGGCAGGGCCCAGGAGGGGGGCTCCTGCGGCAGTTCGGGGATCGCCGAGACCTCGGTGGCCGGGTGGTCCCCCCCGGCCGGCGGGCGGCCGCCCCCGGGTCCCGGGTCGACGCGCCGGCCGGGCGTCCCGGTGGCGGCGCGCAGGGCGGCGACGAACTCCAGGCAGGTGGAGTACCGGTCCTCGGGCACCTTGGCCAGACCCTTGGCCAGCACCTCCGAGACGGCGGGGGGGATGTCCGGCCGCTTGCCGGTGAGGGGAGGCGGCTGGTCGTACTGGTGCGCCCACAGCAGGGCGGCCGGATCGGCGTCGCGTCCGAAGGGCGGCCCGCCCGCGAGGGTCTCGTAGACCACGCAGGCGAGGCTGTAGAGGTCGCACCTGCCGTCCACCGGGCGGCCGGAGATCTGCTCGGGCGCCATGTAGTCGACCGTGCCGACGAACTCCCCGGCGGTGGTGAACCCGGTGGGGGCCAGCCTCTTCTTCGTGAGCCCGAAGTCGGTGAGGTAGATGTGCTCGGGGTGGTCGCTGTCGGTGCCCGCGGCGACCAGGATGTTGCCGGGCTTGACGTCCCGGTGGACGAGGTCGTGGTCGTGGGCCGCGTCGAGCGCGGAGGCCACCTGGCCGGCGATGCGCAGCGCGGTGGTGACGGGGAGCGGGCCCTCCCGGTCCAGCAGGGCCCGCAGGTCGAGGCCGGAGACGTAGCGCATGGCGATGTAGAGGACCCCGTCGGTCTCGCCCGCTTCGAACACCGGCACGATGTGGGGGTGGTCGATGGAGGCGGCCACCCGTGATTCGTGGGTGAAGCGGCGCCGGAAGGTCTCGTCGCGGGCCCGTTCGGGGGCGATCAGCTTGAGTGCGACCGCGCGGTCCAGCCGCAGGTCCCTGGCCTGGTAGACGACGGCCATGCCGCCGCGGCCGATCATGCGCTCGACCAGGTAGCCCGCGATCTGCCGGCCGATGAGCCCGGAGGCCCGGCCCGCGTACAGGTGCAGATTGGATGCCGTGCCCATCAGGCGCCGCCCTCACCCGGCCGCCGCGGACGCACAGGGGGTGCGGCGGGCCGCTCTTCGCTCATCGAAAGTCTATCCAGTGATCGATACGGGTGCCCCTCGTCGGCGACGGCGGTCCGTACGCGTGCGGCGCCCTCCGGGGCGGGGTGCTCCGGAGGGCGTCCGAGGGGTGGCCTGCGGGGGTCAGTCGGAGCCGCCGTCGCCACCGCGTCCGCCGCCTCCACCGGTCTCGCAGCCGACGCCGACGCAGATGCCTCCGTCGCCGCCCCGGCCGCCGTCGCCGCCGTCGCCGCCGGCCGGCGCGGCCCCTCCGTTGCCGCCGTTGCCGCCGTTGGCGCTGCCGCCGCAGACGCCGGCGCAGACGCCGCCCTTGCCGCCGTTGCTGCCGTTGCCGCCGAGCGTGCCGTCGGTGCCGTTGCCGCCGTTGGCGCTGCCGTTGCAGAGGCCGGCGCAGACGCCGCCGTTGCTGCCGTTGGTGCCGTTGACCGTTCCGTTGCAGCGGCCGGCGCAGACGTTGTCGCCGACGCGGACGCTTCCGTTGCCGATGTTCACTCCGCCGGCGCCGAGGCCGGATCCGCCGCCGAGGAGTTTTCCGATCCGGTTGCCGGAGCCGGAACCGGAGCCGTGGTGTCCGGTGAGGACCTGTGCCGTGTGGCCGGCCGGGGCGGCCGGGGCGGCGGAGGCGACGGGCGCGAGGGCGCCGGCACCGAGCAGGGTGGTCGAGACGACGAGACCGAGACGCAGCTTCCAAGAACGTACACGCATGGCATTTCTTCCTTGCTGGGGAATGGTTTCCGGGTACGGGTGGGAAATCTTTATCCGTTCGGATGTGCGGGGGCGCCCCGGCCTCTTTTCGGGCCGGGGCGCCCGGGAGCCTTTCCGTCTCCGCTCGCCGCCTCGCCGGATCAGGAGACGGGACCGCTCATCAGGCCGAACCAGTCGCCGTCGAGGTACTGCTTCTTCCAGGTGTCGATCTGCTCGGGGGTGATCTTGTACTTGTCGGCGATCTTTTCCTTCAGCTCCTTGGAGTCGTCGGCGATCACCGTGAGCGCGATGCGTACCCTGTCCACCACCGTCAGCTCCGACTTGGGCTTGTCGGGCAGGTCTGCGAAGCCGAGGCAGGCCGTCCCGCCGGGCTTCCCGGGCTCGCCCGGCTGACCGGGCTGGCCGCCCTTGCCGCCCTCGCCGCCCTTGCCGCCTTCGCCACCCGCGCCGCCCGCCGAACAGTTCGCGGCCTGGAGGCCCGGGACCGAGGCGCTGGTGGCCGCCGGGGTGTGGGACACCGCGGCCTGCGCGGCGCAGGCGGTACCGGTGACGAGGGCCAGGGAGGCCGCGGCCAGGATGAGCGGACGCTGGAAGGGGATCGTGAACATGGGGGTTTCTCCGTTTCAGAGAACGTTCGTGCCAGAGGTGTGGATGAGGTCGAGGGGGGTGGGGCGGAGGCCCGGAGGCCTCCGCCCCGTCAGGTCGGGCCGCGGTCAGAAGATGCTGCCGCCGCCCTCGCCGCCGCCACCGCCGGAGCCGCCGAAGATGCCGAGGCCGCCGACGCCGCCCTTGCCTCCGTCGCCGCCCTGGAAGACGCCGAACCCGCCGCCGCCGCCCTTGCCGCCGTTGCCGCCCTTGAGGATGCCGTCGCCGCCGCCACCGCCGCCGCCGCCGTTCCCGCCGAAGAGGCCCGAGCCGCCCTTGCCGCCGCCGCCGCCGTTGCCGCCGATGACGCCGTCACCGCCGCCACCACCGCCACCGCCGCCGCCACCCGAGAGGATGCCGTTGCCGCCGTTGCCGCCCTTGCCGCCGTCTCCACCGACGCCGAAGACGCTGCCGCCGCCGGAGCCGCCGGAGCCACCGCCGCCGCCGACGAGACCGCCGCCGCCCGCACCGCCGTCTCCACCCTTGCCGCCGCCGTCCGGGAGGGCGGTGACCACATGGGCCGGAGCGGGGGCCGCCATGGCCGCCGAGGCCGGGAGGACGACGCCTCCGGTGACGATGGCCGCCGCGGCGGCGAGGGTCGCGAGGCGGAAGCCCCGGCGCTGCGGACGAACGGCGGTGGTGTCAAACTTGCGGTTCATGACTTTCTCCTGACTGCGCATGGGATTCATCGAGGTGCCCCGGAATTTCGGGACGGTGCGGTGAGGGGGATCGAGCGGGAATTCCTCGGGGAGGATTTCCTTCTCTTTCCTGTTTCCTCGTTTCCTTTCCGCACCTCAAGTAAGCCCCGGCGGGCACGGCAGGGTCACGTTCCGGAAAGTCGGGACTTGACAGCACCGCGGAATGCGGATAAAAGCCGGATCTCAGCCGAGCCGGTCGACGAGGACGACCGCCACGTCGTCGGCCAGACGCCCCCGCGCATGGCGCAGCAGGGCCTGGCGCAGGCCCTCCAGGAAGGACTGCCTGCTGCGGTCGCGCAGGGTCTCGGCGGCCGCGGCGAGGTCGAAGAAGGCGTTGTCGCCGTCGCGCGCCTCGATGACCCCGTCGGTGTGCAGCAGCAGCCGGTCCCCGGGGGCGAACGGATAGCTGTCCGTCCGCCCCGGCGGCCCGCTGATGAACTCCTCCAGGCCGAGCGGGGGCAGCGGGACCGTGGGCATCAGGGGCTGGACGCCGCCGTCGTGCAGCAGCAGCGGGGGCGGGTGGCCCCGGTTGACGACCTGGACGTCGAGGGACTCGGGGATCTGCGCCACGAGCGCGGTCACGAACCCCTCCAGGAGCACGTCGTCGCCGCCCGCCAGGCCCGCGCTCGCGGTGGCCGCGTCCCGCCGCAGGGCCGCTCCGCAGTGGTCGACGACCTCCACCAGGTCGCGCTCGTAGTGCACGGACTCCCGGAAGGCGCCCAGGACGACGGCGGCGGCCCGCACGGCGGGCAGCCCCTTGCCGCGCACGTCCCCGACGATGAGCCGCACCCCGTACCGGGTCTGGACCGCGTCGTACAGGTCCCCGCCGATCTGCGCGCCCGCCTCGGCCGCCAGGTACATGCTGGCCGCCCGTACGGGGCCCAGCCGGGCCGGTACGGGCCGCAGCAGCACCTCCTGGGCGGCCTCGGCGATCCGGCGCACCTGGCCGAGCTCGATGTCCCGGCGGGTGCGGACGGCACGGCTGGTCATGAGGCTGGCGGCGGACACCAGGAAGAGGGCCAGGAAGTTCGTGTAGACCTGCTGGCCGCCCCAGGCGTGGTTGTACGTGGCGGTGGCGATGCTGACGCCGAGGGCCAGCCCTGCCGCCGCGAGCGTGCCCGCGGGGCCCATGGTCACGGCCGCCAGGGCGGGGGTGGCGACCAGCAGCGGGCCCGTGTAGACGACGTGCGCGGGGCTGAACTCGATGACGAGCACCACGAGGGCGATCGCGAAGGGCAGGGCCTCCGCGAGGACGAAGAGGACCTGGTGGCGGCCGCCGTCTCCCGCTCCCGGGGGCGAGCGCAAGAGCGCTCTCATGAGTACAGCCTGCCTCGCCCGGGCGTACGGCCGCCACTTCGTCCGGCGCGTCGCCCCCGGCCGCCGCCCGGGGGCCGCCCGGACCGGATAGGGATGCGGGAGCGGCCCGTCGGCCGGCCCCGCGACCCTGGAGCGCCCCATGAGCACCGACCCCGCGGACGTCCCCCGGGTCTCCCGCCGGGAGTTCGACGCCCTCTTCGCCGCGGTCCGCACCTGGGGCCGCTGGGACCCGGCCGACCGGGGCGCCTGGAACCGGGTCACCCCCGGCCACGTGCGCCGGGCGGCCGCCCTGGTCCGCGACGGCACTCCGGTCGCCCTCGGCCGGCCGTGGGACACCCGGCCCGGCCCCGACAACCCCCGGCCCGCCCTGCACCACATGACCGACCTGGGCGACGTCGAGCCCCCCGAGCCCTCCGCGCACAAGGACTTCCTCGGCGCCGACTACCACGGCAAGGCCGTCAGCCACCTCGACGCGCTGTCGCACATCGCCTACCGGGGGGAGCTCTACGGGGGCGTGCCGGCCCGCGGCGCCGTCGGGGCGGGCGGCGTCCGCTTCGGCTCGGTGGCCGCCCTGGGCCCGCTCGTCACCCGGGGCGTGCTCCTGGACCTGCCGGCCGTCCTCGGGACGGGCTGGCTGGAGCCCAGGCGGGCGGTGCGGGCCGGCGACGTCCTGGCCGCGGAGCGGGAGCTGGGTGCCCGGATCGACGAGGGCTGCGCGGTGCTGCTGCGCACCGGCCGGTTCCGGCGCCGCCGGGAGCTGGGCCCCTGGGACCTCGACGCCGCGAGCGCGGGCTTCCACGTGGACGCGGTGCCCCTGCTGGCCGAGCGGGGCATCGGCCTGCTCGGCTCCGACGGCGACGGCGACCTGCGCCCCTCGCCGGTCGAAGGCCTGCACTCCCCCGTCCACACCCTGGCCATCACGGCCATGGGGGTGCCCCTGCTGGACAACCTGGACCTGGAGGGGCTGTCCGCGGCCTGCGCCGCGGCCGGACGCCACGAGTTCCTGCTCGTCGTGACGCCCCTCGACGTCCCCGGCGGGACGGGGTCCCCGGTCAATCCGGTCGCCGTCCTGTGAAGCTGCAAAACACCCGGAATATACTCAAAAAGCACCTATTCAACTTTCACCGCACGGGCCACGGCGCACGGACCACGGACACGGACCACGGACCACGGACCACGGACCACGGCGATCGTCCCGAGGGAGCCGGGCCACACCGGCAAGGGGAAGTGATGCAGATGGGGCTCACGGGAGACCAGACCGGCCCCGCACGCTCCCGTGAGCGCTTCCTGGAGGGCGGCCCGGTCGAGACCGGGGTGCGCGGCCCCATCCTGAACTCCTGGCTGCGCTGCCGCCTGCTGGGGCTCTCCCCCGACCAGGCCGAGCTGCCCTACCGGGACGACTTCGACCCCGACAGCCGGCTGGTACGGGCCGCCGGGCCGGTCCTCGACCAGCTGCAGAACCGGTTCTCCGGCAGCCGGATGAACATCGCGGTCACCGACGCGGACGGCATGGTGCTGCAACGCCGCTTCGGCGACCCCTCCCTGGCCCGCAGCCTCGCCCCCATCCAGACGGTGCCCGGCTTCGTCTTCGCGGAGCGGTACGGCGGGACCAACGGCATCGGCCTCGCGCTGGCCGAGCGCCGTCCCGTCCGGGTCTACCGCGCCGAGCACTTCGCCGAGCGGGCCCAGTCGAACGCCTGCTGCGCCGCCCCCATCCGCGACCAGCTCAGCGGGCACATCGTCGGCGTGCTCTGCTTCGGGTACCCGTACGCGTACGAGCATCCGGACCTGGCTGGCGTGCTCGGCCGCGCGGTCGGGACGATCGAACGGCGGCTGATGGCCCAGAGCTCGGCGCGCGAGCGCGGGCTGCTGCACGCCTACCTCGACGCCGAACGGCTCGCCCGCCCGACCGCGGCCGGGCCCGACGGGACGCCGGAGCCCGACGGGGCGGACGTGCCGGACACCCTCCTCGGTCCGGCCGGCCTCGGACTGGACCCGCACGACCGGGCGGTCCTCAAGGAGCGGGCCACGGAGCTGATCTCCTCGGGCCGCCCCGGCACCTTCGGCGTCTCCCTCCCCCGCGGCGGCGAGGCCACGCTGCTCAGCCGCCCCCTCACCAGCGGGACCGGGGTGGACGGCATGGTCGTGGAGGCCGTCATCGGCGGCGACGGCCCGCCGCCGCCCCACCCGGCGCCGGACCGGTCCGCCGGCCCGGTCCGGGGCCTGGTGCTGGTCGGGGAGCCCGAGGTGGGCCGGTACGCCGTCGAGGCCCGGCGGCGCCTGGAGCTGCTGGCCGAGGCCAGCACCCTCATCGGCACCACCCTGGACGTCGGCCGCACCGCCCGGGAGCTCGCCGAGACGGCGGTCCCGCGCCTGGCCGACTACGTCACCGTCGACCTGCCCGAATCGGTGCTGCGCGGCGACGAGTCCGCCGCCCCCGGAGCCGAGCTGCACCGCACCGTGGTCCACGGGATCCGCGACGACTGCCCCTTCTACCCGGCCGGGCAGAACGTGGAGCTGCTCGCCGGAACCCCCCACATGCGCTGCCTGACCAGCGGGCACGCCGTCCTGGAGCCCGAGCTGGCCGCCGCGGCGGGCTGGATCGCGCAGAACCCCGAACGGGCCCGCGACCTGCTCGACCACGGCGTGCACTCCCTGATCGTCGTCCCGCTGCTGGCGCGCGGCGTGCTCCTGGGCATCGCGAGCTTCTACCGCTCCCAGGACCCCGCCCCCTTCGGCGACGACGACACCCGGCTGGCCCGGGAGCTCGCCGCCCGCGCCGCCCTGTCCATCGACAACGCCCGCCGCTACACCCGCGAGCACAACCTGGCCCTGGCCCTCCAGCGCAGCCTGCTGCCGCGCGGCCTGCCCGAACAGGGCGCCGTCGAGGTCGCCCACCGCTACCTGCCCGCCGAGTCCGGGGTCGGCGGCGACTGGTTCGACGTCATCCCCCTGTCCGGCACCCGCGTCGCCCTCCTCGTCGGCGACGTCGTGGGCCACGGGCTGCACGCCGCCGCCACCATGGGCCGGCTGCGGACCGCCGCGCGCAACTTCGCCGAGCTGGAGCTCGCCCCCGACGAGCTCCTCACCCACCTGGACAACCTCATGGTGCGCCTCGACCGGGAGGAGGGCGGCGACGAGGCCCCGGGCAGCACCGGCATCGTCGGCGCCACCTGCCTGTACGCGGTCTACGACCCCACCACCCGGCAGTGCACCATGGCCCGGGCCGGCCACCTCCCGCCCGCCCTGGTCCACCCCGACGGCCGCGTCACCTTCCCCGAGCTGCCCGCCGGACCCCCGCTGGGCCTGGGCGGCCTGCCGTTCGAGACGGCCGAGATCGAGCTGCCGCAGGACAGCACGCTGGTCCTCTACACCGACGGGCTCGTCGAGGACCGCCACCGCGACATCGACGTCGCCTTCGACCGGCTGCGCGGCGTCCTGGCCCACCCGGACCGGGGCCCCGAGGAGACCTGCCGGGCCGTGATGGACGCCATGGCCCCCGAGCACCCCGGCGACGACATCGCCCTCCTGGTCGCCCGCGCCCACACCCTGCCCCCGGACCGGATCGCCGCGTGGGACCTGCCGGCCGACCCCTCGAAGGTCGGCGACCTCCGCGCCGCCGCCACCCGGCGGCTGGCCGACTGGGGGCTGGACGAGCTCGCGTTCGCCGCCGAGCTGCTGCTGAGCGAGCTGGTCACCAACGCGATCCGCTACGGGGGCGAGCCCATCCAGGTCCGCCTCATCCACGACCGCACCCTGATCTGCGAGGTCTCGGACGGCAGCAGCACCGCCCCGCACCTGCGGCGGGCGGCCAGCACGGACGAGGGCGGCCGCGGCCTGTTCCTCGTCGCACAGCTGGCCCAGGCCTGGGGCACCCGCTACACCCCCCGGGGCAAGGTGATCTGGGCCGAATGCGCCCTGGACGCGGCATGACGGCCGTCGTATCCGGAAACGGGCGCCGACGGCCAGTAGCATCCCCCCTGTCCCGCCCTCCCGCGGGATCCGAGGCCGGCCCCGGAGACGTCCGTGCACGACGCCCATGACGAGAACGACGCCCCACCGGGCCGCCCGGCCCGCACTGCGGGCCCGGAGCCGCTCGTGCGGATCCGGGGTCTCGGCAAGCGGTTCGGCGGCACCGTCGCCCTGGACGGGGTGGACCTCGACCTGCACGGCGGCAGCGTCCTCGCCCTCCTCGGCCCCAACGGCGCCGGCAAGTCCACGCTCATCAAGGTCCTCGCCGGGGTCCACCGGGCCGACACGGGCGAGGTGCGCGTGGCCGGGCACCCGCTCGGCTCCGAGGCCGCCTCCGCGGCGATGTCCTTCATCCACCAGGACCCGGGCCTCGTCGACTGGATGACCGTCGCCGAGAACATCGCCCTGGGCACCGGCTACCCGCGCCGCCACGGCCTGATCTCCTGGCGGCGCACCCGGGAGCGGTGCGCCGAGGCCCTGGCGGCCGTCGCCGGCCACCTCGACGCCGACGCCCGCCTCGCCGACCTGGCCCCGGCCGAGCGCTCCCTGGTGGCCATCGCCCGCGGCCTCGCACGGCACACCCGGCTCCTCGTCCTCGACGAGCCCACCGCCACCCTCCCCGCCGCCGACTGCGCCCGGCTCTTCGACGTCCTGCACGCGCTGCGCGACCGGGGCCACGGCATCCTCTACGTCAGCCACCGCCTCGACGAGGTGTACCGGGTCGCCGACGCCTTCGCCGTCCTGCGCGACGGCCGCCTGGTCGCCGGGGGAGCCCTCTCCGGCTACGACCCCGGCCGACTGGTCCGGGACATCACGGGCAGCGTCCCCGCGGGGCGCGGGCCCGCGCCCTCCGCAGGGCCGGCGCCCGGGCGGCCCCCCGTCCTGCGCCTCGACGCCGTGACGACCGACCGCAGCGGGCCCGTCAGCCTGGAGCTGGCGCCCGGGGAGATCCTGGGCATGGTCGGGCTGACCGGCGCCGGCCACGCGCACCTGGGGCGCGCCCTGGCCGGCGTACTGCCGCTGCGCGGCGGGCGGGTGCTGCTCGACGGCAGGCCGTACCGGCCGCGCGGCGCCGCCGGAGCCGTGGGCCGGGGCGTCGGGTTCGTGCCCGCCGACCGCCAGGAGGAGGGGTGCGCCCCCGATCTGACGGTCCGGGAGAACCTGCTGGCCCACCCGCGGGCCGCCGGAGTGCCGGCGTGGCGCTGGCTCGGGCCCCGGCGCGAGCGGCGCGAGGCGGCCGCCCTGCTCGACCGGTTCTCGGTGCGGCCCCGGGACACCGAGGCGCCCGTCGCCACCCTGTCGGGCGGCAACCAGCAGAAGGTGGTCCTGGGCCGGTGGCTGCGCGGGCGCCCGCGGCTGCTGGTCCTGGAGGAGCCGACCGCGAGCGTGGACGTCGGCGCCAAGGCGGCGGTCCACCGGATGCTCGACGGTGCGGCCGCAGGAGGGACGGGGATCCTGCTGGTGTCCACCGACTTCGAGGAGGTCGCGGACCTGTGCCACCGGGCGCTGGTCTTCGTCCGCGGAGCGGTGGCGGCCGAGCTGTCCGGGGCCCGCCTGACCCCCGCCGAACTCACCCGCACCGCCTCGGCCATGCCCCCGATCACCGGCAGCACGGGGGCTCCGTGACCCACCGGCCCCCGCACGGGCACCTCGTCGGAAGCTACGGCCTGCCGGCCCTGGCCGTGCTGCTCTTCGCGGCGTTCTCCCTCGCCCTGCCGGACACCTTCCCCACCCGCGACAACGTCTCCGCGATCCTGTCCAACCAGTCCATCCCCGCCCTGCTCGCGCTCGGGGCGACGGTGCCCATCGCCGCCGGCAAGTTCGACCTGTCCCTCGGCTACGGCCTGGGCCTGGCCCACGTCCTGGTGATCCACCTGATCGTGGACGCGGGGACGCCCTGGCCGCTCGCCTGCCTCGCCGTGGTCGTGGGCGGGGGCCTGGCCGGCGCCGTGAACGGGATCGTCGTCGAGTTCGCCCGCATCGACTCCTTCATCGCCACCCTCGGCACCGGCAGCATCATGTACGCCCTCACCGGCTGGCTCACCGGGGGCAGCCGGATCGTGCCGGGGCCGGAGGGGCTGCCGTCCTCCTTCACCGCCCTCTACGACGCCGTGTTCCTGGGCCTGCCGCTGCCGGCCTTCTACGTCCTCGCCGTCGCCCTGGTCCTGTGGGTGGTGCTGGAGCGGCTGCCCTTCGGCCGCTGCCTCTACGTCACCGGTTCCAGCCCCCGCGCCGCCGCCGTCCTCGGCATCCCCACCCGCCGGTACTCCGTCTACGCCTTCGCCACGTCGGGCCTGGTCACCGGTGTCGCCGGGGTGCTGCTGGCCGCACAGCAGCAGATCGGGAACCCCAGCGTCGGGCTGGAGTACCTGCTGCCCGCGTTCGTCGGGGCGCTGCTGGGCTCCACCACCATCGCACCGGGACGCGCCAACGCCCCCGGGACCCTGGTGGCCGTCGGCGTGCTCGCCGTCGGGCTCGCCGGGATCGGCCAGCTCGGCGCCGCGTTCTGGGCCACCCCGCTGTTCAACGGCTGCACCCTGCTGGTGGCGGTCGGCCTGGCCGGCTACGCGGCGCGGCGGCGGCTGCGCCCGCGGGCCGTGGAGGACGGGCCGCCCTCCCCCGCCGGCGGCGCCCCGCCCCGGCCCCCCGCGCACCAGCCGCCCGCGCACCCCTGATCAGGAGCACCGTGTACCCGACCCGCAAGCGCCTCCTCGCGGCCGCCGCCCTGTGGGCGGCCGCCTCCGTCCTCGCCCCGGGCTGCGGGGCGGGCCGCCCCGCACACGCGCCTGCCCCGCCCTCGGCGACCGGCTGCGCGGAGGCGCTCGCGAAGGCCCGGGCGGCCGTGGCGCGGGCCGAGCGGACCGGCGCCGCCTGGAAGGGGCCCACCACCGGCCCGGCGGCGGCCCCCGGCAAGACCCTGGTCTACGTCGCCCAGACGATGACCAACCCCGGGGTCGCCCAGGTCGCCGAGGGGGTGCGGGAGGCCGCGGCGGACATCGGCTGGAACGTCCGGGTGATCGACGGGGAGGGCACCCCGGCCGGCATCCAGGCGGCGCTGGGCCAGGCGGTCACCCTCAAACCCGACGGCATCGTCATCGGCGGGTTCGACCCGCGGCTGACGCAGCGCGAGACGGCGCGCGCGCAGGCCGGGGGCATCCCGCTGATCGGCTGGCACGCCGTCGGCTCCCCCGGCCCGAGCACGGACCCCCGGCTGTTCACCAACGTCACCACGAGGCTGGAGGAGGTGGCGGGGATCAGCGCGGACTGGGTCGTCGCCCGCTCCGGCGGGTCCGGCGGGGCGGTGCTCTTCACCGACGACTCCATCCCCTTCGCCCGCACCAAGGCGGAGCTGGTCCGCCGGCGCCTCGCCGAGTGCCCGGGCGTCGCCCTGCTCGCCACCGAGAACATCCCCATCCCGGACGCCGGCCAGCGCACCCCCCAGGAGGTCTCCTCGCTCCTCGCCCGGTTCGGGGACCGCTGGACCGACTCCGTCGCCATCAACGACCTCTACTTCGCCGACGCGGCCCCGGCCCTGCGCGCCGCGGGGCGGCCCGGCGGGGGCCCGCCCTTCAACATCGGCGCGGGCGACGGGGACCCGTCCGCCTTCCAGCGCATCAACAGCCGCGGCTTCCAGGCGGCCACGGTCCCCGAACCGCTGAACCAGCAGGGCTGGCAGATCGTCGACGAGTTCAACCGCGCCTTCGCCGGGCGGCCCGCCAGCGGCTACGTGGCCCCGGTGCACGTGGTGACGGCGGAGAACAGCGGCGGGGCCACCTCCTGGGACCCGCAGGGCTACCGGGAGGCGTACCGGAGGATCTGGCACGGGTCCTGACGCCCTGGAAGGCGCGGGACGGGGACGCGGAGCCCCGCCGAGGGACCGGTGCGGGGTTGGTTGTCCGGTTATGGGTAGTCTTCCCGGGTCGGTATGCCGAATTCCGTCAGGGCGGGGTGGGGTTGTCGTGGGTCGTCGGACGGGGACACGTGCCGGGGCGGTGGCCGCGGCGCTGCTGCTCGGGCTGAGCGGATGCGGCGGCTCCGGCAAGTCCGGGGACGGGAAGACCCCGGGCGGTCCGTCCGCGAGCGCGAGCCGCGCGCCCTCCGCACCGGCCCCCTCCGCCGCGTCCCCGGGCGGCGACGCGAAGCCCGCCCCGGGGGACGTGCTGCCGGGCATGGTCGGCGCGGCCGCGGCGCGCGCGCAGCTGGCGGCGCTGACGACCGGCAAGCCCGGCACGATGGCCGGCTACAGCCGCGACAAGTTCACGCACTGGGCCGAGCAGGGCGCCAAGTGCGACACCCGCGAGGTGGTCCTCAAGCGCGACGGCAGGGACGTCGCCCAGGACTCCGAGTGCCGGGCCGTGTCGGGCAGCTGGAGGAGCCTGTACGACGGCGCCGTCGTCAACGAGGCCTCGAAGCTGGACATCGACCACATGGTCCCGCTCGCCGAGGCCTGGCGCTCCGGCGCCTCCGGATGGGACGCCGCGCAGCGGAAGGCCTTCGCCAACGACCTGGTGCGGCCGCAGCTGCTGGCGGTCTCCGCCACCTCCAACCGCTCCAAGGGCGACCAGAGCCCCGACCTGTGGCAGCCGCCGGACAGGTCGAGCTGGTGCCAGTACGGACGCGCCTGGACCACCGTGAAGTCCCACTACCAGCTGACCGTCACCGAAGCCGAGAGGGCCGTGCTCACCACCATGATCGACACCTGCGCCGCATGACCGGGCCCCGGCGGTACCAGTGGCAGGACGAGGTCCTCGCCGGCCCCGGCGGGGCCATGACCGACGAGGTGGGGGTCATCACCGGCCCGCTGACGCTGCGCACCACGGGCGGGCCGGACGGGAGGGTCCGCTTCGAGGTGCAGTACACCGACGCGGACGAGTGGTACACCCTCACCGGCAGCCCGGCGGCGCACGGGGACCCGCAGGCGCTCCACTCCGCGGCCCTGCGGGCGATCCGCTCCGGAGGCGGGGCCGAGGCCCCCTCCCCACCCGCCTGAGCAGGGGCGGCGGACGGATCGTTGGGCCGCCCGGGTGACGGGCGATAACCCCCGGGGCCGGGCGCAGTTGATCCAGGCGTCCCGCCGGGGACAGCTCATGCGACAGAAGGATCTCCACGATGCTCAAGAAGTTCATGGCCACCGCCGCGGTCACCGCCTCCATCCTGGGCACGGGCGCCCTCGCGGCCTCCCCGGCGATGGCGATCGGCAACGACAACGGCGTCAACACGGTCAACGGCAACGGCGCGCAGCAGATCTACGGCAACCAGGAGACCTCGGGCGCGATGAGCCCGCAGCTCAGCGCGGTCCAGGGCTCGCTGAACAAGCTCTGCGTCGGCCTGCCGGCCAAGGTCAACGTCCAGTCCGTCCTGGCCCTCGTCAACGTCGGCGTCCAGGACATCCCGATCGCGTCCAACCCGCAGAACCAGCAGTGCGCCGAGAACTCCACGCAGGCCAAGGGCGACGAGACCCTCTCGCACATCGCCTCCAACATCCCGGTCCTGTCCGGGAACCTGTCGTCCGGCAGCTGATCCCGCGGTCCCGGAGCGGCGTGGCGACCCGGTCGCCGCGCCGCTCCGGCGTGCGTGCGCACGGCATGCCGAAATTTGGTCTAGACCTTGACAGGTTCAGACCATTTCGGTTCAGTGGCGGTACCCGTCGCCCCCCACATCCCCGCGACGACTCCCCCCACTCAAGGAGCAGTTACGTGATACGTGCGCTTCGCCGCCGCGCCCTCTCCCTCGCCGCGGCCGCCGCCGCGACCCTCGGGCTCGCCGTCGTCCTGCCCGCCTCCCCCGCCGCAGCGGCCCCCGCCTGCACCGGCGCCTGGAGCTCCGCCGCCGTCTACACCAACGGCATGAGCGCCTCGTACGGCGGCCACAACTGGCAGGCCAAGTGGTGGACCCAGGGCGAGACCCCGGGCACCACCGGACAGTGGGGCGTCTGGTCGGACCAGGGCGCCTGCGGCGGCGGGGGCGGCCAGGACCCCGACCCGGGCACCGGCGACCCCTCCGGGTTCGTGGTCAGCGAGGCCCAGTTCAACCGGATGTTCCCGGACCGCAACCCCTTCTACACCTACAACGGGCTGGTGGCGGCGCTCTCCGCGTACCCCGGTTTCGCCCACACCGGGGACGACACGGTCAAGCGGCGCGAGGCGGCGGCCTTCCTCGCGAACGTCTCCCACGAGACGGGCGGGCTGGTCCACATCGTCGAGCAGAACACGGCCAACTACCCGCACTACTGCGACGCCTCCCAGCCCTACGGCTGCCCGGCCGGCCAGGCCGCGTACTACGGCCGGGGCCCCATCCAGCTGTCGTGGAACTTCAACTACAAGGCGGCGGGCGACGCCCTGGGCATCAACCTGCTCGCCAACCCCTACCTGGTGGAGCAGGACCCGGCCGTCGCGATGAAGACGGCGCTCTGGTACTGGAACACGCAGAACGGCCCGGGCACGATGACCGCGCACGCGGCGATGGTCAACGGGGCCGGCTTCGGCGAGACGATCCGCTCCATCAACGGGGCCCTGGAGTGCAACGGCGGCAACCCCGCGCAGGTCCAGAGCCGGGTGAACGCGTACCAGGCCTTCACCCAGATCCTCGGCGTCACCCCGGGCGACCGGCTGGGCTGCTGAACCGCCCGCCCTGGGCCGGCCGGCCCGGTCAGTGGCTCCGCAGCGCGGTGGCCAGCTGGGCCCGGGAGCGGACGTCGAGCTTCTGGTAGATCCGGGTGAGCCGGGCCTCGACCGTCTTGACGCTGAGGAACAGCTTCGCGGCCGCCTCCTGGTTGCTGGCGCCCCCGCCGACCAGCAGGGCCAGCCGCACCTCGGCGTCGGTCAGGGACGACACCCCCGGGTGCGGGGCGCCGGTCTCGGGGGCGCTCTCGCGGGCCAGGCAGAGCCAGGGGGCGGCCCCGGCCCGCTCGAACACCTCGGCGGCCTCCCGCAGCGCCTCCCGGGCCGGTGCCCGCCGCCGGCGCCGGCGTTCGGCCCGGGCCAGCGCGAGCAGCGTGCGGCCGCGCTCCAGCGGCAGGCCGAGCGTGTCGAAGCGCCGGGCGGTGTCCTGGAGCAGGGCGACGGCGGACTCGGGCTCGCCCTGCGCCGCCAGCGCGAGCCCCCGGGCCCGGTCCAGGGCGGCGAGGACCGGCGTCCGCCCCAGGGCGCGGGCGACGGGGGTGACGGAGTCGAGGAACGCGACGGCCCCGGCGGGGTCGTCGGCGGCGACGAGGGCCTCGGCGAGCTCCCCGTGCCAGCGCAGGATGGAGGGGTCCACCACCTGCTGGGCCTCCTCCAGGCCGGCGACCCGGCGCAGGGTGGCGACGGCCTTCGCGGCCTCGCCGGTGGCCAGTTCGACGGTGCCGAGGGCGTAGAGCCCCCGGGACAGGAAGACCTGGTCGTGCTCCTCCTCGGAGGCCCGGATGCCGCGGCGGGCGTAGGCGGCGGCCCGGGCGAAGCTGCCGCCGGCCGCCTCGGCGGTCGCGGCGACGTACCAGGCGGGGCCCGGTGAGAGGCCCGCCTCTATGGTCAGCTCCAGGGCGCGGCGGGCGTGCGCGGCGGCCGTGACGCAGCGGCCGCCGCGCAGTTCCACCTCGGTGAGGCTGCGCAGCACCTCGAAGACGTCCTCGGCGGAGCCGGTGCGCTGGACGGCGGGCAGCAGGACGAGGAGCCGGCTGCGGGCGTCGGCGAGCCGGTCGTCGAAGAGGGCGTGGCGGACGGCGAGGTACTGGGGCGCGTTGCGCATGCCGAGGGGGACCTCGGGGGCGGGCAGGGCGAGGGCCCGGTCGAGGATGTCCTCGGCGTCGGGGTCGGCGAGGATCCGGCCCATCCGGGCCCGGACGGTCAGGGCCATCGCCTCGGCGACCTGGTCCCCGCCGGCCTTGGCGAGGGCTCCGGCCTCGGCGGCGGCGTCGCGGGAGCGTACGGGGTCGCCGTCGCTGAGGTTGTGCTTCCAGGCGATCCGCAGCCGGACGGCGGCCAGCAGGGAGGGGTCGTCGGCGGCGTCGGCCTCGGCGCAGGCGAAGGCGAAGGTCTCGTCGAGGGCGGCCAGGGCCTGTCCGGCGGCGTCGATCACCGCGAGCCGGGCCCGGACGCGCTGGGCGGGCGAGGCGTCCCGGGCCAGGACGGCGCGGGTGGCCCGGCGGGCGAGGTCGGCGCGGCCGGCCCAGCCCGCGTCCTCGGCGGCACAGACCAGCCGGGCGAGTTCCTCGGCGGCCAGGGCGGCGGGGGTGCGTTCGGCGGCGAGCAGCCCGAGTTCGGCGGCCAGGGCCCGCTGGCCGCGGCGGCGGCAGGCGTCGGCGGCGCGGGTGATCTCGGCGGCGAGTTCCGCGTCGGGGGTGTCGACGGCCAGCGCCCGGTGGCGTACGGCCTGGACGGGGTCGTCGACGGCGGCGGCGAGCGCGGCGTGGCCGGCGGAGCGCTCGGGCCAGCCGGCGTCGGCGGCCAGGGCGGTGGGCAGGGCACCGGCGGTGAACGCGACGGCGCCGTCCTCGCCGACGGTGACCAGGGCGGCCCGTTCGGCCTGGGCGAGTTCCGCTTCGGCGTCGGGGCGGCCGGCGCGGCGCAGCAGGACGGTGGTGGGGCGGCTGGCGAGGGCGGCGAGCAGCAGGGTGGGGCGGGTGCGGGCAGGGGCTTCGGCGAGGAGGCGGCGGGCGACCTCGCGGGCCTGCCCGGCCACGGGCAGGGGGTCGGCGTGGTGGGCGCAGCCGCCCTGGCCGACGGCGGCTTCGGCGAGGGAGTGGCCGAGGGCGAGGGCGAGCCGGGGGTTGCCGCCGCTGGCCTGGTGGATGCGTCCGGCCAGGCGGGCGGGCAGGCCGTGGCGCAGCAGCAGTTCGGCGACCTCGTCGGCGCCGAGCGCGGGGACGCGGACGGCGGGGGCGCCGGGGCCGCAGAGGGCTTCGGCGACGGGGGCGGCACCCTGGCCGCGTTCGGCGACGAGCACCCGTACGCGGGGCGGGGCCAGACGCAGGGCGAAGCGGAGCAGGTCGGTGCTCTCGGCGTCGAGCCACTGGGCGTTGTCGAGGACGAGCAGGACGGGGCAGGGGGCGGCGAGGGTGCGCAGGACCTCGACGACGGCCAGGCGCAGGGCGACGTGGTCGCGTCCGGCGCGGGGGGCGTCGGCCTCGCGGCGCAGGAGGGCGATGGCCTCGCGCTGGGGTCCGGCGAGGCGGTCGAGGGCACTGCGGTGGACGGAGGCGAGCAGGGCGGCGGCCGAGGCCTCGGGTATGTGCTGGTCGGCGGCGTCGGGGGCGAGCCTCAGGACGGTCTCGCGGCGGCCTTCGGCGGCGGCCGCGACGGCGTGCGCCACCTCGCTCTTCCCCGCTCCCGCGGGGCCGGTGAGGATGGCGCGGCCGGGTCCGGCCAGCGCGCGGCCGACGGCCTCGATGAGTACGCCGTGCCCGACGTTGGTGTCAGGGTTGCCCGTCGCCGCCACGCACAGCCACCAGCCTTTCGCTCCCCGGTCCGCGCCCTTCCTGTGAGACGCGACAATACGAGGTCAGCCCCCCGGCAGACCCGGATTGTGACGCAGAATTCAGTCGGGCGACAGGAAGGCGCCGCGGACCTGCCGGTACGGGAGGTATCGGCAGGTCCGCGGGCTGGGTTGGTCCGTACTATCGCCCCGTCAGGCCGGAGGTGGGGGACTCCGGCGGGGGCGCGGACCGGGGAGTGGACCGTGGGGCCCGGCGGGGATCAGAAGCCGAGGCTCCAGGAGTCGATCTTGCCGGTGTCGCCGCCCGCGTTGTCGTTCACGCGCAGCTTCCAGGTGCCGTTGGCGACCTCGGAGGAGGCGTCGACGGTGTAGGTCTGGTTGATGTTGTCGGTGCTGCCGCCGGCCCGGTTGTGCAGGGTGTAGACGGTGCCGTCGGGGGCCACGAGGTCCACCTTCAGGTCGCCGATGTAGGTGTGGGCGATGTTCACGCCGACCTTGAGGGCGGCCGGGGCGTTGCCGGTGACACCGGTGACGGTGATCGGGCTCTCCACCGTGCTGTTGTCGGCGATGGCGAAGTCCGCGGTGTTCTCGAAGAACGGCGTGGCGGGGGTGGAGGTCACGGCGTTGACGGTCGCGGCCGCGTCGGCGAGGCCGGCGCCGCAGCCGCCGGTGCAGGTGCCGGCCAGCGGGCGGGCGTTCGCCTTGATGGCGGCCTCGACCTGGGCCGGGGTCAGGGAGGGCTTGGCGGCCACGAGGAGCGCGGCGAGGCCCGCGATGTGCGGGGCGGCCATGCTGGTGCCCTGGTACGGCTTGTAGATCTCCGCGCCGGGGGTGGTGGTGCCGTTGTTCAGCGTGGAGAGGATGCCGTTCTCGGGCGTGGTGACGGTGCCGGGCGTGTCGGTGGCGCGGCGGGTCTCGCCGCCGGGGGCGGAGACGTCCACCTTGGCGCCGTAGTTGGAGTAGAAGGAGCGGTCGCCGGTGCGGTTGGTGGCGGCCACGGTGATGACGTTGTTGCAGCTGGCCGGCGTGAAGGAGCTCGCGTCGGCGTTGCTGTTGCCGGCGGCCACGACGACGGTGGTGCCGCGGCCGACGGCCGCGTTGATGGCGTTCTGGTAGCTGGCGCTGCAGGTGCCGGAGCCGCCGAGGCTCATGTTGATGACCTTGGCGGGGGTGGGGTTCGCCGGGACGCCCGCGACGCTGCCGCCGGAGGCCCAGGTGATGGCGTCGACGATGTCCGAGGTGGCGCCGCCGCACTTGCCGAGGACGCGGACGGGCTGGATCTTCGCGTTGTACGCGATGCCCGCGACGCCCTTGCCGTTGTTGGTGGCGGCGGCGATGGTGCCGGCGACGTGGGTGCCGTGCCAGGAGGAGTCGCTGGCCTTGGAGCCGGTGCCGCACTCGCCGGCGGCGCTCCAGTCGCCCTGGTCGGCCGGGTTGTTGTCGCGGCCGTTGCCGTCGCGGGCGGCGGTGGAGTCGGAGATGAAGTCGTAGCCGGCGACGATGTTGGGGGCGACGTCGGAGTGGGCCACGTAGCCGGTGTCGATCACGGCGACGGTGACGCCGGAGCCGGTGGTCTTGTCCCAGGCGGCGGGCACGTTCATGCCGGCGGTGGGCTCGAAGAGGTCCCACTGCTTGGCGTACTCGGTGTCGTCCGGGGCGGCCATGGCGTAGGCGCGGGAGTCCGGCTCGACGTAGGCGACGTCCGGGTCGGCGCGGAACTGGGCCATCACGGCCGCGGCGTCGGCCGGGGCGGTCGCACCGCCCAGGTTGACGAGCGCGGCGCCGGTGCCCAGGCGGCGGTCGAACTTCGCCTTCTTGCCGGCCTTCTTGCCCTTGGCGTTGGCGTCGTCCGCGGCCGCGGTGTTGGAGCCGGCCTCCGGGGCGGAGGACTTGTAGCCGACGATCAGGTTCTCGACCGGGGCGGCGGCGGGGGCGGCGGGAGCGGCCGCCGCCGGGAGGGTCCGGGCGGACGGGTCACCCGTGGGGGTCACGGCCACCGCGGCGGTCGCGGAGCCTGCGAGCAGGGTGACGGACATGGCCACGACGGATATGAGCCGTCGTCGGGATGCGTGCACGTTGTTCCCCTTACGTGCCGTTTCCGGGCAGGCCGGAGCGGCCGGTATGTGCGGTGTGGGAGGTGGAACCGGCGCCGCGGGACCGGGAGGGCTGGTCGGACCGCCCCGGCCGCCGCCGCGCTCCAGTCGCCCGGCCGCAACGGCGGGGCTGGGCGACTGCGTGTACCGGCGATCCGCGCCACCGCGTACCGCTTCACACCATGTGGGGTTGGTGCGGGGGCGGTTCGGGGTGCGGGAGATCGCCGGTGGGCAGACAGTAGGCAACGCGGGGATGAACGCGATACGGGGAAAACCCTTGTCCGGACCCTGCCGAACCCTGTGGGACCCCTGTGGAACAGCTGTGCAATCCGCGCGCAACACGCACGTCATCAACGGCGCCCCCGCCTGCCGGGGGCGCCGTGCGGTCTACTCCGGGATGCCGCGCGGGTGCAGGGCGCGGAAGTACGTCCAGCTGGTCTCGTTCGGCTCGGTCCACTTCTCCGGGGCGTGGGCGAACTCCGGGTGCCGTCCGGCGATGTAGGCGCGGGTGCGTCCGGGGACCTCGGCGTAGGAGCCGAGCTTGGCGCCGCGGCAGTGGAAGACGAGGCCGCCGGGGCGTTGTCCCTGTTCCATCCAGGGCAGCCAGGGGGACATCCGCGTCCACGTCATGGTCGCCGGGACGCTCGGCGCACCGCCGGCGAGGGCGGCGGCGGGGGTGAGGAACTGGAAGAGCTCCAGCGCCCGGTAGGTGTCGTCGGCGGAGTGGAGCGGGTAGTCCGCGACGGGCAGCGGGGAGGGGTAGGCGAGGGGGATCTCCAGGCTGAAGCAGACCTGGTCGCCGAGTTCGGTCCGGGGGACGGGGAAGGGCCGCAGCCTCAGGTTGGCCGGGTCGTTCCAGACGTGGACCACGGGCTTCCCCTGCCAGGTCTCGAGGATCTCCCGAGTGGCGGGGTCGAGGTAGAAGGCGGCCTCCCGCGAGAGCATCCGGTAGCCGCCCTCCTCCTCGTCGGCGACGAGCCGGGACACGTTGAGGCCCTCGAAGCCGAAGAGGCGCCGGTAGGGCTCTCCCGGGGCCCAGGAGTGGACGTCCCCGCTCCACCCGTAGACGACCTCCTCCCCGTCGAGGGAGGCGCGGGTGCGGGCGAAGTCGCGCAGCAGCTCTTCCGGTGTCATACGGAGAACTCTCCCCGTCCGGGATCCGGCCGGGCAAGCCTCCCGCGCGCCAACTCCCGTACGCGCCTTCCCGCCCGTACCGCGACACCTACGAGCGGTCGGGCCGCCGCTCGTGGGGTCGCCCGGTTGACGGTGGTGCGGGGTACCGGCGACCGTGACCGCCATGGGGAACCCCTTGGGGAAGGAACAACGGCTCCCGGTGCTGCTCGCCTGCCTGGTCCTGGGCCTCGGGCTGGCCGCCGCCGTCCTGGGCGCCTGGCGGGCGGGCGGCCCCGGGCGGGCCTCCGCGGCGGGCCCGTACGTGGACCTGCTCCGGGTGCCGCCCGGGCCGGCCGCGCCGGCGCCCGGTCCGGGGGCCTCGACCGGCACGGTGACGGTGGAGTGCGGGCGCAACGAGGAGGGCCACTGGAACGAGGACAACCTGGTGGTCTCGCCCGGGCTGCCCGCCGGCGCCCACCACACGCACGCCTACGTGGGGAACCTGTCCGCGGACGCCCTGTCGACGGACGCCTCCCTGGCCGCGGCGGCCACGAGCTGCACGGGCGGCGACCGTTCCGTGTACTACTGGCCGGTGCTGCGCCGCACGGACCGGCCGGGGAGCGGCCCGCACGAGGGTGCCGCCGGGCACGGCAACGCGGGCGAGATCCTGCGCGAGGCCTCGGTACGGGTGGAGTTCCGGGGGAGTCCGGTGAGCAAGGTGGTGGCGATGCCCCGGTTCCTTCGGGCGATCACCGGGGACGCCGTCGCGTACACGGCGGGCGGGGGCGCGGGGGTGCGGGCCCGCTGGGGGTGTTCGGGCCTGCCGGACCGGTCCACCACCGGCTACCCGCGCTGTCCGGCGGGGCAGCTGGTCACCCGCACGCTGGTCTTCCCCAGCTGCTGGAACGGGCTGGACACCGCCGCCCCGGACCACCGCTCCCACCTGCTGTTCCCCTCCGCCGGCGGGGTCTGCCCGCAGGGCACCTTCCCGGTGCCCGAGCTGCGCGTCTCGCTGGCGTACGCGGTGGCCCCGGGGGTGCCGCTGGCGCTGGACTCCTTCCCGGAGCAGCGGCACAGCCCGCTCACCGACCACGCGATGTTCGTGGACGTGATGACCGACGAGCGGATGGGCGAGCTGGTCGCCTGCCTCAACGAGGGCCGCACCTGCCGGACATGAGTGACGCAGCTCACGTGAACCGGCGCCGCGTCCGGGGCGTGTTCCGAGCGCACCAGGTGGCACGAGGCGGACGGAGAGCGTGAATGGCCGGACCACTGTGGCCCCGCGCGCGGCGGGGCTCGACCGACGAGGCACTGATCAGGGCGGTCTACGAGGAACACGGCAACGCCCTGCTCGCGTACGCCACCCGGCTCACCGGCGACCGGGCCGCCGCCGAGGACGTCGTGCAGGAGACCCTGATCCGGGCCTGGCGGCATTCCGAGGCCCTGGTCAACGGGAAGGGCTCGGTGCGCGGCTGGCTGCTCACGGTGGCCCGCAACATCATCACGGACCGCTACCGGGCCCGGGCCGCCCGCCCGCCGGAGGTCTCCGGCTCGGCGGCCGCTCCCCCGGTGGAGGGCGACCACGCGGACTCCGTGGTGGACGCGATGACGGTCCTGGGCGCCCTGGACCGGCTGTCTCCGGAACACCGGGACGTGCTCACGGAGTTGTACTACCGCCAGCACAGCGTCGCCGAGGCCGCCGACCGCCTGGGCATCCCGGCGGGCACGGTCAAGTCGCGCTCGCACTACGCGCTCAAGGCCCTGCGCGCGGTGTTCGCGGACGGCGGCGCCGAAGGCTTCGGCGGGAACAGACGATCAGGCCGGCCGCCCCAGCAGCCCGGCGGACTGCGGGAGGTGGTGGCGTGAACGCGCGGCGGCACGAGGAGGAGCTGCTCGGACCGTACGTGCTCGGTGTCCTGGACGAGGAGGACGTACGGCGCGTCGAGGAGCATGTCGGCGACTGCACGGGGTGCCGGGAGGAGGTGGCCGCGTTGCGCGAGATGGAGAGGGTGCTGGGCGAGGTGCCCGAGGAGGCGTTCCTCGACGGGCCCCCGCCGGGCGGCGACCTGCTGCTCCAGCGGACCCTGCGGCAGGTGCGCGGCGAACGGGCCGCACGGGCCCGGTGGCGGGGCGCGGTGGCGGGCCTGGCGGCTGCCGCCTCGCTGGCGGCCGTGTTCTGGGCCGGGGCGCGGCTGGGCGGGGACGCGGGGAACACCGCCGCGCTTCCCCCGCAGCCGTCTCCGAGCGCGTCGGCCGCGCCCTCGGCGCCGCCCGCCGGGACCAGGGTGGCCTCGGCCACGGACCCGGGTACCGGTGCGCGGATGACCGTACAGGTCACTCCGGCGGCCCGGTGGGTGCGGGTGCGGGCGGCGGTGACCGGGGTGCCGGCCGGGGAGCGGTGCCGTCTGGTGGTGGTCTCCCGGGACGGTACGCGGTCCACGGCGGGCGGATGGGTCGTGGGCACGGCGGAGCACGGCGAGGGCAAGGGAGCGGCTCTGGACGGCTCCGCGGCGGTGGACCCGGCGGACGTCAAGGCGGTGCTGGTGGAGAACGAGTCGGGAAGGACGTTCGTGGCCGTGCCGGTGTGACCTCCGCCGGGGGTGCGGGGCCCGCGGTGCGGGCCCCGCAGCAGCGTCAGGGGTTGTGGAAGCGGACCTCCGGGGCCTCGGGGCGCGGGCCGTCCAGGACAAGCCTGGGCTGCCCCTTGAGGTGCTGGTCGAAGAAGGCCGCGACGTAGGTCCGGGTCAGCTCCACGGCGCGCGGGCCGTCCAGTGGCGCGTCGGGGTGGGGCAGTCCGAGCCGGTCGCGGATGGCCGGGAAGTCCGTGGGCCCGAAGTGGTCGGTGCCGTCGAGGGTGATCCAGCGCTTCCAGCCGTCGAAGTCCGGCCACAGCTTGGACCAGTTGCCGGACTGTCCCCCGGGCACGCTGGCGGCGGAGCCGAGAAGCATGAAGGGGCGGCCGCCGATCCCGGCGGCGGGATAGGGCTCGGGCAGGCCGCCGTCCATGTCGACGCCCGCCCGGATCCGCTGGTCGGCGGCCATGGCTGTCAGGGCGGCGGCGCCGCCGATGGAGTGGCCCCCCATGGCGATGCGGCTCGTGTCGATGAGCCCGGCGTGGCGCCAGGCGGGGTGGCGGCCGGTGAGGCGGTCCAGGAGGAAGGAGACGTCCTGGGCCCGGACGTTGGTGACGGCCTCGTGTCCCCCCTCCTGCTGGGCCTGGTCGCAGGCCAGGCAGGTGAGGATGCGGCCGCCGGGGAAGGCGGTGGCGGCGCTCTCGTAGGCGTGGTCGACGGCGGCCACGACGTAGCCCCGGGAGGCCAGGTCCTCGGCGAGTGCGGTGAGGGTGGCGCGCGGGACGGTGAAGCCGGGCGAGAGCACGATCAGCGGGTAGCGGCCGTCGACGGGCCGGGCGCCCACGCGGGCGTGGGCCCGGGTGGCCGCGAAGACTGCGGGGTCGACGACGTTTTCCATGTTCCGGTCGGTGAGGATCAGCCGGGCCTCCTCGGTGCTGAGGTAGGGCGCCGGGGCGCGGCCGGTGCCGCGCTGCGCGGGATAGCGCAGGGTGACCATCAGCTCGCGGGGGCCGGTGTGGGCCCATGGATCGGTGCGGCTGCGGTCGACGAGGTGGAGGTCCTCCTGGCCGACGGCGAAGCGGCCGGTGGGGGCGGGGAGCTCGGGCCCGGTGGTACGGGCGTCGGCGGCGGCCGCGGGTGCGGCGGAGGCGGCGGAGGCCGCCAGGAGCGGGGCCGGGAGCAGGAGGGCGAGTAAGACGGCGGCGGCTGCGGTGCGGCGTGTGGTGTTCATGTCGGCGACGCTATGCGGGCGGTCGGGGGCGGTCGTCAGCTCCTGGGCGGACGCCGTGTCACCCCGCGGTCGCAGCCCGCGTCACCGGCAGGTCGTACGGTCGTGTGCCGCAGGGTCCCGGACGGCGTGACGGGGCCCGGGAATATGTCCAATTCCCGGGCCCCTGTGTGCCACCCAATTGCGCACACCGGCGGCGTTTAAGAGCGGGGATCATCTTGAGGCCGACGTGTTCTGCCTTTGAACTACCGCGCCACGCAGAGGCGCAGGAGGGACTTGAACCCCCATCCGTCGGTGATCGTCCCTGCTCGGTCGATCCGGTGTTCGGCGGCGAATGCTGAGACTGGAGCGATAATCTGAGATTCAAGGGGCCGCCTCTGCCGGCTTGGGCCACCCCGGCACGTATGGGCCGGGGGAGGGATTCGAACCCCCAACTGACACCCCTGTTTCAGCTTCAACATCAGTTTCAGCTTGCGCTCTCGCGCACCCCCTGCGCCGCAGGGGGCGTTCTCGGGGCTACCCGAACAGGTAGCCGAACACGGCGTCGCCGACCCGCTGGTCGGTGACCTCGGCGCCGTTGGCCTCCTCGCGGGCGAACTTCACGGCCTGCTGGAGCCGTTCCACCCGGTCGAGGAGCTCGTTGACCCGGCGGGCGGGCAGGGCGCCGGAGAACTTCACCGTCGTCCAGTAGCCGACCGCGACGTCCTCGTAGTACACCTCGACCTGCGCCGGGTGCTTCTCCGTGGCCTCCGCCTTGACGTGGTTGCGCGGCACCTTCTTGGTGCGGATGGTGCGTACGGGTTCCGTCTTCCAGGAGTCCGTGGAGGGGTCGAGGTTCCAGGACTCGGAGGCGTCCAGGACCGGCAGCTTGCGCACGAAGGTGTGCAGGTCGGTCAGCTGCTTCTCCAGGAAGAGCAGGTAGGGCACCGGCACCTGGGCGAGCAGCACGTTGCCGTCGACGACCACGTCCGCGGCCGCGGTGCGGTTCGCCCAGTCCTTGGTCGCCGTCACGTCGAACAGGCGGGTCAGGGTGGTGGCCGTCGCCCGCAGCACGTCCTCCGCCTTGACCTGGACCCGGGTCGACTCGGGCGGCAGCTGCTCGCCCTCCTCGTCCTTGGGCTGGTACGTACGCGAGATGCCGGCCAGCAGGGCGGGCTTCTGCACGTCGTGGTGGGCCTGGGAGAGCTCCTGGAGGGACTTGGACTTGACGCCCTTTTCGACTGCGATGATCTGATTCAGCTTCGGCACGCGATCAACCTACCAACGGCTCCAGTACGACTACCATTTCTTTTTCCCGCAGGTCAGGGGTGCAGGCGCACCGGAAGGTCGAACAGGTCGTTCTGGGTGAGGACCGGCTTGTTCCGCAGTTCGCCGCGCGGCACGGCGAGCGACAGGTGCGGGAAGCGGGCGTAGAGGGCCGGGAGGGCCACGCCGGCCTCCAGGCGGGACAGGGCGGCGCCGGGGCAGACGTGGGGGCCGTGGCCGAAGGAGATGTGCCGGTTCGGGGTGCGGGTGACGTCGAAGGCGCCCGCGCTCTCCCCGTGCTGGCCCTCGTCGCGGCCGAGCGCGCCGAAGGAGACGATCAGGCCCTCCCCCTTCGGCAGGGTCCGGTCGCCGACCTCGATGTCCTCGGTGGCGAACCGGATCAGGACGTGCGAGGTGGGGGTGGCCCAGCGCAGCGTCTCCTCGATCACGTTCTCCCAGGGGACCTCGCCGGCGAGGACGCGGGCGCGCTGCTCGGGGTGGGTCTCCAGGGCGACGACGGCGTTGACGATCAGGCTGATGGTGGTCTCGTGGCCGGCGGCGACCATCAGCTGGAGGGTGTTGGTGATCTCCTCCGTGCTGAGCCGGTCGCCGTCCTCGGAGGCCGCGATGAGCGCGCTGGTGAGGTCGTCGCCGGGGGTGGCGCGCTTGGACTCGACGATCCGGGAGAAGAGGGAGCCGAGGTCCGCCATCATCTGGGGGACCTCCTCGGGGAGGGTCTGCGTGGAGAAGAACTTCTCGAAGAGGGCCTTCAGGCGCGGGTGCTCGGCGGAGTCCACGCCCATCAGCTCGCTGATGACGTTCATCGGCAGCGGGTAGGCGAAGGCCGCCTTCAGGTCGACGGTCTCACCGGCGGGCAGGCCGGCCAGCTTGTCGAGGGCCTCCTCGGTCAGGGCCTCGATGCCGGCGCGCAGCTTCTCGACGCGGCGGGCCGTGAGGGCCTGGGCGACGAGGGTGCGCAGGCGGCGGTGTTCGTCCCCGTCGACGGTCAGCATGGAGCGGCCGGGGTTGGCGAGGCCGATCAGCGGCCAGTCCAGGGGGATCTCCCCGCGCTGCCAGGCGCCCCACACCCCGATGTCCTTGACGACGCGGGGGTCGGTGAGCAGGGCGCGCGCCTCGGCGTGGTGGGTGACGGCGTACACGCCGACGCCGCCGGGGAGGACGACGCGGACCAGCGGGCCGGCGGCGCGCAGTGCGGCGCTCTCGGCGTCGAGGTCGGTGACGAAGGGGTCGAGGGTGATCGGGGCGGCGGCCGGGACGGCGCCGGTGCGGTCGATCGGGCAGCTCATCGGATGGCTCCAAGCGCGGGGGTCGGGGTGTACGTCACGGGGAGCGCGGTCAGGCCGCGCAGCCAGGGCGAGGGCCGCCTGGTCAGTTCGGCGGCCGGTCCGTCGAGGTCCACGTCGGGGAGGCGGTCGAGGAGGACCTCGATGCCGGTCCGGGCGATGACCTCGGCGACCTCCTGGGCCGGGAAGGGGCAGCGGTGTTCGCCGTGGCCGAAGGAGAAGAAGGCGTTGTTCCCGCCGGTGAGGGCGCCCGCGTCGGCGCGTACGTGCGGGTCGCCGTTGGCGGCGGCGAGGCCCAGCAGGACCAGGTCCCCGCGGGCGATGGTCCGGCCGCCCAGCTTGGTGTCGCGGGTGGTCCAGCGGCCGGCCACGTTCTGGGTCGGGGTGTCCTCCCAGAGCACTTCGTTCATGGCCTCGCCGACGCTGTGGCGGCCGCCGGCGAGGGAGGCGGCGAAGCGGTCGTCGGTGAGCATCAGGCGCAGCGAGTTGCCGATCCAGTCGGCGGTGGGCTGGTGGCCCGCGGCCATCATCACCATCAGGTCCTGGGCCACCTCGGCGAGGGTGAAGCCGGCGGTGTTGGCGAGCATCCGGGAGGCGACGTCGTGTCCGGGGGCCGCCGCCTTGGCGGCGAGCAGGGCGTACATGGACTCGCCGAGGTGGCGCTGGCCGTCCAGGGCGCCCTCGCGGCCGTTGATCATGTCGTTCATGGCGGTGACGAGGCCGGGGCCCTGCTCGTCGGAGAAGCCGTAGATCCGGGCGAGGACGCGCAGCGGCAGGAGCATGGCGTACTCGCCGACGATGTCGCAGGAGCCCTTGCCGCAGAGCCCGTCGATCAGCTCGTCCGCGAAGCGCTCCGCGTGGCCCTTGAGTTCGAAGGGGTCGACGGATTCCAGGGCCTCGCTGATCACGGCGGCGCGCTCGCGGTGGCGTTCGCCGGTGGTGTAGAGGATGGAGGGCTGCTTGCGGCCGATCATCGGGAGCAGGGGCCAGTCGGCGGGGATGCGGTCCCACTGGTTCCACAGGTCCGAGTCGCGGGAGAACAGCTGCGGGTCGCTGGTGACCTGGTGCAGTTCGCGGTAGCCGAGGACCAGCCAGGCCGGGACGCCTCCGTCGAGGACGACGGGGGCGACGGCGCCGTGGTCGCGGCGCATCTCCCGGTACAGCTCGGCGGGGTCGCTCTGGAAGCGGGGTCCGCCGAGGTAGACGGGCTGGGGCTCGGGGGTGGTCACTGCGTGGGCTCCGGGAGGGTGCGGGGACGGCCGTGGAGGGCTCTGGTCTCGGGGGCTCTGGCGCCCCCTAGGGAAGGGGCTGGAGGCTCTGGAGGTGCTGGAGGTGCAGGACGAGGGAGATGAGCACCTGCTTGCTGGACTCGCGGGAGCGGGCGTCGCAGAACAGCAGCGGCACCTCGGGCGGCAGGTCGAGGGCGGTGCGGATCTGCTCCGGGGTGTGGGCGGGGCCGCCGAAGTCGTTGCAGGCGACGACGAAGGGCGTGCCGTGGTGTTCGAGGCGGTCGATGGCGTACCAGGAGTCCGCGAGCCGCCGGGTGTCGACGAGGACGACCGCGCCGAGGGTGCCGGAGAACAGGCGGTCCCACAGGAACCAGAACCGCTCCTGTCCGGGGGCGCCGAACAGGTACAGCACGTTGCGCGCGTCGAGGGTGATCCGGCCGAAGTCGAAGGCGACGGTGGTGGAGGTCTTGGCCGTGATGCCGTCGGTGTGGTCGACGGCCTCGCCGGCCTGGGTCATCGTCTCCTCGGTGTTCAGCGGGCGGATCTCGCTGACCGAGCGGACCATGGTGGTCTTGCCGACGCCGAAGCCGCCCACGATCACGATCTTCAGGCCGTTGTCGGCGGTGCTGCTGAGTGCCTGCCGGGGCGCGCCCGGGTCAGAGGTTGCGGAGTCCAACGAGCACCTGCTCCAGGAGTTCGGGGTCGGGAAGGCAGTACGTCGTGGCGCGCGGGTGCCGGGCGCTGACGCGGCCGGCGGCCAGGAGGTCGGCGAGCAGGATCCGTACGATCGACACCGGCAGGCCCAGTTCGGCCGCCACCTCCACGACGGCCGTCGGGTAGCGGCACATCCGCAGGATGGCCGCGTGCTCCGACTGCATGCCGGGCACCGGGTCGCACTCGGCGACGATGAGGGTCACCAGGTCGAGGGCGTCGCTCCCGGAGCTGCTGCGGCCGCCGGTGAGGGTGTAGAGCCGGTCCGGGGAGTCGTCCCGGCCCGGCCTGGCGCGGCTCATCCCCGGGGCCTGGCCATCAGGTGCTCGCTCAGCTGCTCCACCAGTTCGGACATGTTGTGGCCGACGAGCCCGGCGTCGGCGTCCTCGGCGGCGACGAGGGCGAGGTGGGCGCCCTCGCCGGCCTCGACGATGAACAGGATCCCGCCGTAGAACTCGGCCATGGCGGAACGGACTCCCCCGGTGCCGTCGCCGAACTCGATGGAGGCGCCGTGGGAGAGGCTCTGGATGCCGGCGGCGATGGCGGCGAGCTGGTCGGCCTGGTCGACGGAGAGCTCGGGGGTGCGGCACAGCTTGAGGCCGTCACGGGAGAGCACCAGGGCGTGCCGGGCGCCGGGGGTGCGCTCCAGGAGGCCTTCCAGGAGCCAGCTGAGCTTCTCGTCGGTGGTGGAGCCGGTCATCTCGTGTCGCCTTCCGGGTGCGGGGGATTCGTGGGCTGCTGCCGCGCCGGCGCGTCGCGCACGGCCTGGCGGAAGCTGCCGAAGCGGGCGGCGGACCGGGACGCGCCGGTGGGGGCGGCCTGGGTGCGGGACGCCGCGGAGGCGGCGTCGGGGCCCTGCGGGTGGGCGGCGGCCAGGGTGCGGCCGCGCCGCCGCTGGGGCAGTCCGCTCTCGCCGAGGACCGGGTTCCGGCCGGTGGTCTCGGGGTCGTGGGGGCCGTCGGGGGCGGGCTCGGCGTCCGCGCGCGGGGCGGGCGGCAGGGCGGCGCGGACCGGGGCGGGCGGTACGGCGCCGCGGCCCGGGGAGGGGGCGCGGACCGGGCCGGCGGTGGGGGCCGCGAGGAGCGGCGGCGCGGGGACGGGTTCGGCGGGCGCGTGGCTGACGAGTTCCTCCGGGATCATCATCAGCGCGCCGGTGCCGCCGCGCGCGGAGGGCCGGAAGGAGACGGTCAGCCCGTGCTTGCGGGCGAGGCGGCCGACGACGGCCAGGCCGAGGCGGGTGCCGGAGAGCCCGGCGAGGTCCAGGGTCTCGGCGCTGACGGCCTGTTCGGCGCGGCGCAGCTGGAGCTCGCTCATGACGAGGCCGCTGTCCTCGACGGTGATGACGATGCCGGTCGGCACCTCCTCCACGTAGACGTGGACCTCGGCGGTCGGCGGGGAGAAGTTCGCGGCGTTGTCGAGGAGCTCGGCGAGGGCGTGCATGACGCCCTCGGCGGCGTGTCCGGCGACGGCGGCCTCGCTGGTGGAGTGCAGCCGGACGCGCTGGTAGCCGCCGATGCGGCCCATGGCGCCGCGCAGGATCGACTCCATGACGATGGGCCTGGCCCAGCGGCGGCCCGAGCGGGCGCCGGTGAGGACGGCGATGGAGTCGGCGAGGCGGCCGGCCTGGGCGGTGCGGTGGTCGAGGTGCAGGAGGTCGCCGAGGACCTCCTCGTCGGCGTGCTTGTGCTCCATCTCGCGCAGGTCGGCGAGCATGCCGGTGGCCAGGGCCTGCATCCGGCCGGCCGCGTTGGCGGCGGCGGCCATGGCGGCGGCCCGGCCCGACCGGGCCCGCCGCAGTTCCTCGCCGAGTTTCTCGCGGGTGGCCTGCTGGGCGGCGGCCAGGTGGTCGAGTTCGGCGGTGTGGGCGGCGGTCAGCCGGGCGGCCTCGGCGCTGCGGGCGGCCGTCAGCCGGTCGGTCTCGGCGGCGTGCTCGGCGGTGAGCCGCGCGACGCGGGCGGTGTGGTCGGCGGTGAGCCGGGCGAGTTCGGCGGTGAGGTCCGCCGTCTCGCGGGCCGCGTCGGCGGTCAGGCGCGCGATGTACCCGTCGCGGGTGGCGACTTCCCCGGTGAGGAGGGCCAGGCTGCCGCGCAGCTGCCGGGTGGTGCGCGCCGACCAGGTGACGGCGCAGGCGGCGAGGGACAGCAGCAGGGTGCCGAAGGCGGCGAACCAGGCCAGCGGGGGCTGGACGTTCGACGGGGCCGCGGCCACCGCCGCCGCGGAGATGGTGCCCGCTGCCACCGCCGTGACCAGCAGGGCGAGCACGGAGGGGCGCAGGGGGGAGGGCGACGCCGTCATCAATCAAAGCCTCAAAAAAGGGGCGTATATGGAAGAGAGGGTTCCTGTGGCAACGAGGCATCACTATAAGAGGATTGGTGATCGTTTAGGAAAGCCCTTGACGAAGATCACGCTGCGTAGCGCCCACTAAGGCTGCTTCTGGAGCGGTTTCGGGGCTATGCCATGGCATCCTGTGACGTCACAACGCGCCGGACGGGTCCGACGGCGGACGTCCGGGGAATATGGGGAAGATCCATGAGGCTCTGCTTCCTGGTGGAGGAGCACTACCGCCACGACGGCATGCCGAACGAGGTGATCCGTCAGCTGACCGCGTGGGGCCACCGGGTGGACGTCGTGCGGCCCGGCGGCTCGCTGCTGCGCATGACGGACCTGGTCCGGGCCGGCACGCACGACGCGTGGGTGCTCAAGACCGTCTCGGGAGGCCCCGGGCTCACCCTCCTGGAGGCCGCGGCCGCCGCCGGCGTGACCACCGTCAACGACGCCCGGTCGATCCGCGGGGTGCGGGACAAGGCGCTCGCCGCCGCCCTCGGCAGCGCGCGGGGGCTCCCCCTGCCGCCCACGTACGCGGTGGCCCGGCCGGAACTCCTCGCGGAGGTCCCGGACGAGCTGTACCCGCTCGTCGTCAAGCCGGCCGACGGCAGCTCCGGCCGGGGGGTGCACCTGCTGCCCTCGCCGGACCGGCTCCCGGCGCTGCTCCCCGCCCTGGCGGGCGAGGGCGTGCTGATCGCGCAGCCGTACGTCCCGAACCCCGGGACCGACATCAAGGTGTACTGCGTGAACGGCGAACTCCACGCCACCGAGCGCTGTTCCCCCCTGCACCCCGACGCCGCGGTCCGCGAGCGCCGGGTGCCGCTGCCGGCCGAGGTCGCGGAGATCGCGGCCCGGGTGGGCGAGGTGTACGGGCTGGACCTGTACGGGGTGGACGTGCTGCTGGGCCCCGACGGGCCGGTGGTCGTCGACGTGAACGACTTCCCGAGCTTCCGCCAGGTCCCGGAGGCCGCCGCCCGGGTGGCGGGCGCCGTCCTGGACCTGGCCCGCGCCGGCGGCGGCCGGGCGTCCGTCGCGCCCCGCCCGGCGCTGCGGCCGTACCCCCTGCCGGTGGGCATCCCGGCCCAGGTGGCGGCGGGGGACGGCGCATGAGGATGGGCCTGATCACCCCCGACCCGGCGCACCCGCTGCTGGCCGCTACCGCCGCGCTGCTCGCCGGCCGGCACGAGGTGGACGTCCTGCACCCCGCCGCGGGGGCCGCGGCGGCCGCCGGTGCGTCCGCGGACGTGTACCTGCTCAAGGCACGGACCCCGGCGGCACTGGAACTGGCCCGTGCGCTGGAGCGCGGCGGGGCACCGGTGGTGAACTCCGCCGCCGCGACCGAGCGCTGCCAGGACCGGACGGGGATGGCCGAGCTGGCCCTCGGGGCGGGGCTGCCCTTCGCCGCCACCCGCACCTTCGCCTCCCTGGCGCTGCTGGCGTCGGCGGCGGACCAGGAGTGGCCGCTGGTGGTCAAGAGCCGGCGCAGCCGCAAGGACGACCTGGTCGTCCGCCTCGACGGCCCCGACGGCCTGCGGGAGCTGGCGCCGCGCTGGGGTGCGGAGCCGGTCGTCACCCAGGCGTTCGCGCCCAACAGCGGCTGGGACCACAAGCTGTGGGTGGTCGGGGACCAGGTCTTCGCCGGCCTGCGCCGCTCCGAACTCGCCACCGGAGCGGCGGAGTCGCCCCGCGGCCCCGAGCGGCTGCCCGACGGGTGGGCCGAACTGGCCCTGCGCGTCGGCCGTGTCTTCGGACTGGACGTCTACGGGGTGGACGTCATCGCCGAGGACGGCGGCGGGCCCCTCATCGTCGACGTCAACGCCTTCCCCGGCATCCGCGGCCAGGCCGGCGCCCCCGAGGCGCTCGCGGCCCTGGCCCTGCGCCGGGCCGCCGCCGCCCGGCAGGGGCGGTAGCCTGCGGGCCGGTCGACAGGAGGGCGGGGTCCATGCGCGCGGTGGTGTTCGAGCGGTACGGCGAGCGGCCCGAGGTACGGGAGGTGGCGGACCCGGCACCGGCCCCGGGCGGGGTGGTGGTGCGCGTCGAGGCCACGGGGCTGTGCCGCAGCGACTGGCACGGCTGGATGGGCCACGACCCGGACATCGCCCTGCCGCACGTCCCGGGGCACGAACTGGCCGGGGTGGTCGAGGCGGTGGGCTCCGGGGTGGTGAACTGGCGCGCGGGCGACCGGGTGACCGTGCCCTTCGTCTGCGCCTGCGGGAGCTGCGCCGACTGCGCGGCCGGCGACCACCAGGTGTGCGCCCGGCAGACACAGCCGGGGTTCACCCACTGGGGCTCCTTCGCCGAGTACGTGGCCCTGGACCACGCCGACGTGAACCTGGTGGCGGTGCCCGGGGAGCTGTCGTACGCGACCGCCGCCGGTCTGGGGTGCCGCTTCGCCACCGCCTTCCGGGCGGTGGTCGCGCAGGGCAGGGTGAAGGCGGGCGAATGGGTCGCCGTCCACGGCTGCGGCGGGGTCGGCCTGTCCGCCGTGATGATCGCCGCCGCGGCCGGGGCCCGGGTGGTGGCCGTCGACACCGCTCCCGGGGCGCGGGAGCTGGCCCGGGAGTTCGGGGCGGCGCACTGCCTGGACCCCGCCACCGCCGGGCCCGGCGGGACGGCCGCGGCGGTCCGGGAGCTGACCGGCGGCGGCGCGCACCTCTCGCTGGACGCCCTGGGCTCCCCCGCGACCGCCGCCGCCTCGGTGTCCGGGCTGCGCCGGCGCGGGCGGCACGTCCAGGTCGGGCTGCTCCCGGCGGCGGCCGGCCCGGCGGCCCTGCCGCTGGACCGGGTGATCGGCTGGGAGCTGGAGGTCCTCGGCAGCCACGGCATGGCCGCCCACGCCTACCCCCCGATGCTGGAACTGGTCCGCTCCGGCGTCCTGCGCCCGGACCTCCTCGTCACCTCGACGATCCCGCTGGACGGGGTGCCGGCGGCCCTGGCCGCGATGGGCACGGCGCCGGGGCGCGGGGTCACGGTGATCCTGCCCCGGGCCTGACCCGGCCCGCAGGGCCCGACGTGGTCCTGCCCCGGTCCCGGACGGAGGACCGGGGCAGGAGGTCTCAGCCCGCGAGGAGCGTGAGGGTGTCGATCACGCGGTTCGAGAAGCCCCACTCGTTGTCGTACCAGGCGACCACCTTGACGTGGCGGCCGTCGACGCGGGTGAGCTCCGAGTCGAAGATCGACGAGGCGGGGTTGCCGGTGATGTCGGAGGACACCAGCGGGTCCTCCGAGTACTCGAGCACCCCGGCCAGCGGGCCCTGGGCGGCGGCGCGGTAGGCCGCCAGGACCTCGTCGCGGGTCACGTCGCGGGCCACGGTGGTGTTCAGCTCGACGATCGAGCCGACCGGGACGGGCACGCGGATGGAGTCGCCGGACAGCTTCCCCTCGAGGTTCGGGAGCACGAGGCCGATCGCCTTGGCCGCGCCGGTCGTGGTCGGCACGATGTTGACGGCGGCGGCGCGGGCGCGGCGGGGGTCGCGGTGCGGCCCGTCCTGGAGGGCCTGCTCCTGGGTGTAGGCGTGCACCGTCGTCATGAAGCCGTGCTCGATGCCGGCCAGTTCGTCGAGGACGGACGCCAGCGGCGCCAGGGCGTTGGTCGTGCACGAGGCGTTCGAGACGATCGTGTGCAGTTCCGGGTCGTACGCGCCGGTGTTGACGCCGTACGCGAGCGTCACGTCCGCACCGTCCGACGGGGCGCTGACGAGGACCTTCCGCGCGCCCGCCTTGACGTGGGCGCGGGCGGCCTCCGCGGAGGTGAAGCGGCCGGTCGCCTCCAGGACGATGTCGACGCCGAGTTCGGCCCAGGGCAGCCGCTCCGGCTCGCGCTCGGCGAGCACCGCGATGCGCCGGCCGTCGACCACGAGGGTGCTGCCGTCGACGGTCACCGGGCGGCCGAGGCGGCCGGCCGTCGAGTCGTAGGCCAGCAGCCGCGCGAGGGTGGCCGGCTCCGTGAGGTCGTTGACGGCCACGACCTCCAGGTCGCTGTCGCGTTCGAGCAGCGCGCGCAGCACGTTGCGTCCGATGCGGCCGAATCCGTTGATGGCGATGCGAGTCATGAGCGGTGTCCCCTTCTGTTCGCCATCAGGTTCGCGCCCGGCGGCCGCCCACGACAGTGGCGAGATCGCCATGGTTCACAAGTATCTCGCCAAGGATCCGGGCTACTCGCCCCGGGTGAAGGTGCGCCGGTACTCGGTCGGGGTGGTGCCGAGGATCCGCTGGAAGTGCAGGCGCAGGTTGGCGCCGGTCCCCAGGCCCACGTCGGCGGCGATCCGCTCGACGCTCCGCTCGGAGCGTTCCAGCAGCTCCCGGGCCACGTCGACCCGGGCCCGCATGACCCACTGCATGGGCGTGTACCCCGTGTCCTGGGCGAAGCGCCGCGAGAACGTACGGGGCGACACCGCCGCGTGCTGGGCGAGCGCCTCGAGGGTCAGGGGCTCGCCGAGCCGCTGGAGCGCCCATTCGCGGGTGGCGGAGAAGCGCTCCCCGAGCGGCTCGGGCACGCTGCGCGGCAGGTACTGCGCCTGGCCGCCGCTGCGGTAGGGGGCCGCCACCAGGCGCCGGGCGGCGTGGTTGGCGGCGGCGACGCCGAGGTCGCGGCGCAGGATGTGCAGGCACAGGTCGATGCCCGAGGCGGCGCCGGCCGAGGTCAGGACGCTGCCCTCGTCGACGAACAGGACGTTCTCGTCGAGCCGGACGCGCGGGTACCTGGCCACCAGCGCCCGCGCGTAGTGCCAGTGGGTGGTGGCGCGCTTGCCGTCGAGCAGGCCGGTGGCGGCGAGGGCGAACGCCCCCGTGGAGATGGCGGCGAGCCGCGCGCCCCGGGCGTGGGCGGCGGTCAGCGCCTCGACCACCTCGCGCGGCGGGTCCTCGCGGTCCGGGAAGCGGTAGCCGGGGACGAAGACGATGTCGGCCCACGCGAGGGCCTCCAGCCCGTGGGTGACGTGGTACGACAGGCCGTCGCCGCCGGTGACCAGGCCCGGGGCCGCGCCGCACACCCGGACCTCGTACGGCATGCTCGCGCGGGTGCTGAAGACCTGCGCGGGAATGCCCACGTCGAGCGGCTTCGCCCCCTCCAGGACGAGGACGGCTACGCGGTGCGGGCGGGAAAGGGACACCTCAGAGAGGGTACGCGGGCGGAAACCCGTGTGCGCGGGCCGCGAGGGGTCTGGGAGCATGCCCGGATGGAACGTCCTCTCGAATCCGCGGACCTCGCCCCCCTGGTCGTCCGGCACGCCCTCCGCCTCCCCGTCCCCTGCGGTCCGGCCGGCCTGGGCGCAGCGGCGGCGCGGCGGTTCGACGCCGCGCTGCTGTCCGTCGGCTTCAAGCTGTCGGCGCCGCTGCTGGAGCACCTGTCGGGGCTCGCGGAGGACACCGTCGTCCGGATCGCCGCGCACACGCTGGAGACCGTGCGCGAGATGGTCGGCGACCACGTCCGGCACAACGTCTACTTCAAGGACTTCCCGGCGAACGTCCCGGACACCTTCGACTTCTGGATGGAGTGCGTCCGCGAGGCCCTCGCCGACGGCGCCGCGCGCGGAAGCACCCTGGCGCAGCTCCGCACCGGCGTGCTCGACCTGCTGACCCTCCCCTCGTACGGCAACCACCGCCACACCTACGAGGAGATGCTCGCCGCGCACGACGAGCTGATCGCCGCCGCCGGGGACCGGATGACGGTCCTGCACCGGGGCGACGGCCTCGACCACGAGGTGACCGCCCTCTACCTGGCCCTGGCGGGCAGCACCACGCCGCTGGGCGAGGAGGGCCTGCGCGACCTGGGGCTGCTCGCCGGGCACTGCGCCGGCGGCCCCCAGCCGCCGGAGATACCCGTCCGGGAGAACCGCGCGGTCGTCAACCGGGCCCGGCTCGACCGCGGCGCGGAGCTGCTGGTGGACACCGTCACCGACGTGCTCCGCCTGGCCTGCGCCCTGTCGGACGGGGACGTGACCCTCACGGAGCCGACCCGGCTGCGCTCGTTCTCCCGGCCCGTCCGGCGCGCCCTACTGGCCGCCCTGGACGGAGTCGTCGCCGCGGCCCCGGCCAAGCTCGCCGACGTCACCGCCCACCGCGAGGAGTTCAAGCGGCTCGGCGAGCGGCTCCACCCGCACGAGTACCCGCGCCGGCCGCACGCCGCCGAGGTGTTCGCCGTCGCCCGGGGCGAGCGGGAGGCCCGGAGCACGGACAGCCGGGTCGAGGCGCTGCTCGGCGCGGGCGACGTCGTCGGCGCGGCCCGGCTGCTGGCGACCGCCGCACCGGGCCGGCTGCTGCGCTCCCTGGACCGGCTGCTGCGCGCCTGCCCGGGCCCGCAGGAGCGCGGGGCCGTCGCGGCCGTCGCCGAAGGGGCCGCCCCGCGGGTCTCCGGCCGGGTCCTGCTGTCGGTGCGCGAGCACTTCCACAACCGGACCGGCGGCCCGGAGGTGCTCCGGGTCTTCACCAACCGGCTCGGCCGCGCCTGGGTCACCGCCGACACCCGTGCGCCCCTGCCCCCGTCCGAGGTGGAGCGCCTGGTCGCGGCCCTGGACGCGGAGGTCGCGCGCCGCCTCCCCGACCCGGGGCACCTGGTGGTCGACCCGGACGTGCTCGACGTGGCCCTTCCGCTCAGCGGGAAGGCGACGGCCGCCGGGCTCGGCGTCCTGCCGCGCGGCTCGCTGTCCCCGGTCGACGGGGAGCTGCTGCGGTTCTTCGTCCACTGGAGGCAGACGAACCGGAGCACCGACTACGACCTGTCGGCCGTGATGCTGGACTCCTCGTACACGACCCTGTCCTGGCTGTCGTACACGGCCCTCCAGGCGGTCGGCGGCGAGCACTCGGGCGACATCACGAACGCGCCCGCGCCCGACGGCGCCTCGGAGTTCATCAACCTGCGCCTGGCCGCGGTGCAGGGCGACTTCATCGTCCCGCAGGTCAACATCTTCTCCGGGGAGGGCTTCGAGGAGACCGCCGAGTCCTTCTTCGGCTTCATGCTGCGCGACGGCGAGCAGTCGGGCCGCCCCTTCGAGCCGCGTACGGTCCGCATGAAGTCGGAGCTGCGCGGGCCGGGCCGGGTCGCGCTGCCCCTGGTGTTCCTGCGCGGGGCCGACGGCGGGTGGCGGGCGAAGTGGCTGCACCTGTACCTGCGGGGCACCCCGAGCGCCAACCGGGTCGAGGAGAACCGGGCGACGGTGGGCACGCTGGTGCGCGCCGCCGTCGGCCGCGAGCACCTCACGGTCCGCTACCTGCTCGGCCTGCTGGCCGGACGCGCCCGAGCCACGATGACCGGCGACGGTGCGGTGCTGCCGGACGGCCCGGTCACCTACATCGGCATGGAGCGCCCGGACGGGCTGCACCCGGACTCGGTGGTCGTGACCCCGGAAAACCTGCGTGCCCTGATCCCGGGCTGACTGCTACCGTTGGCCCCGGCGAGGCCATGGGCGGACTTCCTTCTCACCATCCACTGAATAGTCCCCCCGCTTTCCTCGCCCTCGACGTGAACGACCACGAGCCGGGACACCCTTCGGGCGTCCCGGCTCCGTCGTGTCAGCCCCGGCCGCGCCGGCCGAGGAACGCGGTCACGGCGGCCGCGAAGCGGGCGGGGTCGTCGAGCCAGGGGAAGTGTCCCGCCCCGGGCTGGACGGCAAGCGCGGCGTCCGGGAAGAGCTCGGCGTAGGCCGCCAGCGCGCGCGGCGGGGCCGCCAGGTCCACCTCTCCGGCCAGCAGCAGCACGGGGACGTCCAGCTTCGCCAGGGCGGCGCGGGTGGCTTCCGGGTCGAAGGCGCCCTCGGCCGCGTAGGCGGCGCCGGCCCCGGGGTTCTTCTGCGCCGGCCCGGCAGCCGAGTGCGCCCGGGCCGCCCCGTCCCAACGGCCGTACCAGAACGGGGCGATCGACTCCCCCGTCCCCTCCGTGGGCCGCCCGGCGACGAGCTCCTCCAGGGCCGCGTAGGCCGGTGCGAACCAGGGCTCGGCGGAGCGCAGCCGCGCCCTCTCCAGCCGGTCCTCGCCGGTGACGGGGATCCCCACGGCGAAGACGCTGGGTGTGATCAGCACGAGCCGGCGCACGCGTTCGGGGTGGCGGGCCGCGTAGAGGGCCGCCAGGTTGGCTCCGGCGGAGTGCGCGAGGACGTCGGCGGTCTCCAGCCCGAGGTGCCCGCGCAGGGCCTCGACGTCCGCGACCAGCCGGTCGCAGCGGTAGGAGCCGGGGTCCTCGGGAACCTCCGACTGCCCCGTGCCGCGCAGGTCGAGGCGGACCAGCCGGCGCCCGGGCAGGAGGCCGTCGAGGCCGTCGAGGTAGGCGGAGGCCTGCATCGGCCCTCCGGGCAGGCAGATGAGCGGGGTCCCGTCTCCCGAGAGGTGACAGGTGAGCCGGGTGCCGTCGGCGGCGGGGAAGGAAGTCACGGCCCGGACGATGTCAGCGGTGTTCCCGCGGTTCAACCCGTTTTCCGCGGCGGCGTCGCGGCCGGCCGTCCGCCCCTCGGACGGCCCGCTCGACCGGCCCCCGCGCCTGCTCCCATACTTGGGCCTCATGAGAGGGAAGGACAAGGACACCGCGCGCAGCAGCCCGCTGGTGCCCGCCGCCGTGGGGGACGCGATCGCACGGCACGACTGGGCGTCCATCGAGTGCGGCTGCGGCCGTTCGGCGGGGCATCTGGAGGACACCCTGTGGCACGCCGCCGAGGGGCATCCGGCGGCCTTCCACGCCCTGGAGGGGCACGTGTTCGCCGGGACCAGGCTCTGGCCGCCCGCCCCCGCGGCCTGTGCGGTGCTGATGGCCGTCTGGTCGGCGGGCCCGCCCCGGCTGGCCACCCGCGAGGCCCTGCTGCGGACCCTCCTCGCGCTGCTGACCACGACGGACGACGGGACCGCGTACGAGGCGGGGCTCTACGGGCAGTGCGTCGCCTTCGTCCGGGCCGGCCTGCCGCAGCTGAGCGGCGGGCCGGCCTGCCCGCCCGGATCGGTGACCGCCGCCTACGCCGACGGCATCCGCGACATCATCGGGCTGTGCGCCTGAGGCTCCGCAGCAGCTCCGGGGTGACCTCCTCCAGGGAGGCGGCGAAGGTGCGCGCCGCCGAGGCGGGTACCCCGAGCAGCGAGGGCACCACGAGGACCGGGCAGCCCGCGGCCTCGGCGGAGGCCGCACCGTCCGGGGAGTCCTCCACCGCGACGCACTCCCCCGGTCCGAGGCCCAGGAGCCCGGCCGCCGCCCGGTACGGGTCGGGGTGCGGCTTGGTGCGCGCGGTGTCGTCGGCGGAGAGGGTGAAGGCGAAGGGGACGTGGGCCAGCGCGCCCCCGACCACCTGGTCGACGACCACCCTCGGCGAGGCGCTGACCAGGGCGAAGGGTATGCCCTGCGCCTCCAGGGCGGTCAGCAGCCGCTGGGCTCCGGGCCGGATCGGGGCGCCGGCGGCGACCCGGCGGAAGAAGCCCTCGGTGAGCTCCTCCGCCACCGCCCCCGTGTCCGCACCGCCCGTGGCCCGTACCAGGTGGGCCGCGGTGTCGGCGACCGCGCGGCCCACGACCTCGGGGGCGTCGGCCGGGCCGAGCCGGTGGCCGAGGCGGTCCGCGACCTCCTCGGTGGCCTCCCACCACAGCACCTCGGTGTCCACGAGGGTGCCGTCCATGTCGAAGAGGACGGCGGCGAGTGCGCTCACGCGGCCCTCGCCACGACGAGCACGGGCCGTTCGGCCAGGCCGACCGTGGCCCGCGCGCCGGGGGTGAGGCCGCCCGCGTCCCGGGAGGGGACGTCGGCCTTGACCCGGGTGCCTCCGGGGAGGTCGAGGTGGAGGCGGGTGACGGCCCCGAAGAAGGAGGCCGAGGTCACCGTGGCGCTGCCCTCCGCGTCGGCGGCGACGGTCAGGTTCTCCGGTCGGACCAGCACCTCCACGTCGGTGGCGTCGGGGACCGGCCCGTCGACGGGCAGCCGGGTGCCGGCGACCTCCACCCGACCGGAGCCGGCGAGCCGGCCCGGCAGCCGGTTCATGGTGCCGACGAACTCGGCGACGAAGGGCGTGGCGGGCCGCTCGTAGAGCTCGGCGGGGGCGGCGCACTGCTCCAGCCTCCCCGCGTTGAGGACGGCGACCCGGTCGGCCATCGACAGGGCCTCCTCCTGGTCGTGGGTGACGAACACGGTGGTGATGCCGAGGGAGAGCTGGAGCCGGCGGATCTCCTCGCGCAGGTTGGCCCGTACCTTCGCGTCCAGGGCCGAGAGGGGTTCGTCGAGCAGGAGCACGCGCGGGCGCAGGGCCAGGGCGCGGGCGAGGGCGACGCGCTGCTGCTGGCCGCCGGACATCTGGTGCGGGTAGCGGTCGCCGTGCTCGGGCAGGCCGACCAGGTCCAGGAGTTCGGCGGCGCGTTCACGGCGGCGGGCTGCCGGGACGCCCCGTACGCGCAGGCCGAAGGCGACGTTCTCGCGGGCGTTGAGGTTCGGGAAGAGGCTGTACGACTGGAAGACCATCCCGGCGTCGCGGCGGTTGGCCGGGACGCGGGTGATGTCCTCGCCGTCGACCAGGACCTCGCCGGAGTCGGGGTGTTCGAAGCCGGCGAGCACGCGCAGGGCGGTGGTCTTGCCGCAGCCCGACGGGCCGAGCAGGGCGAGGAGTTCGCCGGGCTCCACGGTCAGGTCGAGCCCGTCGAGGGCGGTGGTGGTGCCGAACGCGCGGCGCAGGCCGCGGAATTCGACGCGGGCGCCCCCGGTGGCGGCGGACTCGGCCGGCTTCCCGGCCTCGGTCAGGGTGGTGGACATGCGGGTCAGGACTCCTTGCGGGAGGTGGCGGGGGCGGAGGCCGTGGCGGTCGGCGCGGTTCCGGCCCGCGAGAGGACGAGCAGCAGCAGCCAGGTGATGAGGAGGCTGAGGATGGAGACGGCCACCGACATCCGGGCCTGGGCACCGGAGATGGAGACGATCCACACCGCGAAGGGCCGGAAGCCCAGCAGGGAGGCGATGGTGAACTCGCCGAGCACCAGCGCCAGGGTGAGGAAGGCCGCTCCGGCGAGGGAGGTCCGCAGGTTCGGCAGCAGCACCCGCCGCACCACGTACGGCCAGCTCGCGCCGCAGCTGCGGGCGGCCTCGACCAGGGTCGGGACGTCCACGGCGCGCAGGCCCGCGTCCAGCGAGCGGTGGACGAAGGGCAGCGCGAGCACGGTGTAGGCGAGGACCAGGACGACGGGGAAGCGCTCGTCCTGCACGGCGATGAAGGTCTGGTAGAGCGGGGTCCGCGACAGGTGCTCGGGGCCCCAGCGGAGCACGGTGGTGATGCCGGTGACCAGGGCGATGGGCGGGACCACCAGCGGCAGCATGCACACCACCTCCACCACGGGCCGCAGCCCGGGCGAGCCGATCCGCACGGCGATCAGCGCGGGCACGGCCAGCAGCAGGGACAGGGCGATGGTGGCGGCGGCCAGGCCCAGGGAGAGCAGCAGGCTCTGGGCGAACCCGTCGGCGCCGAGCAGGTCGGTGTACGCCTCGAAGGTGAGGCCCTGGCCGGGGACGTGCACGGTGAACACGAAGGAGGCCAGGAGGGGGAGCAGGAAGTACGCGCCGGCCAGGGCGAGTACGGCGCCGCGCCACACCCGGGGGCGGGGGCGGGCCGCCATCCGCGCCCGGACGGTGTCCCGCCGCGGAGCCGCTGCGGCGGCGCCGGCCGGCCGCGCCTTCCGGGCGGCCGGCGCGGCGCCGGCCGGCGCCCCGGAGGTGTCGGCGGTCTCGGAGGTGTCGGCGGTCTCGGCGGTCTCGGTCATCGCAGCCATCGGGCGCTCCGTCGCTGGAGGGGCAGGTAGACCGCCATGACCAGGCCGGCGATCAGGATCATGTCGAGGCCGAGGGCGAGCGCCACGTTCTCCTGGCCGGTGAGCACGTTGCCGGAGAGGGCGTCCGCGATCTTCAGGGTGACCAGCGGCACGGAGCCGCCGACGAGGGCCGCGGCGGTCGCGTGGGCCGCGAAGGCGGTGCCGAAGAGCAGGACGAACCCGCCGAGCAGGGAGGGCGCGAGCACCGGCAGGCCGACGTGGCGCCAGAACTGCCGTGCGGTGGCCCCGCTGTTCTGGGCGGCCTCGCGCCACTGGGGGCGCAGTCCGTCCAGCGCGGGGACGGTGACCAGGACCATCAGCGGGATCAGGAAGTACAGGTAGACCACGGTGAGGCCGGTGAAGGAGTACAGGTCCCAGCCCAGGCCGGTGAGGTCGGCGAGCCGGGTGACCACGCCGGAGATGCCGGCGGTGGCGATGAAGGCGAAGGCCAGCGGGACCCCGCCGAAGTTGGCGAGGACGCCGGAGGCGGTGAGGGCCGCCGAGCGCAGGGCGGTGGAGCGGGAGGTGACCAGCGCCTGGGCGATCAGGACGCCGAGGAGGGTGGCGAGCAGGGCGGTCAGCGCGGAGAGCCGGACGCTGCCCACCAGGGAGCCCAGGTAGGGGCCCTGGAGGGAGCGGGCCAGGTGCTCGCCGGTGACCCGGGTGGCGCCGCCGTCGGGGTCGGTGCGGGTGACCGCGCCGAAGGCGATGGCGCCGAGGGGGATGCCGAAGCAGAGCCCGGTGAAGACGAGGAGGGGGAGGGCGGCGAGCCAGGTGCGCGGGCCGCGCCGCCGGCGGCGGGGGGCGGTGCCGCCGGCGGGTCCCTCCGTGTGAGGGGTGGTGGTGGGTGCGGACATCAGCTGAGGGCCTTGTCCCACTTCTCGGCGAGGACGGCCTTGGCCTTGTCGAGCTCGGTCGAGGCCGGGAAGGACGGGGTGCCCTGGACCTGGGGGAGCTTGGTGACGGCGTCCTTGTCGGCGGTGCCGTCCTGCGTCATGTTCGGGAGCAGGACGGGGCGGGCGTGGCCCTTGAGCCAGATGTTCTGGCCCTCGGTGCTGTAGAGGAACTCCATCCACAGGCGGGCGGCCGCCGGGTTGGGGGCGTCCTTGTTGATGGCCTGGGAGTAGAACTGGGCGTAGACGCCGTCGGCGGGGACGACGGTCTTCCAGTCGACGCCCTTGTCCTTGAACTGCTCGGCGTAGCCGGCGTTGAGGTAGTCCCAGTCGATCGAGATGGGGGTCTCGCCCTTCTCGACGGTGGCCGGGGTGGACTCGACGGGGATGAAGTTGCCGCTCTTGCGCAGCTGGCCGAAGAAGTCGATGCCGGGCTGGATGTCGGCGAAGGAGCCCTTGTTGGCGAGGGCGGCCGCGTAGACGCCGCCGAAGGCGGAGCCGGACTTGGTCGGGTTGCCGTTGAGGGCGACCTTGCCCTTGTACTCCGGCTTGAGCAGGTCGGCGAAGCTCTGCGGGCATGTGGGGATCCTCGCGGCGTCGCAGCCGATGGAGACGTAGCCGCCGTAGTCGTTGTACCAGCGGGCGTCGGCGTCCTTCTGGGAGGCGGGGATCTTGTCCCAGGCGGTGACCCGGTAGGGGGCGAAGAGGTTCTCGCCGGCCCCGCTGCGGGCGAAGGCGATGCCGAGGTCGAGGACGTCGGGGGCGCGCTTCTGGCCCTTGCGGGACTTGACGGCGGCCATCTCGTCGGCGCTGGTGGCGTCCGGGTTCTCGCTGGAGACCTTGACCTTGGGGTACTTGGCCTGGAAGGCCTTGACCATCTCGCCGTAGTTCGCCCAGTCCGGCGGCAGGGCGATCACGTTGAGCTGGCCCTCCTTCTCGGCGGCCGCGACGAGGGCGTCCATGCCGCCGAGGTCGGCCGCGGAGGCGGCGGTGGCCGGCTGGGCCTTGCCCTTGGCGTCGCCGCCGGCGGCGGCCTGGTCGGGGGCGGCGCCACACGCGCCGAGGGTGGCGAGGGCGGCGGCGCTGAGCAGGACGGCCGCACCGCGACGGGCGGAGGAACGGAACACGGTCTCTCCCGGAGACGAAGGGGGGATCACTTGTCAGGCGTCACTTGTCTGAACAAGTTGGCCCCAGTTCGCCCGGGCCCGCTGTACGGGCGGTGAACGGCGCCTGGACCGGGGGGCACGGCTCGGAGAAAACACGAGAATGACCGAAAGAAGTCGTGACAGGACCCACTGGGATGATCATGAGTGGCGGTGCGGGAGGACCCGCACACGGCGAGCGGGGGGCGAACGGCATGGGCACGGTCCGGTATCTGGAGATCGCGGAGGAGCTGCGCCGGGCGATCCTGTCCGGCGCGTACCCGGTGGGCGCCCGGCTGCCGTCGGAGAGCGATCTGGCGGCCCGGTGGTCCGCCTCGCGCGGCACGGTCCGCCAGGCCGTGGCCACGCTGGCCGCCGAGGGGCTCGTCGGCTCCAGCCAGGGGGCCCGCAGGATCGTCCTGCGCCACGAGCGCCGGCACAGCTTCGGCGAGCTGAACAGCTTCGCGCAGTGGGCCGAGGGGGTCGGCCACGAGGCCCGCAGCCGCTTCCTGTCGCGCACCCGGCGGCCCGCGACGGCCGAGGAGGCCGAACGGCTGGCGCTGGCGCCGGGGACGGAGGTCCTGGCCGTGCTGCGGCTGCGGCTGCTGGACGGGGAGCCCACCATGGTGGAGCGGACCGCGTACGCCGACTGGGTCGCGGCGGCCGTCGAGGCCATGCCGGAGGACTGCCGCTCGGTGATGGACGGCCTGGCGGCGGACTCCGGGATCGTCGCCCACTACGGCGAGCACCTGATCGACGCGCTCCCGGCGGGCAGCGAGGACGCCCGGCTGCTGGAGATCCGGCGCGGGAGCCCGCTGCTGCGCCAACGGCATGTCTCGGCCACGCGTACGGGCCGTCCGATCGAGTGGTCCGACGACCGCTACCGGGCCGGCAGCGTCACTTTCAGTGTGAGCAACTCGGCGGTAGCCGCGCCGCTGGAGCGGCACCCGGGCGGCGGGGAGCGCTGAGCGCCCGTCCCGCTGCCCGGGTCCCGGCTCCACCGCTGTAGGGTCCCAGCGCGAGCGCCCGTCCCCTCTCCGACCGGATCCGAGGAACACCCTTGATCGATGTGCACCGGCTGCGCGTCCTGCGCGCCGTGGCGGACCACGGCAGCTTCAACCGGGCCGCCGCGGCCCTGCGGCTGACCCCCTCGGCGGTCTCCCAGCACATCGCCTCGCTGGAGCGCGGCCTCGGCCATCCGGTCGCGGAGCGCAGCACCCGCGGGGTCACCCTCACCGAGGCGGGCCGGCTGCTGGTGGAGACGGCCGAGACCATCACCGCCGAGCTGGACCTGGTCCGCGCGCGGATCGACCGGCTGGCCGCCGGCCGCCCCCGGCTGACGGTCGCCACCTTCACCAGCGGGGGCCGCCACCTGCTGCCGGCGGCGCTGGCCGCCTTCGTCGCCGCGCATCCCGAAGTGGAGCTGACGGTGCTGGAGGCCGAGCCCGAGGCCTCGCTGCCGATGGTCCGGGCCGGGGCGGCGGACCTGGCGCTGGCCTACCACTTCGACGGCCCGCTCCCCTCGGGGACCGGGCTGTCCTGGCTGCCGCTGCTGGAGGACCCCCTGTACGCGGTCCTGCCCGCCGGACACCGTCTGGCCGGGCGGGCGGCGGTCGAGCCGGCCGAGCTGGCGGCCGACCGGTGGGTCATGGGGTGCCTCAAGACGGAGGCCTTCCTGCGCCGCTACGCGGACCGGGCCGGGTTCGAGCTGCGGACCGCCGCGTCCACCACCGACTACTTCTTCGCCCAGACCCTGGTCGGCGCCGGAGTCGGCGTCGCGCTCGTCCCTCACATCGCCCTGGCCCCGCCGCCCGGCTCGGCCGTGGTCCCGCTCGCCCCGCCCCGGCCCGCCCGCCACCTCGGCGTCGCCGCTCCCCTGCGCTCCCCGCAGCCGTACGCCACCGCCCTCGCCCAGGCCCTGAGGACCTCGGTCGGCGAGGGCGGCGAACACGGGACAGGGGGCCCCGCCGCGTAGGAGCATGGAACCGGCCGGGGGCGGCGGAGGGGGGCCGGGGTGTTCGTGGCATACGTGGTCGGCGAGGGGCGTTGGGCGCTGTGGCTGGTGTGCGCCTGCTACCTCGTGGTCGTGTACATCACCAGCCGCGGGCTGATCGCGGCCCCGCGCTACCGGATGCTCCAGGCGCGCCTGCACGGCTGCCGGGTCCGGGCTGCGGTGTGCGCGGCCTCCGCGGCCCGGGACGGGGCGGACGCGGCCGTCACGGCCGCCGCGCTGAAGGCGGTCACCGACCGGCTGGACCGCCTGGAGCGCAACGGGCAGGTCGCCTGGCGCCTGCTGCCCCGGCGCTGGGTGGTGGCCATCCCGCTGTCCAAACTGGCCTCCGCCTGGCGCGTGCTGCACGAAGCCGAGGCCCAGCTGATGCGCCTGGAGGGCCCGGAGGAGACCGCCCTGCGCGCCCGGGCGCTGCGCCTGCGCCTGGAGGAGGGCGGGGAGCCCGACGGCGCGGCCCTCGTGAAGGAGCTCGCCGCGCACACCGGCGACCCGGCGCACGCGCGGGCCGCGCTGATCGCCGTCACCGAACGGCTGGCCGAGCGCGAGGACGGCGCCTTCGAGCGCGAGTACGAGCTCCAGCGCATCGCGCTGTGGCTGGCCCTCATCGGCATCGGGGCGGTGCTGCTGATCGGTCTGGTCCTCGACCACCGCCTCTCGCTGCTGCTCGGCGGCCTGGGCGGGTTCCTGTCCCCGCTGATCGGCGTCCTGCGCGCCCAGCGGCCCGCCTCCTGGGGGGTCCTCGTCCTGGCGCCGGTCGGCGGGGCGCTGGCGGCGCCGGGCGGGCTGCTGCTCGTGAGGATGCTCGCGGATCCCGAACTGAACCTGCTGGGCCAGGTGTTCCTGGACAACTCCTGGGGCTCCCCCGCGCAGCCCATCTCCCTGGCGATCGCCCTCCTGTTCGGCTTCTCGGGAACCCTGTTCTCCCGCCTCGCGCTGGCCGCCACGGGCCAGCTGATGCCCGCGGGCCGGGGCACCGGGCGCCCGGAACCGACCACCCGGCCGCCCACCGGCCCGTGACGCACCGTGGAACGGCGCGGACGCACCTGCGATCATGGGGCTTCCGGTCGGATTCCCAGAGGAGTGGTGATGCGGGTAGCAGTGGTCACGTTCGACGGATTCAACGAGCTCGACAGCTTCATCGCCTCGGCCCTGATCAACCGCTGTCGCCCGGACGGCCTGGAGGCCTTCATCACCACGCCGACGCCGGTGGTCACCTCGATGAACGGCGTCGAGGTGACGGGGCAGCGCCCGATGGAGTTCGTGCGCGAGGCCGACGCCGTGCTGATCGGCAGCGGGGTGAAGACCCGCGACGTGATCGCCGACGACCGGCTGCTGTCGATGCTGCCGCTCGACCCCGCGCGGCAGCTGATCGGCTCGCAGTGCTCCGGTGCGCTGGTGCTCGCGCGGCTCGGGCTGCTGGCCGGGCGGCCCGCCTGCGCGGACCTGACGACCCGTCCCTTCGTCGAGGCCATGGGCGTCCCCGTGCTGGACGGGCCGTTCCACGTCGAGGGGAACGTCGCCACGGCGGGCGGCTGCCTGGCCTCCCAGTACCTGGCCGCCTGGACCATCACCCGGACCCTCGGCAAGGACGCCGCCCGCGCCGCCGTCGCCTACGCGGCCCCCGTCGGCGAGCAGCGGGAGACCGTCGAGCGCGTCATGTCCGCCATCGGCGCGAGGGACGCCGCCCGGGTCTGACCGGCTCCGACCGCCGGGGCGGGGCGGCCGGCCCGCCCCGGCGGCAGGCGGTTCGGCGGCAGGCGGTTCGGCGGACGGCGGTTCGGCGGACGGCGGTTCGGCGGACGGCGGTCGCGGACGAGGGGTGTCGCGGCTAGGTTCTGGCCTCATGCAACGACGACCGCTCGCCCTGGTTCTCGACGTCCTCCTCATGCTGGTGGGCGCCCTGCTCGGGATCGCGACCAACTACGCCACCAACGTGGAGGGCGAGGTGCCGCTCCCGCTGCGGCTGCTGCGCCAGTGGTCGATACCCCTCGTGGGGGTTGGGCTCCTCGCCCTGGTCGGCGGCCAGTTGTGGCTGCGCTGGCTGGAGCGGCGGCCGGTGACGGCCCCCGTGGCGTGGACGGCCGGGCAGCCTCCGTACCCGGGGCTGGAGGCCTTCGGGGAGGAGGACGCGGCCGTGTTCTTCGGGCGGGAGCGGGAGACCGCCGCGCTCGTGGCCCGGCTGCACCCGGCGGCGCCGGCCCGGGCGCACCGGTTCGTGACGGTGGTCGGGCCCTCCGGCTCCGGCAAGTCCTCGCTGGTGCGTGCCGGGCTGCTGCCCGCGCTGACCGGGCGCCGCACGCGCTGGACGGCGTACCCGCCCCTGACCCCAGGCACCGACCCGGTCGGCGCGCTGCGGCGGACCCTGGACGGCCCGGCGGCCGACGGGCGGCCGCGGGTGCTGGTGGTGGACCAGCTGGAGGAGCTGCTGACCCTGTCGGGGCCGCGCGAGCGGGCCGCGTTCGCCGCCGCCGTGCGCGCGGAGCTGACGCGGCAGCCGGGGCTGTGGCTGGTGGGCACCCTGCGCTCGGACTTCCTGACCGGGTTCCTGGAGGCCGAACTGGCCTTCCTCGTCAGGGATCCGGTGGTGATCGGCGCCCTGGAGCGGGAGGCGCTGCACGAGGTCGTGGCCCGGCCGGGCGCGGCCGCCGGGGTCTCCTTCGAGGCGGGCCTGGTGTCCCGGATCGTCGACGACTGCGGGGGCGGCGACGCGCTGCCGCTGCTCGCCTACACCCTCCAGGAGCTGTACCGGCTGGCGGGCGGGCCCGGCTCGGTGGTCCGGTACGTCCACTACCGGGAGGTCGGCGGGGTCGCGGGGGCGCTCGTCGGGCAGGCCGACCGGATCCGCGCCGAGCTGCTGGGCCCCGGCGGGGTCGGGACGCAGGATCCGGACCCGGTGGTGGGGACCCTGCTGCGGCTGGTCACCGTGCAGGGCGAGGAACCCGTCCGCAGGCGCGTGGCCCGGTCCGAACTGGCGCCCGCCGAAAGGGAGATCGCCGACGCCTTCGTCGCCGGCCGGCTGCTGACCTCCGACGCGGGGGTCCTCGACCTGGCCCACGAGGCGCTGCTGCGCCGCTGGCCGCCCCTGCGGCGGGCCGTCGAGGAGCACGTCGAACAGCTGCGGCGGCGCGGCGCGTGGGAGCGGTGGGCCCAGGAGTGGGAGTTCGCGGGCCGGGGCGAGGCCTTCCTGCTGACCGGGGAGCGGCTGGCCGCGGCCCGTGCCTGGCGGGAGCACGCCCCCGCCGGGCTGGAGGTGTCGGCGCTGGTGGCGGAGTACGTGGAGCGCAGCGCCCGGGCGGACGGGGCGGCCCGGGCGCGTACGGCGGACGCGGTGGCGGCCCGGGTGCTGGAGAGCCGCGAACCGGAGACGGCCGTCGCGGTCGCCCTCGCGGCGGTCACCGAGTGGGCACCGACCCCGGCCGCCCTCCAGGCCCTGCGGACCGCGCTGGACGGATCCCTGCTGCGGGCGGTGCGCGGGGGCTCCGGTGCGGCGGTGACCGGCGCGGCCTGGTCCCCCGACGGGGCGCGGCTCGCCGCCTGTTCGGGGGACGGCCGGGTGCGGGTCTGGGCGGCGCGCGGCCTGGAGGAGGGTCCGCAGGACGCGGACGGGGCCGGGGAGGCGGCGCCGGTCGTCCTCGACGTGCCGGGCGGGGCGCCCCGTACGGTGGCCTGGTCGCCCGACGGCGCCCTGCTGGCCTGCGTCGGGCGGGACGCCCGGCTGACCGTCTGGGACACCGCCGGCTGGCGGCCGGCGGCCGCGCTGCGGCAGCCCGGCGCCGAGGGCGGGTCCGGTGGGGGGCCGGCCGCTCTGGCGTTCTCCCCGGACGGCCGCCGGCTGGTGTCGGCCGGGGCCGGCGGGGGGCTGCGGCTGTGGGACACCGCCCCGTTCGCCCCGGCCGGCGCGCTGGAGGCCCCGCCGGGAACGCTGGGGTGCGCGGCCTGGTCACCCGACGGCGGCCGGATCGCCGCCGCCGGGGAGGACGGGGCCGTACGGATCTGGTCCGCGGCCGGCGGCGGGCCCGTGGCGGCCGGCGCCGCCCACGAGGACGCCGTCACGGCCCTCGCCTGGTCACCCGACGGCTCCCTGCTCGCCTCCGCCTCCGCGGACCGCACCGTGGTGCTCCGGGAAGCCGCCACGGGCCGCACCGCAGGGGTCCTGCGGAGCATGGACCGGGTCGACTGCCTGGCCTGGTCGCCGGACGGGACCCGGCTCGCCGCCGGTGACCAGCACCGCAACGTCCGGATCTGGGACGTGGAGGCCGCGGCCGGGGCCGACGGAGAGGGCCCGGCCCTCTGGCTCACCGGACACCTGGACACCGTGCACGCGGTCGCCTGGACCCCCGACGGGCGTCGGCTGGCCACCGCCTCGCAGGACGGGACGCTGGCCGTCTGGGAGCCGGCCGCGCCGCCCACCGTGCTGCGCGGGCACACCGACTCGGTGTGGCAGACGGCCTGGTCGCCGGACGGCGGCTGCGTGGCCAGCGCCTCGGAGGACGGGACCGTGCGCCTGTGGCACGCCCCGGAGTTCGGGCCCGCACGGGTACTGGCGACGGGGCAGTGCGGGGACCTCGCCTGGTCCCCGGACGGGTCGCGGCTCGCGGTGGGCCGCCGCGACGGCGCGGCGGCGCTGTGGCTGCGCGACGGCACCCCCGCGGCCGAACTGCCGGGCGGGCACGGCGCGGAGGTGTCGGCGGTGTGCTGGTCCCCGGACGGCACCCGGCTGGCGACGGCCGCGCGCGACGGCCTCGTCCACCTCAGGGACGCGGCCGGCCGGGGGCCCACCCGGGTGCTGCGCGGCCACGGGGACTGGGTCACGGGGGCCGACTGGTCGCCGGACGGCAGACTGCTGGCCACCTGCGGGACGGACCGGACGGTCATCGTCTGGGACGCCCGGACGGGCCAGCGGCTGCGGACCCTGGAGGGGCACGAGGACCAGGTGTGGGAGGTGGCGTGGTCGCCGGACGGGCGCCGGCTGGCGACCGGGTCCCGGGACCGCACCGTCCGCCTGTGGGACCCCGCGGCCGACGGGCCGTCCGGGGCGCTCGCCGTGCTGGCCGGGCACGACGACCGGGTGCAGTGCGTCGCCTGGTCCCCGGACGGCACCCGGCTCGCCTCCGTCTCCCGCGACCGGACGGTGCGGCTGTGGGACCCGGTCGCGGCCGGGCCCGTCGCCGTCGTCGGGCTGCACGCCGACTGGGTCAACGGGCTGGCCTGGTCCCCCGACGGCAGCCGCATCGCCACCTCCTCGCGCGACCGCACGGTCCGCCTGTGGACCCCGGCCGCCCCGGACGGCGCCGCGCCGCTGCTGCGCCTGGCGGCGGGGCGCGTCCTGCACCCGCCGACGCCGGAGCAGCGCCGCAGCCACCAGCTTCCGCCGGCCCGGACGGTCCCGCGGCCACGCGGGTGAAGTGCGCCCCGGCACCGGTTCCCGGCCGGGGGACGCCCCGTTGGAGGGGCGTGAACACCCCCATAGACCCGATAGACCGCCCCCGGCCGGCCCTGGCCGGCCCGCCCCTGCGGACCCTGCGGGGCCTCCCGCCCCGGAGTCTGCCCGTCGCCCCGCCCCCACCCGGCCTTCCGCCGGAGCCGGCCGGCCCGCCGGCTCCCCGCATCCTCTCCTGGCTCGACGGCGGGGTCCTCTCCGTCGGCCTGGCCGGGGAGTTCGACCACTACGGCTGTCTCCCCCTGCGGGCCCTGCTCGACGACGGCGCCGCCCTCGGCGCCCGCCGCCTCGTCCTCGACGCGGCCCGCGTCACCTTCTGCGACTCCGCCCTGGCCCACCTCCTGGACCGGTGGTCCCGTACCGGCCGCTCCTGGGAGCTCGCCTCCGCCTCGCGCTCCGTGCGGCTCCTGCTGGACCTCTGGGCCCGGCTGGGGCGGTCCGCCGGGCCGCCCTGACCGGCCGGCGGACCGCGCCGCGGAGGGGAGCGGGGGCGAGGGCGTCACTTCCGCGGTCCGGGTGTCGTTAGGCGCTCGGGGCTGATTCGGGGGACGAAGGGATGGCGTGAATGCGGCAGTTTCCGCTGGAGATGCACCACGTGGCACCGGGGCGCCTGGTCGAGTGGAGGTTGCGCTCCACGACCGCTGCGGGCGCGGCGGACCGGAGGGCTTCGTTCAACCAGGACAAGCACTTCACCGTCGCCGAGGAGAGCCGCGCCGACGGGGACCGGGTCGCCTCCTGGGTGGCCGTCACCTTCGAGGTCGAGGGCGCCCTGGACGAGGCGGTGCTGGCGCGGGCCCTGCTGGGCTTCGTCCGGCGGCACGAGGTGCTGCGGTGCGAGTTCCTGCGGCTGGCCGGGGAGGTGTCGTGCGCTCCCCTGCCGGCGGACGAACTCGCCCTGGAGACCGAGGAGGTGGCCGCGCACGGGTCGGCCGACCGGCTGGGGGCGTTCCTGTCGGAGCGGTTCCAGCGGAGCATCGACACCCTGTCCTGGCCGCTGTTCGTGATGGGTGCCGTGGTCCGCCCCGACTCCGCGACCGTGTACCTGGCGTTCGACCACATCGTCTGCGACGGCATGTCGATGCCGGTCGTCGCCCACCAGGTGCTCACCTCGTACGAGGCGCTGCTGCGCGGCGAGGAGCCCGCACTGCCGCCGGCGCCGAGCTATCTCGACTTCGCGGACGAACAGCGCCGCCGCTACCTCTCCATCGACGCGGACGACGAGCGCCTGGGCTACTGGAAGTCCTTCATCGAGCGCAACGGGGAGTTCTTCCCCCGCTGCCCGCTGGACCTGGGCGTCGAGCCGGGCCGGACGTACCCGATCGTCAACGAGGCGTCCTGGCTGCTGGACGCCGCGGAGGCCGAGGTGTTCGAGAAGGTGTGCCGGGAGACCGGCGCCAAGCCCTTCATGGGGCTGCTCGCCTCCGTCGCCGTGTGCCTGCGCGAGGCCGGCGGGCCCGGGGTGTACCGGGGGTTCATGCCGGTCAGCGAGCGCGGCCGCGAGACGTGGGCCAACTCGGTGGGCTGGTTCGTCAACACGCTGCCGATCGAGTTCGACGCCTCCCCCGGCAAGGACTTCGCCCAGGTGGTGGCCGGGGTCGGGGAGGGGTTCCGGGAGATGATGCGGCATCTGGACGTGCCGTTCGTCCGGGCCTGGGAGCTGCTGGCCCCGGAGGAGTTCGCGCTGCGCTCCTGGCCGTACGCGGTGAACTTCTTCTCGTACATCGACATGCGCCGCTGTCCGGGTGCCGAGCGGCACGAGGAGTGGCGGCCGACCACGCACGTGTGGTCGGCGACCGGCAACGGGACCTGCTCGTGGTTCCAGCGGGACGCGGAAGGGCTGCACATGAACTCCCTGTACGTGGACACCCCGGCGGCGCGGCGCGCGATGGACGACTTCCAGGAGGCGCTGCGCCGGACGGTGCAGAGCGTGGCCCGCACGGGCGGCTTCCGCAGGCCGGTCGGGCTGACGGCCCCGCGGCGGCCCGAGCCCGGCCGGGCGCGTGCGGCGGGGCTCAGGGGCTGACGCCGGGGAGGGCGGCGGCCCGGGCCAGCAGCAGGTCCCGTTCGCGGGCGTTGCGGGTGAGGGAGGCCGCCTTCTCGAACTCGGCGCGGGCCTCCTCGTGGCGCCCGAGCCGCTCCAGCAGGTCCCCCCGTACGCTCGGCAGCAGGTGGTAGGAGCGCAGGGCGGGCTCCCCCGCCAGAGCGTCGACGAGCGGCAGGGCCGCCTCGGGGCCCTCGGCCATCGAGACGGCGACGGCCCGGTTCAGTTCGACCACCGGTGAGGGGACCAGCTGCACCAGGCGCCCGTAGAGGGTGGCGATGGCCGTCCAGTCGGTGTCCTCGTAGCGGACGGCCGCCGCGTGGCAGCCGGCGATGGCGGCCTGGAGGGAGTAGGGGCCGGTGCCGGCGCGCCGCAGGGCGTCGACCCCGCGGCGGATCAGGAGCCGGTTCCACCGGGACCGGTTCTGGTCGGCGAGCAGGACCGGTTCGCCGGCGGGGCCGGTACGGGCGGCGGTGCGGGAGGCCTGGAACTCCAGCAGGGCGGCGAGGCCGTGCACCTCGGGCTCGTCGGGCATCAGGGCGGCCAGCTGCCGGGCCAGGCGCAGGGCGTCCTCGCAGAGGGCGGGGCGCAGGAGGTCGTCGCCGGCGGTGGCGGAGTAGCCCTCGTTGAAGATCAGGTAGATGACCTCGAGGACGGAGGCCAGACGCTGCTCGCGGTCGGCGCCGTACGGGACCTCGAAGGGCACCCCGGCCTTGGCCAGGGCCCGCTTGGCCCGGACGACGCGCTGGGCGACGGTGGGTTCGGAGGCCAGGAAGGCGCGGGCGATCTCCCGGGTGGTGAGCCCGCCCACCAGGCGCAGGGTGAGCGCGATCCTGGCCTCGGTCGCGAGGACCGGGTGGCAGGCGGTGAACACGAGCCGGAGCAGGTCGTCGTCGATGTCGTCCGGCTCGGCGGGCTCGGGGGGCGGCGGTACGTCCTCCAGGGCGCGGCCGACCTCGGCGAGCTTGCGGGCGTAGGTCTCCTTGCGGCGCACGAGGTCCACGGCCCGGTGCCTGGCGGTGGCCATGAGCCAGGCGCCGGGCCGGTCGGGGATCCCGGAGGCGGGCCACTGTTCGAGGGCGGCCACCAGGGCGTCCTGGGCGAGCTCCTCGGCGATGCCGACGTCCCGCACGATCCGGGCGACCCCGGCGATGATCCGCGGGGACTCCATCCTGAACACCGTCTCGACCGCACGGGCCGTGGTCACTGCCGTCACGGCCACCCATCAGAGCAGCCGCGCCCCGGCGGGGCAAACCCGGCGCGGGAGGCGGCGGGGGCCGCCTCCCGCCGCCGGTCACATCTCCTGGATCTCACGGACCTCGGCGCCGACGTGCCAGGACGCCGGGTGGGTCTCCAGGAACCGCTTGGTCCACTCCAGGGCCTCGGCCTTGTCCTTGCACTGGAGGAGGGCGTACCCGCCGACGACCTCCTTGGTCTCGGTGAAGGGGCCGTCGGTGACGCTGATGGCGCCCGCGGACCAGTGGAGGCGGGTGGCCTGGGCGGTGGGGAGCAGTCCGGCGGTGTCGAGCATGACCCCGGCCTTGGTGACCTCCTCCAGCAGGGCGCCCATGCGCTGCTCGAACTCCGGCGGGAAGTCCTTCGGGGGGAGGTCCTGCTCGTCGATGCGGATGAGCGTCAGGAAGCGCGGCATGGTGACTCCTCGGTCGGGAGGGCGGGGGCTTTCCCCGCCTCTCACCCCTGCGTCGAACGGGGAGGGCCCGGATCGACGGCTCCCGGAGAAATTCTTCGAGGAATTTTCCGGAGTCAGGCGCACCAGAAGAACATCGTGTCCTGCTGGGCTCGCCGGTCCTCCCGGGTCGCGGCCCATTCCTCGGCCTCCAGGCGGACGGCCTTGAGGAAGACCTCGACGGTCTCCCGGACCTCCGGATCCACCCGGTCCAGCACCGCCTCGTGCGCGGCGACGAACTCGGCGGCCAGCTCGGTCGGGAAGGTCCCCATCCAGGGGGTGGTGTCGCCGGCGGGGGGCAGCCGGACGGGCGGGCCGGACATGAGGATCTGGGAGATGGCGAGGCGGGCCGGGAGGCCGAGGCGCGCCAGCTCCTCGTCCACCGTCCAGAACCAGGACTGGCGCCGCCAGTCCCCGAGGTCGTGGGTGTCGGAGAAGTACGAGGAGATCAGCGCGTGCAGGGCGTAGTGGTAGGCGGGGCCCTCCGTCGCGCTGACGGCGCCGTCCAGGAGCTCCTCCAGGGCCTGGGCCACGGAGACGTCGAGGTCGATGCCCTGGCCGTGCAGCCGCCCGTCCACGGTCCGGCACTTCTCGCGGACGGTGACGAGCGTCCGCTCCTGCTCGGGGGTGCGCTCCACGGCGGTGAGCAGCCGCATCGCTTCGCGCATGCTGCCGGTGCTCATGACTAGGTGCCCCACGGCCACTTCCTTCCCCAGGCGATGTCTCATGATCTCCGAACCGGCCGCTTCGCGCGAAACAGCCGGGCTGGTCCCTACCGGCTGTCCCCCGACCAGTCCCAGCGGTCCGGGTCGGCGGCGCGGCGCCGGTAGTGGGCGCGCCCGCCGGGCCCGTAGCGGCCTATCTCGGTGGGCAGGCGGGCTTCCTCGGCGAGCCGGGCGGGGCTCCAGCCGGTGACGTCGAGGAGCAGCCCGTCCAGGGGGCCGCCGACGAGCTCGCCGTAGGCGTGGCCGGGGCGCGGGCCCGGATCGGGATCGTCGTGGTCGGCGCCGTAGACCCTCCGGCGCGGCGTGCTGAGGTCCATGCCCACAGGATCACAGGCGCCACTGACAACGGGCCCCGCTGGCGCGCCGCCTAGGCTGGGCGGCGAGCAGACACGAGCGAGGAGAGCACCGCCCATGACCCGTGGGGTACACCGGCCCCTGGAGGACCGGGAATTCGACTTCATCACCGGAATGGCACAGGGGACCCCGGTGCTGGCCTACTTCACCGGCACCTGGCCGAAGGCCGTCGAGGCCTCCCGGGCGATGGACGCCGTCGTCGCGGAGGTGGCGCGGGAGTACGGCGCCCGGCTGACGGCCGTCCGCGCGGACATCACCCGCTGCCCGGCCACGACGCGGCGCTACGGGGTGGCGGGCGCGCCGACCGTGGTCCTGCTGCGTTCGGGCGAGGCGGTGGCGACCCACGCCGGCCCGCTGACGGCGTCCGCGCTGCGGGACCTCCTGGAGGGGGCGGGGTTCTAGAGCGGTGCGCGGGCCGGGCTCCGTGTCCTCCCGAGGGTGAACTCGGGCAGACTGGCCGAAAGTGGCATGGGTAAGATAGGTGCCTGAGGCATGTAATGGATGCGGCACGACGGAACCATCCCTTGCGAGGTGTTGTTCTCCATGTCCGAAACCCTCTCCGGCGCCCCGTCCGGCGCCCTCGCCTTCCCGCAGGACCGCACCTGCCCCTACCACCCGCCGGCCGCCTACCAGCCCCTGCGGGACACCCGGCCGCTGAGCCGGGTCACCCTCTTCGACGGCCGCCCGGTATGGGTGGTGACCGGCCACGCCGAGGCCCGGTCCCTGCTCGCGGACGGCCGGCTGTCCACCGACCGGACGCACGAGGCCTTCCCCCTCCCCAGCGCGCGCTTCAGGGGGATCGCCCGGCAGCGGACCGCGCTCCTCGGGGAGGACGACCCCGTCCACAACACCCAGCGCCGGATGCTGATCCCCAGCTTCTCGGTCAAACGGGCCGCCGCCCTGCGGCCCCGGATCCAGGAGACCGTCGACCGGCTGATCGACGCGATGGTGGCGAAGGGTCCGCGGGCCGAGCTGGTCGGCGCCTTCGCCCTGCCGGTGCCGTCCATGGTCATCTGTGCGCTGCTGGGGGTCCCCTACGAGGACCACGAGTTCTTCGAGGCCCAGTCGCGCAGGCTGCTGCGCGGCCCCGCGCCCGCCGACGTCGACGACGCCCGCAAGCGGCTCCAGGACTACCTGCGGGAGCTGATCCTGCGCAAGCGCACCGAGCCGGGCGAGGGCCTGCTGGACGAGCTGGTCCACACCCGGCTGGAGGCCGGGGAGACCGATGTCGACGAGCTGGTCTCGCTGGCCGCGATCCTGCTGATCGCCGGGCACGAGACCACGGCCAACATGATCTCCCTGGGCACCTTCACCCTGCTGCGCCACCCCGAGCAGCTGGCGGAGCTGCGGGCCGATCCCTCGCTGCTGTCGGGGGCGGTGGAGGAGCTGATGCGGTTCCTGTCGATCGCGGACGCGATGCTGCGGTTCGCCACCGAGGAGATCGAGGTCGGCGGGGTCACGATCCGGCCGGGCGACGGGGTGGTCTTCTCCACCTCCGTGATCAACCGTGACGACGCCGTGTTCGCGGCCCCCGACGTGCTCGACTGGCACCGGCCGGCCAACCGCCACCTGGCCTTCGGCTTCGGCATCCACCAGTGCCTGGGCCAGAACCTGGCCCGGGCCGAGATGGAGATCGCGCTCGGCACCCTCTTCGAGCGGCTGCCCGGGCTGCGCCTGGACGCCGACCCGGACACGATCCCGTTCAAACCCGGGGACACCGTCCAGGGCATGGTCGAACTGCCCGTGGCGTGGTGAGCGCCGTGCGGATCTCCGTGGACCGGGACGTCTGCATCGGCGCCGGCCAGTGCGTGCTGGCCGCGCCCCAGGTGTTCACCCAGGACGACGACGGGCTCAGCGAGGTGCTGCCCGGCCGCGAGGACGGCCACGGCAGCCCGATGGTCCGGGAGGCGGCCCGCGCCTGCCCGGTGTCGGCGATCACCGTACGGGAGACGGCGGAGCGGGAGTGACGCGGCGGCCCCCGCCGGCCGGACCGGCGGGGGCCGCCGTCACGCACGGGGTGCGCGGAGGGCGGTCAGATGGGCCGCACCATCTCCGCCTGGGGACCCTTGGTCCCCTGGGTCACCTCGTACTCGACCAGGGCGTTCTCGTCGAGGGACTTGTAGCCCTGCGCCTGAATGGCGGAGAAGTGCACGAACACGTCGGGGCCGCCGTTGTCCTGCTGGATGAACCCGAACCCCTTTTCCGCGTTGAACCACTTCACGGTGCCAGTTGCCATCGGTACTGATCCTCACTCGACGTTCCGCTCGGGCCGCCTGCGCGGCCGTCTCGATACTGCCCACCCGTCCCGCGCGCCACACTCGGAGCACCGCCAACCGGGCGCTTCGAACATCTGCCCGACCCGGCCGAGCACCCGGTCCCGCCGGGTGGGCGCCCGCGCCCCCGCCCCACGGCGGCCCGCTGGTAAAATGGGCGCAAGACTTCAGGCGCGGGGCGCTTTCGCCCGGTGCGGACGCGTACGACGAGCCGGGGACCGTACCGAGGGGTACGGACCCCGGCTCGTCGCCGTTCAGGACCCCGTTCCCCACCCCGCTCGGTTCTCCTCACGGAAGGTTCTGCATGAAGAACCCGTCAGCTCACGGGCGTTTCGGCATCAAGGCCGCGGCGTCGGCAGGCTCCCGCTCCAAGGGCGGGGGCGGCGCCGGCAAGGCCCCGCGGACCCTGGGCCCGCAGGGCGAGTTCACCCTGCCCCGGACGGCCACGCCGGCCCTGCCCCCGGTGGCCTCGTTCGACGAACTCGCACTGCCCGCCGAGCTGGTGGAGACCCTGGCCGCCCAGCAGGTGCGGGAGCCGTTCCCGATCCAGGCGGCCACCCTGCCGAACTCCCTCGCCGGCCGCGACATCCTCGGCCGGGGCCGTACCGGCTCCGGCAAGACCCTCGCCTTCGGCCTGGCCCTGCTGGCCCGCACCGCGGGCCGGCAGGCGGAGCCGAAGCGGCCGCTCGCGCTGGTCCTCGTACCCACGCGCGAGCTCGCGCAGCAGGTGACCGAGGCGCTGACCCCGTACGCGCAGGCCCTGCGGCTGCGCATGGCCACCGTCGTCGGCGGGCTGTCGATCGGCCGCCAGTCGGGGGCGCTGCGCACCGGCGCCGAGGTCGTGGTGGCCACGCCGGGCCGGCTCAGCGACCTGGTCAAGCGGCGTGACGTGCACCTGGAGCGGGTGCGGATCACGGTGCTGGACGAGGCCGACCAGATGTGCGACATGGGGTTCATGCCGCAGGTCACCGAACTCCTGGACCAGGTGCACCACGACGGGCAGCGGATGCTGTTCTCGGCCACCCTGGACCGCAACGTCGACCAGCTCGTGCGCCGCTACCTGAAGGACCCGGTCTCGCACTCCGTGGACCCGCAGTCGGCCTCGGTGGGCACGATGGACCACCACGTGCTGCACATCCACGCGGCGGACAAGGTCTCGGCCGCGACGGAGATCGCCGCCCGCGAGGGCCGGGTGATCATGTTCCTGGACACCAAGCACGGCGTCGACCAGTTCGTGAAGCACCTGCGGGCCATGGGTGTGCGGGCGGAGGGCCTGCACAGCGGGAAGTCCCAGCCGCAGCGCACGAAGACCCTCGGGCAGTTCAAGGACGGCCTGCTCACGGTCCTGGTCGCGACCAACGTCGCCGCGCGCGGCATCCACATCGACGACCTCGACCTCGTCGTCAACGTGGACCCGCCGGCCGACAGCAAGGACTACCTGCACCGCGGCGGGCGCACCGCCCGTGCGGGCGAGTCCGGCAAGGTCGTCACCCTGGTCACGCCCAACCAGCGGCGCGACATGGTCCGGCTGATGGCCGACGCGAAGATCCGGCCCACCATCACCCAGGTGCGCTCGGGCGAGGCGGCGCTGAGCCGGATCACCGGCGCGCGCAGGCCCTCCGGGGTTCCGCTGTCCGGGGCCCTGCCGACGGACGCCAAGGGCCGGCCGAGCGGTACGGAGCTGGGCTTCCGCGGCCTCGGCACGCGCCCGGGCCGGGCCGGGCGGGGCAAGGAGTCCCGCAAGACGATCGAGGCGCGCCAGGCCGCCGAGGCCCGCCGCGCGGCCCGGGTCCGCAAGGGGCTGTGACGGCCCGGGGTGTCCGGCCCCGACCTGCCGGACACCCCCCCGGAATCAGGCCCGGCGGCGCCGCCGGGCGGTGACGATCGCGCGGGTGACCACCGGCGGGAGCAGGTCCTTGGCCAGCCTGCGCCAGCCGGCCCCCGGCCGGGGCGCGGGCTTCGGGGCGGGCGGCGGCGTCACCGGCTCGGGCGTGGCGCGCAGCGGCTGCGGGGCGGGCGGGGCGGCCACGCCGTGGTCGCCGATGCGCACGAGCGGCCGTCCGCAGACGGTGTCCACGCCGTGCCACAGGTCGGTGCGGCCGTCCAGCCAGGCGAGCAGGGCCGCCTGGTGCGGCTCGGGGTCGTCCCAGGTGGCGTAGAGCTTCGCGGCGGACACGGCGATCACCTTCAGCCCGCCGACGGCCACCGCCTCCCAGACCGCGGCCGCGACGCCGGGGCAGTGGGCGGAGCGGTAGTCGTCGAAGACCACGACGGCCCCGGGGGCGGCGACGGTCTTCGAGGAGGCGATGTCCATGACGACGTGCTCGTGCAGGTGCGAGGCGTCGATGTGGACGAAGCGGCAGCTGCCCGGGCGCACCCGGTCGGCCACGACGGAGGTCGGCGCCTGGATGACGGTCGGCAACTCCTCGTGGAACGCCAGGTAGTTGGCCTCGAAGCCGCGCCGGGTCAGGGTGGGGTAGGAGTCCCGCACCTCTTCGAGGTTGCTGTCGTCGGGCGCGGGCGAGTCGAAGAGGTCGACGACGGTGAACTCCTCGCCCTCCCGCAGGTAGCGGGCGGCGAAGATCGCGCTCTTGCCCATGAAGGCGCCCAGTTCGAGGAGGTCGCCCTTCGCGTCGGCGCTGTCGTTCTGGCGGGCCAGGAACCAGTCGAAGAGCACCTGGTCGTACGCCGAGAACCAGCCCTTCACCTCACTGAACGAGCGGGGTGCGGGCGGTGCGGGCTCGGTGTCGGGGGTGGTGACGGGAGCCTGTGAAACGTGCGACACGGAGAGTCATCCTCCAGCGGAATGGCATCGGTTCAACGCTGATACCCGGCCGGGTACGCCGACCTTAAACCCCCGAACAGCCGTATGGCGAGCACTCCGTGGGATTGATCATTCCGATCGGGGGGCCGCGCGCCGCCGCAGCCGCCGGGCGGCGGCGTTGCGTACGCGGCGGGTCCGGGCGGAGGCGGCCAGCAGGGCCAGCGCCTCGTCGGAGGCGGGCGACCGCACGGCGGTGAGCTGACACCAGTCCGAGGCGGCGGCGAGCTCGGCCGCGGACCAACTCCCGCCGCTCGCCATCGCCTTGAGCAGCGTCCACTCGCGCAGCCGGCGGGCCGGGAACGGGTGCCCCTCGAGGACGGAGCCCAGCGTGCGGGCCCAGTCGCGGAATCCGGCGCCGGGCAGCAGCCGCACGGCCCGGCGGTCGATGTGGGTGACGACGGCGCTCTGCGCCATGACCGGGTCGGGGTCGCGCAGGACGGCGGCCACCGCGCCGGCCTCGTCCGCTCCGCCGGCCGCCCCCGCGGCGGCGAGGAGGTCGAGGTGGCGGGCGTAGCGCCAGCGGTCGGGCCCGGCGTGCAGCGCCGGTGGTGCGGTCTCCTGCCGCCCGGCGGGCTCCCGGCCCTCCCCCGGCGCCGGCGGCGCGGCCGGAGTCTCCCGGGTGCCCCCCGGCGTCCCGCTCGTCTGTATCTCGCTGGTCCCCATACCCCCATTCCACACGACCGCCCGGCCCGTCCGGGGGCCGGGGGCGGTGTCGGGCCCGGAGGCCGCGGCTCCGGCCGGGGCGGGGCGGGCGGGCCCCTCACCAGCGCAGGCCCTGCTCCGGGAGCTCGGTGGGCGGGGTGCGGGGCGGGACCGGGAGGCCGAGCTGGGTGCGGGCCGCGTGCACGGCCGCCAGCTCCTGCCGGCCCGCGGAGCCCCAGTCGCTGAGCTCCCGCACCTGTTCCGGGGTGGCCAGCAGCCGGGCGTACGCCGGGTCCCCGGCCGCGGCGAGCCCCGTGAGGCGGGCCGCCGTACGGGCCAGCGCGGCCCGGTCTGCGTACCGGTAGCCGAGCGGCAGGGCCCCCACGGCGGGCTCCGCCCCGGGGGCGGGGAGGTGCGCACCGCCGGTGGCGCGGGCGACGAGCAGCAGCACCCGCCCGTCGGGGGCGAAGAGCCAGCCGCAGTGTCCGCGGACGGGCAGGTGCGCGGGGACGGGGCCGGGGTGCCAGGTGCCGTGCTGAGGGACGCGGCGGGTGCGCAGGACCCCCAGCCGGTCGAGGGCGGTGGGGGTGGTGGGGCGGCCGTCCTCCAGCAGGGCGGGCCCGGAGCCGCCGATCCGGGCCCGGAGGGCGGCGAGGGCGCGGCGGGCGTCGCCCGGCTCCATCAGGGCGGGCAGGTCGGCGGGCTCGGCGAAGTCGATGCCGGTGATCTCCTGGGCGGGCAGGCGGATGGAAGCGATCCGGTCGGGGGTCCAGGTGCCGCCGTCGTACACGTGCAGGATCTCGCCGGGGAAGCGCATCTCGGGCGGGATCCCCGGGGTGTCGGCGGGGATCCAGTCCACGGCGAGGCCGCGCGGGTAGTGGCCGTCGACCCCGAGCTCCTCGCGCACCTCGCGGGCGGCCGCCGCCGCGGGCGCCTCCCCGGCGTCCACCGCGCCGCCGGGCAGCAGCCGGTCGGGGCGGTAGTCGACGCTCTGCACGAGGACCCGCCCGTCGGTGTCGGTGACGAGGACGACCGCTCCGGTCCAGAGGGCGGCGCGCGAGGCCCCGTACTCCGCCGGGGTCATCCAGGTGCCCTTCCGTCCGGGGTCGTCGGTCAGCTGGGGCATGGGCACTCCGTTCACCGTGGGTGGGTCCGCCGCCTGTGCAACAGCGGGCGCGACCGCCGGGTTACGGCGGGCGGCGGGTGGTCGGGGGCCCGCGGCTTCGCCGGCCGCATACCTCACGGGCCCTCCTTATTGCCCGATTATGTCGATCTTGATACGGTCCGTGATGCGGGCTGGCGGTGTGAAAGTCGCTGGTCCGACCACGTATGCGACCCCGCACTCACCCGTCCGTGTGAGCGGGGGCGCCGGGCGGTGCCCCGGTACGGCAGGGTGGGCGGATGCCGTCGCGCCTGCGCCTCCCGCTCTGGGTCCCCGTCCTCCTGCTGGCCGCCGGGTGCGTCACCGTACGGCCGCAGGCGCCGGCCGGGGCTCCCCGGCAGGAGCCCGCCGCGGTCCGGACCGCATGGACGCCCCGGCCGCCCGCGGCGGAGGGGCTGCCGCTGGGGCCCGTCCCGGAGCCGCAGGACGCGCCGCCGCCCGCCGAGGAGGCGGCCCCCGTACGGGCCCCGGAGCCGGAAGCCGCTCCGCAGCGGCCCGCTCCCGCCGCGCCGCACCGCTCCGACGACCGTCCCCCGCGCCGCGCCTCCCCCGCCCGGCCGACCCACCGCGCCCCCGCCGCGAAGCCGCGCGCACGGCAGCCCGCTCGCCCCGCGCCCCGGCCCGCGCCCCGGCGTTCGTACGACATGTCCGCGCTGTGCGAGGCGGCCAAGGGGCGGGTGGACCCCGCGATCGCGGCCCTGTGCCGGTAGCGGGGCGGGCGCTGTCGGTGGCGCGTGGCACAGTGCACCGCATGGACGAGCACATGCACGGCGCCGCACTGATCGACCGGGTGATCGAACGGGTCCGCGAGCGGGGCTGGCCCACCTGCGAGGCCCCGGACCTCGACGAGCCGGTGCCGGTCGCGCCGGAGGTGCTCGACCGGCTGCGGCTGCCCGGCGGCAGGCCGCTGCCTCCCAGCCTGCGCCGCTGGCTGGCCTTCGACGGCTCCTGGCTCGCCGGCGTCGGCTGGTACGAGGACCCGGCCGCGCCCGTGTTCGGCGACCGGGGGCTGGGGGCCACGGCGGAGTGGATGTACGGCACCGGCGACGGCATGGCCGGCATGTTCGCCGACTTCGAGGAGCTCCTGCCCGCCGTGTGCCTGCCGCTCGTCGGCGGCTGCGACTCGCGCCGCCTGCTCTACCTGGGCTCGCCGGACTCCACGGGCGAGTACCCGGTGCTGGTGACGGACCTCGACGACCTGCCGTACGTGGCCGTGATGTACCCCGGCCTCGACGTGTACCTCGCGGACCTCGCCGAGGTCCTCGACCTGGACTTCGACGACTACACCTCGCTCGCCGCACATCCCGAGTACGCCGCGCGGATGGCCGAGCACGCGGAGAACACCGAACTCGGCCCGGACGGCCTGGAGTTCCACGAGCTGGACCGGCTGGACTAGACGACCCCGACCGCGCAGGCGGGAATTGGGTGGATGCTCCGGCCCCGGCTACCTACAGTGACCGGACACCCCGTCCCCCTGAGCAGGAGCCGACCATGCGCACGCACTACCCCCGTACCGCGCACCTGCCGTGGTCCCCGGGCGCCACGGCGGACGACGTGCGCTCCGGGGGCACGGCGGCGCTGGCCGGGCGGGAGGTGGTGGTCACCGAGAAGCTCGACGGGGAGAACACCACCCTGTACCCGGACGGGCTGCACGCCCGCTCCCTCGACTCCGGCCACCACCCCTCCCGCACCTGGGTCAAGGGCCTCCAGGGCCGGATCGGTGCGCGGATCCCGGCCGGCCGGCGGATCTGCGGGGAGAACCTGTACGCCCGCCACTCCCTCGGCTACGAGGAACTCGACAGCTGGTTCTACGGGTTCTCGGTGTGGGACGGCGACCACTGCCTGGACTGGGACCGCACCGTGCGGTTCCTGAGCGGCCTCGGCGTCCCGGTGCCCCGGGTGCTCTGGCGCGGGGTCTACGACGAGCGCGCGCTGCGCAGGCTGCGCGTCGACACCGCCCGGCAGGAGGGGTACGTCGTCCGCACGACGGCCGGCTTCGACCGCGCCGACTTCGGCCGCTACGTCGCCAAGTGGGTGCGCGGCGGGCACGTGCGGACCGACACGCACTGGATGTACGCGCCCGTGGTGGTGAACGGGCTCGGCCCCGCCGCCCCCCTGTGGGCCGTCCGCTCCGGAGCCGAACCCGACCTCGGCGGGCTGCTGTCCGCCCTCGGCACCGGGGTTCCGGCCCGCCCGGAGGACGAACGGGCCGTCGCCGCCGTCACCTCACGGCTCGACGGCGCCGGCCGCACCGGGGAGGCCCGGCTGGCCGGAGTGCTGGCCGCCGCGCTGCACCGCGAGCCGCGGGCCGCCCTCGCGGCGCGGCTCGCCGCGGGGCCGCTCGGGATGCGGACGGCGCGGCGGGTGGCGGACCTGGTGGGGCTCCACCCGGCGCTGCGCAGGCCCTACCCGGACGAGGAGCGGCGGGCCGGGCTGGTCCGGCTGGCGGCCGCCGCCGACCTGGGGGTGCTGCACGCGCTGGCGTCGGCCCTTCCGGACGCGACGGCCGAGGAGGCCGACTGCGCGGAGTGGTCCGCGCTGTGCGCCGAGGAGGCCGGGCTGCTCGGCCCCGACCCGCTGGGCCCCCTGCGGGACGGGCTGCGCGGGGCCCTCGGCGGGCTGGACGCCGACGCCGCCGACCGCTGCTGGGCCGAGGCCCGCGAGGCCTTCGGCCGGGGTGCGCTCTCCACCCCGCAGGAGGCCGTGGCCGCGACCTGGCGGTGGCGCGACCCGGCGGCGTACCCGCGGCTGGTCCAGCTCTGCGGGCCCTCGGGCAGCGGGAAGAGCACCTTCGCGCGCGGCCTGCCCGGGGTGGACGCGTACATCGCCCTGGACGACCTGCGCGAGGCCCGGGGCGCGCGGGCCGACCAGCGGGCCAACCCGGAGGTGCTGCGCGAGGGCCTGGACCGGCTCGACCGCGCCCTGGCCGCCGGCGGCACCGTCGTGTGGGACGCCACCTCCCTGACGGAGCGGCAGCGCGGCCTGGCCGCAGCCGTCGCACGGCGCCGGGACGCGCTGGTGACCCGGGTCGCGGTGCTGGTCGGGGAGGCCGAGCTGCTGCGGCGCAACGCGGTCCGCCCGCACCCGGTGCCGGAACCCGTACTGGCCGCGCAGCTGCGCCGGTTCAGCCCGCCCCACCCCGGGCAGGCGCACCGGACCTGGTACGTCGGGGCGGACGGAACCGTCGGGGACAGGGCCGGCTCCCTGGGGGCGGCCGACGAGGGGGAGGACCTCTGATGCGCACCAGTGAGCAGCTCTACCACCAGGTCCGCTGGGACCCCCGGTTCGATCCGGCGCGGTTCACGCTCGGCCTGCTCCAGCGCGGGGCCGCCCCCAAGCGGGTGCCGCTTCCCTCGTTCGTGCCCGGCGGGGACGTCCCGTGGCACCGGGTGCTGTTCGTCGAGGCCGACGGCGAACCGGTGTGGGACCGGGCGACCGGGCTGGACCGGATCGACACGACGCAGGCCGGACGGGTGCGCGGCCGGCGGCTGCTGGACGGGCCGTTCTTCACGGCGCGGACCCCGCACGCCTGGGACCCTGCGGACGGCGGCGCCTGGCGGCCCGTCCGGGCAGGTCCCGCCGCGCACCCGCCGGCGCGGGTGCGGCTGCTGACCTGGAACACCCTGTGGGACCGGTACGACGCCCCGCGCATCGCCACCGCCCGGCGCAGGCCGCTGCTCCTGGCGGACCTGGCGGTGGCCGACGCCGACGTGATCGCCCTCCAGGAGGTCGAACCGGCCCTGCTGGCCCTGCTGATGGCGGAGCCCTGGGTGCGGGCCGGGTACGCGCTGGGCACCGATCCGCACGGCGCGGACGTGGCGGACAGCGGGCTGCTGGTGCTGAGCCGGCTGCCCGTGCGGGAGGCGGGGCTGCACGCGCTCGGCCCGCACAAGGCGGTCGCCGCCGTCACCGTGGACACCGCCGGCGGCCCCCTGGTCGTCGCCGCGACGCACCTCACCAGCGACCACACCGAGGGCGGCGCCGGGCGGCGGACCGTCGAACTGGCGCGGCTGGCGGAGGGGCTGTGCCGGATCGACGCCGGGCTCGCGCTGCTGGGCGACTTCAACGACGGCCGGTCCGGGGCCGAGGGGCCCGCCGCGGCGCTGGGGCTGCGGGACGCCTGGAACGACGTGCACGGCCCCGCCGACGACACGCCCACCTTCGACCCCGGGGCCAACCCGCTGGCCGCGGTCGGCTCGCTGACGGGCCGGGCGGGCCGGCTGGACCGGATCCTGCTGTCCTGCGCCGGCGGGGCACGCGTCCTGGGCGCGGCGCTGCGGGGCGACTCCCCCGCGCCGGACGGGCTCTTCCCCTCCGACCACTTCGGGGTGGAGGCCACGGTGGAGTACGGGGCGCGGGACGCGGCCGAGGTGCTGCTCGGCGTACCGGCGACCGCGCGCACGGCGGTGGCCTGGCTGCCGCCGTACGATCCGGCGGTCGCGGAGCTGCGCCGGGCGCACGACCCCGGGGTGGAGCGCTGGCCGGCGCACGTCAACCTGTTGTTCGGCTTCGTACCGGAGTCCTCCTTCGCCCGGGCGCTGCCGCTGCTGGCCGGGGCCGCGGCGGCGGTGCGGCCGTTCACCGCCCGGCTGGACGGGGTGCACTCCTTCGGCTGGCGCGAGGACGCGACGCTGTGGCTGGACCCGGCGGCGGGCCAGGGCGGGGACGCGCCCTGGCAGGAGCTGCGGCGGGCGCTCACCGACCGGTTCCCGGGCTGCCGGGGGCGCTCCGGGGGCTGGACCCCGCACCTGACGCTGGGCCGGAGCGGGGATCCGCAGCGGGCGGAGCGGGAGTGCGCGCGGCGGCTCGGGGCGGACGCGCGTACGGCGTGCGTCGGGGAGCTGGCGGTGCTGTCGCGGCGCGGGGACGGCCCGATGCGGGTGCGGGCGGTGGTGGAACTGGGCACCGGTGCCTGGCGGTGGACCGATTCCGGTACGTCGCCGGACCGGGAGCCGGCGGGCCCCGCAGGCCCGGAGGCCGCGCCGGCGGTGGTGGCGCACCACGGGATGCCCGCGGGGACCGCGCGGCCCGGCGGGCCGGAGCGGACGCCGTCGGCGCTGGCGGAGCGGCGGGAGACCGGGACGCCCCGGGAGAGGCCGGGGCCCGGCGGGCCGGGAGGGCGCAGCGGGCCGCCGACGCCGGGTGCGGCGACCGAGGTGCCGGGGGCTGCCGGGAGGCTCATGGCGCGGATCGCGGCGGCGCTGCCCGGGGCGGTGGTGCGTCCGGCCGGATCCCGTGCGATGGGCTGCGCCCTGCCGGAGGCCGACCTGGACCTGGTGGCGGTGCTGCCGGGGGCGGCCGACCCCGCGGCGCTGCGGGCGCGGGTGGCGGCCGCCCTGCCGGAGGCGGAGCGGCTGCGGGAGGTGACGGGGGCGCGGGTGCCGGGGCTGCGGCTGCGCGCGTCCGGCCTGGACGTGGACCTGGTGGTGGTCGGGGCCGGCGGGCAGGACCCGGCGCGGGCCGTGGAGCGGCGGTCGGAGCTCGGCGGGGCCCGGGCGGTGGCGCTGAGCGCGCTCTCCGACGCGGAGGCCGTCCGGGAGGCGGTGGGGGCGGAGCATTCGGCCTTCGCCCGGCTCGCCCGCGAGGTCAAGGCCTGGGCGCGGGCCCGGGGCCTGGACTCGGCACCCTTCGGGGGCCTGCCGGGCCTGGCCTGGTCCGTGCTGGCGGCCCGGACGGTGCGGGAGGCCGGGGACCGTTCGCCCGCGGCGCTGCGGCGGGATTTCTTCGGTACCTGGGCCGCCTGGGACTGGAGTCGGCCGGTGTCCCTGGACCCGGCGGCCGACACCGGTGCGGGGACGGGCCCGGTCACCGTCCTGACCCCCTCGGCGCCGGTCCGCAGCTGCACGGCCCAGGTCGGGGCGGGCCTGCGGGACCTGCTGGTGCGGGAGCTGTACGAGACGTGGGAGCGGCTGGAGGCGGAGCCCGAGGGGCTCGACGGGATCCTGGCCGCTCCCCCGCCGCACCGCCGGCACGCGGCCTGGGCGGTGGTGACCGTACGGGGGGACTCCGCTCCGGAGTTCGAGGAGAACCTGGGCCGGGCGCGGGGCCGGATGCGCGCCCTGCTCGCCGCCCTGGAGGAGGCCGGGCTCGCGGAGGCCCACGCCTGGCCCCACGCCTTCGAGCGCTCGGCGGCCCTGGCCCGCTACGCGGTCGGGCTGGGTTCCGCCCCGCCGGACGCCGCCGCCCTGGCCGCCGTGACGGGCCCCTGGGCGGCGGGCCTGCCGGGGGTGGACACGGCCCGGGCGGACGGCGGCGAGGTCCCGGACCTCGTCCAGGCCTCCCTCCCGGATCGGGCCTGACCCGTGTCGCCCGGTACCGCACCTCGCCGCCTTGGCGGGGCACCGCGTACGTCCGGTACGGCGGCGCTCCGCCGGCGTGCCGATGCGCGGCACCGGGCGAGACGGTCTCCAACCGGCGGGATCCGAAGGAGGCGACCCAGGCCGTCCGTCCCGGATCGGGCCGGGTCGACCCGCCGCGGCCCCGCCACGATGCGGAAGGCACGGCCCGGTGCTCCGGCCGGGCCGGTGCCGCCGTGGCGGCCGGCGGGCGGAGGTGCACCCTTCTCGCGGACGCGGTCCTGCGGTGCACGGCACCGGACGGCGGGGGCCGGCCGGGCGGGCCCTGTGCACACGGCCGGACCCGGGGGCGGCACCGGACGGCGGGGGCCGGCCGGGCGGGCCCTGTGCACACGGCCGGACCCGGGGGCGGCACCGCCCGCCGGGTTCAGAGTTCGATCACGATCTTTCCGGCGGTGTGGCCGGCCTGGCTGAGGGCGAAGGCGTCGGCGAGGCCGGAGAGCGGGAAGGTCTCGGCGACCGTCACCGTCAGGCGGCCCTCGTCGGCGAGGCGGGCCAGGGTCGTGAGGTCCTCGCCGAGCGGGCGGACCCACATCCACTGGCCGCCGGCCCCGAGGACCGTGTGGTCGGCGATGGAGGCGTGCCGGCCGCCGTCGGCGAGCACCGCGGTGGTGACGTCCAGGACCCCGCCGACGAAGTCCGCGACGACGCTCACGCCGTCGGGGGCGAGGGCGCGCACCCGCTCGGTGAGCCCCTCCCCGTAGGCGACGGGTTCGCAGCCCAGGCCGCGCAGCCGGTCGTGGTTGCGGGGCGAGGCGGTGCCGATGACGCGGGCGCCGAGGGAGCGGGCGATCTGCACGCCGAGGGAGCCGACCCCGCCCGCGGCGCCGTGGACGAGGACGGTGTCGTCCGCGCCGGTGCCGAGCCGGGTCAGCAGCTGGTAGGCGGTGAGGCCGGCCAGCGGCAGGCCGGCCGCCTCGCGCCAGTCGAGCGAGACGGGCTTGCGCGCGAGGGCCCGTACGGGGACGGAGACGAACTCGGCGAAGGTGCCGCCGTGCACGTAGTCCTTGCGGGCGTACGCGATGACCTCGTCGCCCTCCGCGAACTCGGGGACGTCGATGCCGACCCGCTCGACGGTGCCGGCCACGTCCCAGCCCGGCACCACCGGGTACACGACGTCCATCAGGCCGTCGAGCCCGCCCGCCATGATCTTCCAGTCGACCGGGTTGACCGCCGCGTACCGCACGCGCACGAGGACCTCGCCGGGGGCGACCTTGGGAACCGGGAGCCGGGTCTCGGCCAGGACCTCCGGTCCGCCGTACGTCTCGTAGGCCATCGCCCTCATGGTGGGCCGGGGGTCCTGCGGCATGGGTGTGCCCTCTCGGTGAACCGGTGCGACCACCCCGTCCCCCATCCCACCACGAACCGCGCGGCGCGCCCCGGCGCAACGCGGGCGGCGGCCGAACCCGCGCCTCACTCGTACTCGGTGCCGCCCTTGCGCGTCAGGTAGGCGGGGCTGACGGCCTTCGCGATGGCGCGGCCGCCGACGACCGGGCTGTGGCGCTCGGTGGCGGGCCGGACGACGACGCCCTCGCGCAGGTGCAGGTCCCGCCCGGAGACGGTCTCCCGGCCGCCGGCCAGCTCCAGCACGGTCTCCAGGGCGTACGGGCCCTCGTAGAGCCGGGGCACCAGCGGGAGGTCGCCCTCCTCCAGCACCCGCGCCGGGTCCAGCCAGCGCACCTGTCCGCCGATCTCGGCGGAGACGTCGAAGACGGCGAAGCCGGGCGGGGCGTCGGCGGCCCGGGCGCGGGCGCCGTACGGCAGGTCCTGCACCCCGGACCCGTACACCTCGCCGAAGACGCCGACGCGGCTCGCGCCGAGCCGCTCGGCCAGCCGGGCGGCGGCCCGCTCCACGCCGTGGCCGCGGACGGCCCGCCAGTAGAGGTTGCGCTCCTCCTCCTTGAGCGCCAGGCCGCGCGCGCCGAAGCCCTTGGAGGAGACGAGCACCCGGCCCTCGTCGGCCAGGTAGGTGACCAGGCAGGCCGTGCCGTGCAGCTTCTCCGTGAGGACGACGGGCTCCCCCGGCTCGAAGATCTGCGGGTAGCGCTGGAGGTTCTCGATGTCCACCCAGGGCAGCAGCCGCGGGGCGGCCTCCACTTCGCCGTTCATGGTGGCCGGGACGGGTGGCGACCACTTGACGATGCCGAGGGCCTCCGCGAAGTCGGTGCCCTCCTCGGCGGCCAGCGCCAGGTCGACCCCGTCGAGTGCGCGGGGCCTGCACACCAGCCCCTGCGAGAGCTCCCCGCGCAGCCGCACGGCCCTGACCCGGTCGTGGGAGCTGCCGGCCAGCCGGCCGGTGAGGCCGAGCTCCTCGACGAGGGCGGCGGGCAGGACGGCCTGCTCGGGTATGTAGAGGGCGAAGTCCCCGGTCCGGTAGGCGCCCTTGGCGACGACGGCGCGGTAGAGGCCCACCTGGGCCAGCTCCAGGGCGTCGGCGTTCGGGTGGGCGTGGACGGTGAGTTCCTCGGCGGTGACGCGCAGGGTGGACACGGGCGGCTCCTCGGATCGGCCGGGTGGTGACCGGATCACTGTCGGGGCCGCCATTTCCGCTGGTCCACCGGATATCGGGGTGTTAGCCTGCGCCGGGCCCGGCAACCGGCCGCACGGCCGTACGAGGTGGAGGAACCCGTGGAACATCGCCCCGTCACCGTCGTCACCGGAGGCAGCCGGGGCATCGGCGCCGCGGCCTGTGTCCGGCTCGCCGCCGAGGGCCACGACCTGGTGCTGGGCTACGCGCGCGACGAGGAGGCCGCCGAGGCCGTGGCGGAGCGCGTACGGGCGGCGGGCGCGCGGTGCGTGGCGGTGCGCGGCGACACCTCGCGGGAGCAGGACGTGGAGCGGCTCTTCGACGTCGCCGGAGCCGAACTGGGCCCGGTCACCGGGTTGGTGAACAACGCCGGGGTGACCGGGCCGCTGGGCCGGCTCGCCGAGGCCCGGACCGAGGACCTGCGGCGGGTGGTGGAGGTGAACCTGCTCGGCTACCTGCTCTGCTGCCGCCGGGCCGCCCGGGACATGGCGCGGACGGGCGGCGGGGCCATCGTGAACGTCTCCTCCGCGGCCGCCACCCTGGGCAGCCCGGGCGAGTACGTGCACTACGCGGCGGCGAAGGCGGCCGTCGACGCCCTCACCACGGGCCTGTCGAAGGAGCTGGGGCCGGACCGCATCCGGGTCAACTGCGTGGCGCCGGGCGTCATCGAGACCGACATGCACGCCGCCATGGGCGACCCGGACCGTCCCGCCCGGGCGGCCGCCACCATCCCGCTGGGACGGCCCGGGCAGCCGGAGGAGGTCGCCGGGGCCATCGCGTGGCTGCTCTCGCAGGACGCCTCGTACACGACCGGGGCGGTCCTGCGGGTCTCCGGCGGCCGGTGAGCCGGCCCGGGCCGCGGGTCAGCCGAAGGCCGCCCGGGTGGCCGGGCCGTAGACGCCGTTGGGGTCGCCCTTGATGTCGCGGTCCCGCTGGAGCTGGGAGACGCCGCGTTTGGTCTGGCCGTCGTAGACCCCGGTCGGGCGGACGTACGTGAAGCCCTGCCCGTAGAGCCGCTCCTGGAGGGCCCTGACCTCGGGCCCCTTGTCGCCCGGGCGCAGGGTCCCGGAGCCCGTGGGAGGCTGCGTCGCGGACTTGTCCGGTCCGGTCGTGGGACTCGTCGCGGGCTTCGCGGAGGTCGCGGACGCCGAGGGGGTGCGCGTGACCGCGGAGGGCTTCGCGGTGGCGGCCTGGTTGCGCACCTCGGGTTCCCCGGCGCCCGGGCTGCGGGCGGGCAGCGCCGGAAGGGCCAGGTCCGGGCGGGCCGGGGCCGGGGCGGAGTCCGGTCCGGACCCGTCCGGCAGGAGCAGCAGCGTGCCGGCTCCGGCCAGCGCCACCAGGGCGAGGGCGGCCAGGGGCAGGCGGCTGCGCCGCCGCTCGGGCGCGTGGCGGCGGGACGCCGTCGCCGCCGGGCGGGCCGGGGGCGGGGACGGTACGCGCGGCAGGGGTTCGGTCGGCTCCTCCACCGGTTCCGGGAGCGTCGGCCAGGCGGGGTACGCGGAGCCGGACGGGTCCTCGGGGACGGCGATGTAGGGGCGTACGAACAGGCGGTCGTCGGGCTCGGGCCCGCTCTCGTCGGAGTGTGGGGACACGGTTGTCTCCCGGCTCGGCCGGGGTCCGGTGCCGGTACGGCACCGGACCCCGGCCCGCCGGTCAGGCCCTGCGCCGCCGGACGGCCGGAATCCGGCCCGCTCCGATGGCCGGCACGGTGAGCGGGGAGCGGGCGGATATCGACATCTGGGGCAACTCCGAAGTGCGGCTCATGCGGTCGTTATGGAGCGGACTCTTTCCGTCCGGGACCACTCCGGTCAAGCCGGGTGTCCGATCCGCCCCATCCATCCGTTCTCCGTCTTTCCGGCCGCGGCGGAGGTGGACCGCCACCGTGAGTGCGGCCGCCAGCATCAGGGCGGCTCCGGTCAGCGGGGCGGCGGGCACCGAGACCCGGTCCACCGCGAGCCCGCCGGCGAGCGCGCCCGCCGCGATGGCGAGGTTGAACATGGCCACCATCAGCGAGGACGCGGCCTCGGCAGCCCCGGGGGCGGCTTTGAGCATCCAGCCCTGGAGGCTGACGGAGACCCCGCCGTAGACCAGGCCCCAGACCACCAGCAGTGCGGTCCCGGCGGCGGCACCCGGCAGGACGGCGATCAGGGCGAGCACCGCGGTGAGGGCCGCGCTGACGGTGAGCAGGGTGCGGCGGGGATTGCGCGGCCCCGCCAGGAAGTTGCCGGCGACTCCGGCCAGGCCGTAGCCCAGCAGCAGCGTGCTGACGAGGCCGGCGTCGACGCCGGAGACGTCCCGCAGGATCGGCCGGACGAAGGTGTAGGCGGCGAACTGGCCGGCGACCACGAGGAAGGTCACGACCACTCCGGTGCGCACACCCGCGTCGTGCCGCAGCAGGGCGGGCAGTTCGGCGAAGCCGACCCGCGCGGTCGGGGGCAGGGCGGGCAGCAGCAGGAGCAGGGCCGCCGAGGTGAGCGCGCCGAGTGCTCCGACGGCGGCGAACGCGGCCCGCCAGCCGCCGAGTTCGCCGAGGAGGGTGCCGGCGGGTACGCCGAGCACCGAGGCGGTCGGGACGCCGCCGAATATCAGGGCGGTGGCCCGGCCGGCGCGGTGCGCGGGGACCAGGCGGACGGCGAGGCCGCCCGCGATGGCCCAGAACCCGCCGACGCCGACGCCGACGAGGAGCCGGGCGGCCAGGACGACGGCGAAGTCCTGGGCGAGCGCGGCGGCGAGGTTGGCGGCGGCCGTGAGGCCGATCAGCGTGCACAGCACGTGCCGCCGGTCGAGACGGGCGGCGCCGACGGTGACGAGCGGCGCGCAGAGGCCGGCGACGAGCCCGGGGACGGTCACCATCAGGCCGGCGGTGCCGTCGGAGACGCGGAGGTCGGCGCCGACGGGGGTGAGCAGTCCGACGGGCAGGAGCTCGGAGGTGATCAGGCAGAAGATCCCGAGGGAGACGGCGGCGACGGCCGCCCATCCCTTCCAGGGGCGGTCATCGGGTCGGGGAACGCTGGACGCGGCTGGTTCGGTCATGCTCGGCACTCCGTACGGGGTGTTGGCGGGCGGACGGTGAACGGGGCACGGCGGCACCAGGCACCGGGGGTCGCGCCTCCCCCGTCGCCCGCACTGCCGTGCCGTGCCGATCGCGTTCGTGCCCATTCTGCGGCCGTCGGGGCCCTTTCCGGCCGGCCCTGTGGAGAATCGGTTCACCGGGGTGGGCGGGCCGTTCCCCTCCGCCTCCTCCATCACCCGGAAGCGTGAGCTTCGCGGCCGGGCGGCCCCGGACTGCGGCATGGTGGTCGGGTGCTGTTACGCCGCGCCGCCCTGCCCCTCTCCCTCCTGGCCCTCCTGGCGAGCGCCGGCTGCGTCTCCGTCGGCCCGGAGCCCGGCGCCCCGGGCCCCGCCCGGGGTTCCGCACCGCCCGCCGGCGCCCCGGACCCGGCTCGCCCCTCCGCGGCACCGCCGGACCTGCCGCTCCCCCTGGGAGAGGTCCCGGAACCGAGCCCGGCACCCGATCCGGACCCGGCCCCCGCGGCGCCCGAGCGCACGGTGCGGCCGCCCGCCGAGCGCCCGGCGAAGCCCGCCCCGCCCCGCCGTGCCCGGCCCCCGAAGCCCGCTCCCCCGTACCGCGCGGTACGGCCGCTCCCGCGCGGGGAGGAGCTGTGCGAGGCGGCGGAGGGGACGGTCCCGCCGGCCGTCGTCGACCTGTGCGTCCGCCAGTACGGCCGGTGACCCGCGCGGAAGGCCGGCGCCGGGCCGCCGGCGGACCGGAACCCGCGCGGAAGGTCAGCGGGGCACCCGGACCGGCGGCCTCCCGAGGGCCCCGCACCGGCTGCGGACCGACCGGCGGGCCGTCCGCAGCCGGCGCACGGCACCGTGGCCCCGCCGGCTCCACTCGGCGCGCGGCAGCCCGGCGCGCTGGCCGCCTCCGGTGATCAGGGCGTTGACCGGGGCGTGCGGGTCGGCGCCCAGGCCCTTGGCCGCCAGGACCCCGACCACGAGCGGTACGAGGGCCACGGCGAGGGCGGAGCCGGCGCAGGTCACCCGGCGCAGGTGCGGGCGGGGGTTCGTCGAGGTCATGCCGTCATTCCAGCAGCGGCGCCGCGCCGGGGAATCGGCGCGGGTACTCAGGCCGTTGGACCCGGGGTACTCAGATCGCGGAGGGCGGACGTGGTGGCGGATCCGCAGGGGCGGGGCTTCGAGCCCGCGACGGGCGACGGCCCGCAGCCGTCGGGGGCCGGACGGGCCGCCGAGCTGCGCACGGCGTACGAGGGGCTGGTGCAGATCCGCCGCCTGCTGACCGGCGGCACCCGCGCGCCCGCCCCGTGGGAGCTGCGCAGGGCGCCGCGCGCGGTGGCCCTCGTACTAGAGGCGGCCGGATTCCCGCCGTCGGCGATGGACGCCGACGGCCGGCGCAGCCGCACCGGCTACCGGGTGGCGGCCGGGACGGACGGGCCGGTGGAGGTCGGCTGGGTCGGCCCGCCCGGGAGCGGGGCGGCCGGGGAGGAGCAGGAGCGTCTGACGGCCTGCGCGGCGGAGCTGGAGCGCCACGGCTGGGACTGCCTGCTCTACCGGGGCCCGCGCGGGCGCCGGTTCCTGGAGGTGCGCGCGCCCCACCCCGGGGGGTGAGGTACGTCAGCCGGGGGCGGCCCCGGCTCGGGCCGCGCCGCGGTGGCGCAGCAGGCGCGGGGCTTTGGCGGCCACGAGGAGGGCGGAGAGCCCGCCGAGCGCGGAGGCGGCCGCGAAGAGGGCCCGGGCGGCGCCGCCGTTGCCGGTCGGCTGGAGGGTCGGTCCGGTGGGGCGGACGGTGCGGGGGCTCGCCCGGCCCGCCCGGATCCGCATCCCGGCCCGCCCGGCTGGAGGCGCCCGGCCCGGTCGGGGAGCCGGCCGGGGCACTCGGCCTCGGCCGGCCCACCGTCTCCGACCACCTGCGCCCGCTACGCCGCCTCGACCTCGTGGCCGGGCGGCGCGACGGGCGCGGCGTGGTCTACGAGCTGCACGGCGAGCACGTCACCGCCCTGCTGCGGCACGTGCCGGAACACATGCACCACGGCCGCCGGGCGCAGCACGCGCCGGGGCCGCGGTCAGGGCGCCCCGAAGGTGAGCGTCAGCCGCGGCGTCGCCTCTCCGGCCGCCGCCTCCGAGGACCACAGCCACAGGGCGTCGGTCCCCGCGCTGGTCAGCGCCAGGCTGTACGGGCCGCCCAGGGCGCCCGCGAGGGCCGCCGTGTTCAGCCCGGCGGTGTGGACCGCCGAGCCGTCCGGGACCCCGGGGAAGGCGCCGAGCGCCGGAGCGCCCGTGCCCGGGCGGTTGTCGTACGTGGTCCCGGCCTCCGTCCAGGCGCCGGTGACCGGGACGACCGAGACGGTGTCCGTGGTGCCGGCGCCGGCCATGGTGCTCGTCTTCACGCTGAGCGTGGCCGACTTCAGGACCTTGCCCGCCGGCGCGGCCGGCAGGTCGAAGCGCAGGTAGCTCGTGTACAGGGAGGTCCCGCGGACCGCCAGGGAGCCGGAGGTGCCGTAGTTGGTGCCCGGAGCGCCCGCGTTGGCGTACGTGTCCTCCGCCGCGGTCACCTGGACGACCGGGTCGGCCGGGGCGGAGGCCAGGGCGAAGTGGTTCTGCACCTGGGCCGCGCTGAGGACGGCCGGGTAGATCGCGGTCTCGTCCAGCAGGCCCGCCCAGTGCTCGCTCGTCGGCCGGTCCGGCCAGCCGCCGAGCCCGTCGAAGCCCGCGCGCCAGTAGCCCGCGAAGTTCTCGTGGGTGGTGACGCCCAGGGTGCCCCGCTGGACGCCGTCCACGTACAGCGCCATCCCGCCGGGCCCCTGGGTGGCGACGACGTGGTGCCACTTGTCGTCGTTGTACGCGGCGGTCGTGGTGATGGTGCGCGTGGCACCCGTGTAGACGCCGTAGACCAGCCGGCCGTCATCGGTCATGTAGACGTGCTTGTCGTACTGGCTGCTGCCGTTGGTCTGCTGGTTGCCGAAGCCGACGAGCTTGCCGCCCCGGGTGGTGCCGGTCTTGAACCAGGTCTCGATGCTGTAGCCGGCGCCCACCGTCTGGCGGCGGTCCGCGTAGACGTGTGCGTCGGTGCCGTTGAAGCCGATCGCCGTGCTCGGGCCGGCCACCGCCCCCGGGCCCTGGCGCAGGGCCGGGGCGTAGTGGTGCACGCCCGCCTGGTTGCCGCCGTCCGAGGAGTCCGCGACGTACGGCAGCACCGTGTCGTCGTAGCGCCAGTAGAGCTGGGCGCCGTCCGCGCGGACCTGGTTCGCGTACGCCTCCGCGGAGGTGGGGACGGTCACGCCCGCCGGAGCGGAGAGGGCGCTGGTGTTGCCCGCGGCGTCGGAGGCCGTCACCCGGTAGGTGTACGACTGTCCCGGCTGGGCCGTGGTGTCGGTCCAGGAGGCCTGCGGGCGCTTGAAGAACAGCGAGTCCGCGGTGACCGTCCCGATCGGGGAGGCCGCGCCGTTGCGGTAGATCCGGTAGGTGAGCGCGCTGTCGTCCAGGTCGAGGCTGGTGCGCCAGCGCACCTGGACCTCGCCCGGCCTGAAGCTCGCCGCGCTGGCGACGGGGACCGTCGGCGCGCCCGTGTCGCCCGTGGAGGAGAAGCGCGTCAGGCTCTGCTGCGCCGACCCGTTGACGGTGGTGAACTCACCGCCGACCCACAGGTACGGCGTGCCGTCCCCGGAGCCGACGGTCATCACGCGCGGGCCGATGCCCTCGCCGACGCCGTCGTTGGTGTCGGGCGCCCAGCCCAACTTGCCCACGCCGGTGGTGGGCTGGGCCAGCAGGTGGTGGCGCTGGCCGTCGGGGTACTCGCCGACGCTGGAGCAGTCGTGCGCGTGCGAGGCGCTGTAGAGCACCCCGCGGTACGGCAGCACGGCCTGGGTGGCGCCCAGGCAGGTGTCGCGCCAGCGCTGGCCGAAGTCGGAGAGGTTCAGGGCGATGCGTCCGTCGAAGACACCGCCGCCGGTGCCCTCGTTGGCGGTGTAAAAGCCCGTGGCGTCGGTCGCGATGTCCTTGACCACGGAGTTGGTCTCGATGAACCCGGGGTAGCCCTTCGTGAGGGCGCCGCTGGCGGCGTCGACGACGGCCAGCGCGTGCGTGTTCGTCCCGTTCACGGTGAAGAAGTCGCCGCCGAGCAGGACGTTCCCGCCGTCCGGGGTGACCTCCACCGCCCGGCCTGGCTCGTCGGCGTCGGCCCGGAAGGGGCGCAGCGCCCCGTCCCCGGCGCCGACGGCGGCGAAGCGCTGCCGGGGCTGGCCGCTCACGGTGAGGAAGTCACCGCCCGCGTAGACCGTGTCGCCGGTGACGGCGATGGCCCGCACGGTGGCCGCGAAGGCGGGGCGGAAAGAGGGCTTGACGGTGCAGGTGGCCACGTCGATGGCGGCCATGCTGGAGACCGGGGTGCCGTTGACCGCGCCGAAGTAGCCGCCCGCGTAGAGCGTCTTCTTGTCGGGCGACAGGGTGAGGGCGCGGACGGTCGCGGTGCCGCTGCCGATGGTGAAGGACAGGGTGCAGGAGGTCGGGGCGCCGGTCGCCGCGTCGAGGGCGGCGAAGTTCACGGCCGGCCGCTCGCCGCCCGCCCCGCCCGCGGGCGGGCGCACGGCGGAGAAGGTCCCGCCGACGAAGACGGTGCCCCCGGCCTCGGCGAGGGCCCAGACGATGCCGTTGGGCTGCCAGGTGGGCAGCGCGTCGGCGGTGAAGGCCACGGGCGGGGTGATGGCGGCGGCCTGTGGGACGGGCCCGAGCCCCAGGAACGCTCCGGTGCCGGCCAGGCACAGGGCGAGAGCGGCTGCCGGCCCTCTGGATCTACGCATGAACCCCCCAGTTCGGTGTCCGTTGTCCGTAAGGGCGCACCCTAGGTCGGATCGCCCCCGCGGTCACCAGGGTCGACCGGACGAATGCCGGACGGCCTCCGGCCCGGGGGAGGTCCGCGCCCCTCCCCCGGGCCCCGGGTGCCTCAGCCCGCGGGCAGCGCCCGGCACAGCAGGGACGCCGGGGAGGGGCGGAACCCGGCTCGGCCGGTGAAGGCGATGCCCGCCGCGTACTCGGTGGGCAGGCACTGGCCCTTGTAGTGGCCGTAGGCGAAGTCGGCGCCCGGGTTCCCGGCCGGGCGGTCGTCGCCCCGGTCGAACCAGACCGTGCGGCCGGCGCCCGCGAGCGGGAGGCGGGAGGGGGCGCACAGGGCGGCCGAGACGCGGTCGCCGCGCAGGCTGTACCCGATGAGGAACTGCCCGGCCGGGCACTGGAGCTTGGTGTAGCCGGTGGCCCAGTCGCCGCCCTGCGGGACGTACGACTCGTCGCGGACCACCGTCCGGGCGCCTCCCGGTGCCCGCAGGTCCGAGGTGGAGCACAGCCCGCGCCCGCCGGTGTGGCTCAGGCCCGCCAGGCGGGAGCCGTCGGGGCAGACGGCCTTGCGGGCGCCGGCGTCCCAGTCCCCGGCGGCCCTGCTGAGCAGCGAGGCGTCGTGGTCCCGGTGGTCGGTGCTGAGCTGGTACCAGGAGGGGGTGGCGGGGACCGGGCCGGTGCGGCCGGCGGCGGCGGTCAGTGCGGTCCAGGGGGCGGTGCGCCAGTCGGCGGGGTCCAGGACGCCGCTGCGCCGGCCGGTGGCGTCGTAGCGCAGCATCGCCCAGCTGTCGCCTCCGGGGGCGCCCTGTGCGGTGGTGCTCCAGCCGACGAGCGGCCAGTACGCGAAGTCGGCGTCGGAGGAGGCCAGGTAGCCCGTCATGTTCTGGAACCAGGCGCGCGGGGCGGCTGCGTTCTCGTCGGCGCCGATGCCGAACTCGCTGATCCACACCGGCGCGGTGAAGTGCGCACCCGTCTCGGCGGAGACGAAGAAGGCCTGGTCGTAGAGGGTCTGTTCGAGCTGGGCCCGGCTCATGTCCTGGTAGCGGGCGTCATGGGTCTCGCCGAGGCCCGTCGCGCCGCTGTGGTGCGGGCCGGTATAGCCGTAGAAGTGGGCCGAGTAGACCAGCTTGTTCGAGACGACCAGGGTGTGGGAGAGGGTGCGGACGGGCGTGAGGGCCGGGCGGCCGTGCGGGAGTCCGTCGGCCGGGATGCCCGTCCAGTTGATGCCCTCGACGACGATGAGCAGGTTCGGGTTGGCCTCGGTCAGGATCCGGTCGGCGGCTTCCTGTGAGGCGGCCTGCCAGTCGTGTCCGTCGCCCAGGCCCCAGTTGGGGTCGTCCCAGGTGTCGCGGCGGACCTCGTTGTAGAGGTCGGCGCCGACCACGCGGGGGTTGTCGCGGTAGCGGCGGGCCAGGAAGACCCAGTCGTCGGCCCACTGGGCGGTGGAACGCGTGCTGTTCCAGCGCTCGTTGCCGTCGAGCCCGCAGCACCAGCGGGTGGTTCCGGTGTGGTTGTTGAGGATGACGGCGAAGCCCGCGTCGGTGAGGGCGGCGACGACGGCGTCGTAGACCTGGAGCGGGGTGCGGCCGCGCAGCGCCGGGTTGGCGGCGACCGCCGCGTCCGGGACGGGGGCGGCGGTGTGGAGCATCTCGTTGGAGAAGGGCAGCCGGATGCTGTTCAGCCCGAGCGCGCGGAAGTCGGCGAGCAGCGCGGGCAGCGCCACCCGGTCCAGGCCGAGGGGGATGCCGTGGGAGTCCTGGCCCGCGTGGTGGTTGGCGGGGTCGCTGCGGTCGCCGGAGCCGTTCCAGGAGCCCTGGGCGCCGTCCCAGTTGCCGGAGCGCAGCCGGAAGCGGTTGCCCTGCGCGTCGACGACGTACCGGCCCCGGGTGGACAGCGGGGGCGTCCACGGCGCGGGGTCGGCGGACTGCGGGGCCTGCGGCGCGGCCGGTACGGCGGCCAGGGCGGGGGCGGCGGCCGGCAGGATACCTCCGCCCGCCAGGAGCAGCACGCTCAACAGCACCCGTACAAGGCTTTTCATCTGGCTCCCACCCGTTCCGGCCGCCCCGTCCGGGCGGCTGCGGCGCACAAGTTACCGGCCGGTCGTACCGGAGGGAAGGCACTCGGGCACCCCGGTGCCCCGTGGTGTGCGGCGATCCGGCCCCCGTCGGCGACACTGGGGGGAGCAGAAGGTTGCGGGGGGTCCTGAACGGAGGCCGTCGTGAGCACACCTTCCCCCATCCGGATCGCCGCCGTACTGTCCGCCGAACACCGCGGCCGGCTGATGTCCTACGCACGTGAGGTCAATTTCCCCGAGGGCGCGCGGATCTTCGAAGAGGGCGGCCGGGCGGAGGCCTTCTGGATCGTGCGCTCGGGCACGGTGACCCTGGAGGTCCCGCTCCCCTCGGGCGGCCGCCGGGGCGCCGTCTCCGTCGAGAGCCTCGGACCCGGGGAGCTCGTCGGCTGGTCCTGGCTGTTCCCGCCGTACACCTGGCAGCTGAGCGCCGAGGCGATGACGCCCGTACGGGCCTACGAGTTCGACGGGCCGGCCGTCCGGATGCTCATGGACGCCGACCCGGCCTTCGGCTCTGCGGTCGGCCACTGGGTCGCACGGATCCTCGCGGTGCGGCTCCAGCAGACCCGCACGCGGCTCCTCGACCTCTACGCCCCCCGCACCACGGCCACCCGCTGACCCCGGCGGCGGCCGCCGGGACCGCCGCCGCCCCCCGGACCGAACCCCGGCCACCCGCCCCCCGCACCCCGCTCCGGCACCGTGCGGGGGGCGTGTTCGGCCGATTCCCGGAATGCCTCCCCCACAGGTCACGGCGGCGGCGCCCGCTGCGGAGTGCACTCATGCGCTCACGATCGGTGACGAGAAATAGCGGTACGAACGGGCGTTCCCGCTCCGGATGGGCAAGACTCGCGTCCGCTATCCGAAACACCGACCCGAGGAGTGTTCGAAATGCGGTCCATCACCAGGAGTCTGGGACTGGCTTCCGGAGCAATGGCGCTCACTGCCCTCACCGCCCTGGCCGGGACCGGAGCCGCCGACGCGGCACCGACCGGAACGCAGAGCCTGTACGCCCCGTCCGCGCTCGTGGTCAGCGTGACGGCCGGTCAGAACGCCGCCGACGGAACGGTGCTGCGCGCCGTGACCCTCGTGTGCGCCCCGCGCCCGGGCGGCACGCACCCGTCGCCGGCCGCGGCCTGCGCGGAGCTCAAGGCGAACGGGCGGTCGCTGGACGCACTCGCCGCCCCGCGCCCCGACACGGCCTGCACCCGGGAGTGGAACCCGGTGACGGTCACCGCCGACGGCGTCTGGCAGGGCCGCCGGATGAGCTACACCTACACCTTCGGCAACCCCTGCGGGCTGCACAGCAGCACCGGCGTGCTCTTCGGCATCTGAGGCCGCCGCGCGCGGGCGGGTCGCCCGCGGAGCGGCCGGGCGGCGCCGCCGATCGCCGCCCGGCCCCGCGGGCCCTGCCCGTCAGCCCAGTTCGAGGCTGGTGACCCCGTACAGCCCGGCCAGCTCCAGCTCCGGCGCCGGGCCGGTGTACATGCGGGCGGTCTCGAAGGCCGGGGCCAGCCCCAGGCCGGCCGCCACCGCGGCCGCGGCCGGATTCGCGTCGGGCACGTCCACCGCCACCTCCCCGTCGGGGGCGTGCCCGGCGAGCCGCCGCACCAGGGCGGCGGCCACCTCCGGGGAGGCCGCGTACAGGGGGCCGATCCGGGAGGCGGAGCTGCAGGGGCGGATCACGCCGAGGCCCTCGATGCGCCCGTCGCGGACCGCCGCGAGGGCGGTCCGGCCGGGCAGGGCGGTCCAGGCGGAGAGGAAGGCGTCGCGGGCCTCCGGGAAGAAGCGGCGGTCGTAGGCGGCGAGCCGGGCGAAGGGCAGCGAGGCCGCGTCCACGATCTCCACCCCGGAGTCGTCGCCGGACCGCGGGACGCCCGAGTAGCGCATGTTCGTCCAGGCGGAGCGGAACCCGGACTTGCGGTAGTTGTCCTGCTGTTCGACCACGCCGTCCAGCCCGACGAGCCGCCCGTCGAGCCGCTCCATCCCCGCCCGCCACAGCCGGATGCCGTACCCCTGGCCGCGGACGTCGGGTCGGGCGATGTAGAAGCCGATGAACCCGAAGCCGGCGCCGTAGCGCACGGCGGAGATGCAGGCGACGGGTTCCCCGTCGAGCCGGCCGACGAGGAAGCCCTCCGGGTCGGCGACCGCGAAGGCGTAGCGGTCGCCGTCCCCCGGGTTCCAGCCCTCCTCGTCGGCCCAGGTGCGCAGCATCTCCATGTCGGCGGCGCTCGCGCCGGTGATCTCGAATCGCGTCATGCCGGGTGTTCTACCCCGGAAATCACCCCGCGCAGATCACGTCGTCGAGCATGATCGGACGCGAGTCCGTGCGGACGTACGCGGTGAAGGTGTCCGTGGCCCCGGAGGCCCAGGTGGTGGTGACGGTGGCCCAGCCGACGAACGCGGCCGGCATGGCCGTGGCCTGGCCGACGGTGACGGACTGCGGCGTGCCCGGGTGGCAGAGCAGCACGTCGGTCTCCGGCGCGTGCGCCTGTTTGTCCCGGAGCAGCTGCGAGACCCTCTGGACCCGGTCCTGTTGCGAGGGGCCGTGGCTGCCGTAGAAGGTCCGCAGGAAGCGGGTGATCTCCTCCGTGGTGTGCCTGTGGTACCAGCGGGGCTGCGGGTCGGCACGGATGTGCCGGTGGTGCCGGACGGGGTGGGGGTCGGCGAGGGCGGCCGCCGGTGCCGACGACGCGACCAGGGGGATCAGGGCGGACACGGCGGCGAGCAGCAGGGTGCCGGAGCGGTGCGGGGTGAGCGTCATGTCGGGTTTGTAACCGGCGGCCCCGGTGGTCTGCCGGGGCGCGGCGCGTTCTCACTCCGGTGGGCGTGGAGATTCACCGCAGGAACGCCCCTCCGCTTGCGCCGACCGGCCCCCGGTGCATCGCCGGGGCGGCGGCGGAATTCGTTCGCCGGCCGGGGCGGGTTCCGCCTAGGGTCGGCGCATGGGGAAGCAGCTTGTCGCAGTGTTCAGCGGGGCCGGGATGTCCACCGATTCCGGGATCCCGGACTACCGGGGGCCGCAGGGGCTCTGGCGGCGCGACCCGGAGGCCGAGAAGCTCGTGACGTACGAGTACTACATGGCCGATCCGGAGATCCGCCGCCGCTCCTGGCTCATGCGCGCCGAGATCGCGGCGCTCGCGGCCCGGCCCAACGCGGCCCACCTGGCCGTGGCCGGGCTGGAGCGCGGCGGCACCCCGGTGCGGGTGATCACCCAGAACGTGGACGGGCTGCACCAGCTGGCCGGGATGCCCGGGCGGAAGGTGTTCGAGCTGCACGGGACGGCCCGGTCCGTGGTGTGCACCGGCTGCCACGCCCGCTCGCCGATGGACGGGGCGCTGGCCCGCGTCGCCGCCGGGGAACCCGATCCGGCCTGCCGGGCCTGCGGCGGGATCCTCAAGGCGGCGACCGTGATGTTCGGGGAGCCGCTGGATCCGCAGGTGCTCGCCCAGGCGGTGGCCGTGGCCAAGGGGTGCCAGGTGTTCATCGCCGTCGGGACGACCCTCCAGGTGCAGCCCGCCGCCTCGCTCGCCGGGATGGCGGCCGAGGCCGGGGCGCGGCTGATCATCGTCAACGCGGAGGAGACCCCGTACGACTCCCTGGCCGAGGAGCTGGTCCGCGAGCCGATCGGCACCGCCCTCCCGGCCCTGCTGGCCCGCTTCGCCTAGGGGGTGTCCTCGCCGTCGGCCGCGCGGCGCATGGCCGCCACGTCGAGCTTCTTCATCCTCAGCATCGCGGCGGTGGCCCGGGCGGCCCGGCCCGGGTCCGGGTCGGTGATCAGGTCGAGGGCGCCGGGCGGGATGACCTGCCAGGAGACCCCGAACCGGTCCTTGACCCAGCCGCAGGCCGACTCCTGGCCCCCGCCGCCGGTCAGCGCCTCGTAGTAGTAGTCCGCCTCGGGCTCGTCGGCGCAGTGGATCTGGAAGGAGATGGCCTCGGTGAAGGGGAACTGGGGGCCGCCGTTGAGGCCGATGAACCTCTGTCCGTTGATCTCGAACTCGACGACCATCACCTCGCCGGCCGGACCGGGGCCCGCATCCGTGTAGCGGCCGGTGCGCAGAATCCGGCCGTCCTTGAAGACGGAGAGGTAGTAGTCGGCGGCGGCCTCCGCGTCGCCGTCGAACCACAGGCACGTGGTGAAGCCGTTGCTGGTCATGGCTGCTGCCTCCGGGGGGTGGGTGAGGGGGCCGGGCGGCCGTCCCTCCCCTACAGACCGGCCCCGCGCCCGAAACTCATCGGTGGGCGCGGGGCCGGTCCGTGACTTTCACCCGTTCGGGTTACACGGTCACTTCTGGAGCATGCGGTCGACCACCCGCTCGGCGGCGCGGCCGTCGTCCAGGTCGCAGAACTCGGCGCGGAACGCAGCCCGCGCCTGGGCGAACCGGGCGCCGACGGCGTCGGCGTCGCGGACGGCCGCGATCAGGCTCGCGGAGTCCCCCAGCAGCGGGCCGGGCGCCTTCTCCTCCAGGTCGAAGGTGAAGCCGCGCAGGGTGTCGCGGTAGTGCTCCAGGTCGTACGTGAACAGCAGGATCGGCTTGTCGGTCAGCGCGAAGTCGAACAGCGCGGACGAGTAGTCCGAGATCAACACGTCGGCGACGAGCAGCAGGTCCGTGGTGTCGGGCCAGCGGGACACGTCCACGACGAAGCCGTCGCGCACGCCGTCGCGGACCTGCTCCGTGACCAGGTGGTGGCCGCGGACGAGCAGGACGTGGTCCTCGCCGAGCTCGCGGCGGGCCTCGTCCAGGTCGATCCGCAGGTCGAGCTTGTAGCCGCCGCTCCAGCCCTCGCGGTTCTCGCGCCAGGTCGGCAGGTAGAGGACGACCTTCTTGCCCTCGGGCAGGCCGAGCCGCCGGCGGACCTGCGCGATCCGCTCCGCGTCCGGGCGCACCAGGGCGTCGGTGCGCGGGCTGCCGGACTCGACGACCTCGCCCTCGTAGCCCAGGGCCCGCTTGAGGATGGGCGTGGCGTACGAGCTCGGGGAGGCGAGCAGCGTCCACTGGGCGCTGTCGTGGGCCAGGCCCTCCAGGACCTCGGGGCTGGTGTAGTAGTCGTGGACGAAGTCGTAGCCGATCTGCTTGAGCGGCGTCCCGTGCCAGGTCTGGACGACCGTCTGGCCGGGGCGGCGCCGGAAGGTCGACGGCACGCTGTCGTTGACGACGTAGTAGCGGGCGCGGGCCAGGACGTCCCAGGCCTCCAGGCTGCCGTACTGGACGGCGCGGGCGGTCGGCGGGACCTCGGCGCGGCCGTCGCGGACCAGCCAGACGTGTTCCAGCTTCTCGCCCCGGCGCAGCAGCTCCTCGTGGATGGCGCGGGGGGCGTCGCCGGCGCCGCTGCCCCGGAAGGTGTCGTACACGGCCAGGTCCTTGACCGGGAGCCGGCGCTGCTCGGGGTAGGTCACGTCGCGGGCGACGCGCTGGGCGAAGCGGGAGCGGTCGTGCGGGCTCAGCAGCGGGTCGCTGACCAGGGCCATCCGGTCGTGGTGGCGGGCCTCGACGCGCATGCGGCGGCCCAGCACGGTGACCGCGTGGGGTCCGGCGTTCAGGGCGGGGCCGACGAGCTGGACGGGGGCGCCGCGGTCGACGCCGAGCAGGCCGGCGGTGGTGCCGCCCTGGCCCACCGGGCGCAGGGTGGGCCACCAGCGGCCCTCCGGCAGGGTGGTGCGGCCGGCGTACGGCTCGGGGAGCACGGGCTCGAAGGCGGCCTCGAAGCGGTCCCCGTCGCGGGTGACGGGGTAGCTGAACTCGGTGCCGTGCTGGTCGTGCAGGACCAGCTCGTAGGGCTCGTCGGCACGGTCCGCGGGGGCGTGGAAGCTGCCGCGCAGGGTCAGCGTGCCGGCCTCCGCGGAGACGGCGTCGACGAGCGGCGGCGAGGGCTGGACGGAGAGGACGAGGTGGCCGCTCTTGGCGCGCTTGGCGAAGACGGCGAGGTCCGTGTCGTCGCCGGGCAGCAGTGCGGCCAGGCCGGTGAAGCCGCCGCGCTCGTCGTGGGCCAGCGGGTGGCGGGTGCCGTCGGGGCGGACCGCGGTCAGGGTCCACACCTGGGGGCTCCACTCGCCGGGCTCCCGGACGGCCGGCGCGATGGCGCCGAGCCCGTCGAGGGGGACGACGGCGGTGAAGGGGACGCGGCCGCCCGCCGGGGCGGTGCCCAGGGTGAGCGGGACCTCGAAGCCGCTGCCGCTGGCGGTGTGCTCGGCGCGCAGGACGACGCCCTCGCCGGCTCCGGCGGCCAGCTCTCCGGTGAGCTCCAGGCCGTCGTCGCCCGAGGGGCGGACGTCCAGGACGCGGGCGCGGACGATCTCGACCTGGACGGTGAGGGCGCCGGCGACGGTCGGCAGGATGCGGACGTCGGGGGTGACCCAGTGGGCGGGCGGGTTCATGCCGCTGTCGTGGTCGCCGCCCTTGAGGCGGGCCCGGTGCAGGCCTCCGGGGCCGGTGACGGCGACGGAGGTGGTCCATATGCCCTCGCGCCACTTGCCGCCCGTCTGGAAGACGGTGGGTTCGACGACGGCGGTGAAGCCGGCCCAGTCGGCGTGCCGCAGGGCGAGGTGCGGGGAGAGCACGGTGGCCATCGGGGAGGCCACGGTACGGGTGGGTACGACGGTGCGGCGGCGCTTGCCCTGCTCGCGGAAGACGAGCATCTTGCGGGAGCCCAGACGGCTCTCGGCCCCCATGTGCCCCGGGAGGGCGTAGCCGCGCAGCAGCAGCTTGCCGTCGCTCCAGACGGCCTGCTCCAGCCGGCTGACGACGCGGCGCTCGCGCGGTCCGAGGGTCAGCAGCTTCGGCGGGACCGGGGCCTTGAGGAACGGGTAGTCGGCCTGCGGGCGGGCCAGGCCCTTGACCGGCACGCTGTAGGAGAAGTCCCGCTGGTGGTGGAGGAGGGCGATGAACTCCTCGACGCGGCCCTCGCGGGCCAGGTACGCCTTGAGCCGGTCGGCGACCGTGAGGTCGGTCCAGGGGTCGGTGCCGATCTCGCGGATGAGGCCGCCGACCTCCTTGACGAAGGCGGCGCGGAAGTCGTCCCCGCCCTCGGCGACGTACTTGTAGATGAGCGGGAGCTCCTCGCTCAGCACGTTGTGGTCGTAGTCCCGCAGGTAGCGGGCGTACTTCTCGCCGGTCTTGCCGAGCAGGGCCTCGCGGACCAGGCGTACGGAGGTGACGCGGTCGATGACGGAGACCGGGTCGGTGGAGCGCTGGGTGATGGAGCGCTCGCCCGTCTCGCGGACGCGCCAGTGGTAGACGCAGTCGCTGATCACGTCGACGCTCTTGGCGAAGTAGTGCGCGGGGATGCTGACGGGGGCGTCCTCGTAGAGGATGCCCTCGGGGTACTGGAACCCGTGCTCCTCCCAGAAGTCGCGCCGGTAGACCTTGTTCCAGGCGGTGCGGTCGGTGACCAGCGCGGGGAACGCGGAGATGTGGGTCTTCAGCCGGGTGTTCGCGAACGCGACGCGGTGACCCCAGGACTGCTGCGCGCCGACGGAGCGGAAGCGCTTGACGTTGCCGGCGGCGAAGTCGGAGCCGGTGGAGTCGAGGGCCTCGATCAGCTTCTGGTAGGCGTCGGCCGGCATGGTGTCGTCGCTGTCGACGAACGCCACGTACTCGGTACCCGGCGCGGCGTGCCGGAAGCCTACATTCCGTGCGGCGCCGAGACCGGCGTTGTCCTGGAGGACCACCCGGAAGCGCTTGTCACGCTCGGCGAAGGCCTTCGCGAGGACCGCACTGCTGTCCGTGGACCCGTCGTCGACGATGACGACCTCGAAGTCGTCGAACGTCTGAGCCGCTAGGGATTCGAGGCACTCGTCGAGATAGAGCTCGACGTTGAACACGGGTACGACGATGCTCAGGCGCGGGGGCATGGGTGACGGGTTCTCCAGCGTATTTATCTTTGTCGACCGGGTTGATGATCAGCCAATTACAGCATCTTACTCGGTAACGGGATGATAAAGCTGACCCATCTCGGACATATCGCTCGGTCCGCCGGGGCGGACGGCAAAGAATTCAGCCGCCCGCCACCGCGCCGTCGCGAGCCCCCTCGGGGCCGCCGTGAGGACCGTCAGACCTCCAGACTCTCCTCGATCTTCTTCAGCTGATGGCGTGCCATGGCCAGATTCGCCCGGCCCCGATCGAGTGCGAGGTAGAGGAAGAAGCCCTCGCTGTTGCGTCCCTTCATCAGCCTGATCAGGTGGTACTGGCCACCGAGAGTGATCAGGATGTCCTCGATCTCGTCCTTGAGGCCGAGCATCTCCATGGTGCGGACCTTGGCCCGGACCACGTCGGTGTTCCCGGCCGCGGCGACCGTGAGGTCCAGGTCCTTGCCGCCGCCGATGTGGCCGAGCGCCATCCCGCTGCCGTAGTCGACGAGCGCGGCGCCGATCGCGCCCTCGATGCTGCTGTGGGCTTCCTTGAGGGCGGTTTCCACGTTGGCCATGAGTCTTCCTTTGCAGTCGTTTGCGCTGGGCTTGATCTGTCGTTTCCGTCAGGGACGGTCGGACCCGTCCGGCGGCGGCGCCGCGGGACCGGAGCGGCGCCCCAGGCTGTGCTCTATGAGCTCGGTGATCCGGACGCTGGAGCGGCGGGCCTCCAGGTGGAGGCGGCCGACGTTGACGCGCGGCTCGGCGATCAGGGTGAGGACGGCCGCCTCTCCGGCGGCGTACGTGGCGATGTAGCCGTGCTCGCCGCGCACGAGCAGCTCGCGGAAGCCGCCCTGGCCGGTGCAGTCGCTGAGCCGCTGGGCCACCCCGAGGGCGGCGGCGGTCAGGGCGGCGACGGACTCGACCTCCGTGGCGGCGCTGTCCTGGGCCAGGACCAGGCCGTCGACGCTCGCGGCGAGGGCCCCGCTCAGCTGGGGGACCCGGGCCCGCAGCCGGCGGAGCTCGGCGAGTATCTCGGCCTCGGCCTCGGCGGGCACCATCACGGTGTTCATGTCGGCCTTCCTCCCTTCGGGCGGCCTCCGCTCGGAGCGGTCGGCTCGCAGAACCGGTCGCAGCGGGAGCCTCACAGGCTTGCCTCCAGTGCGTCGCGTAACCGGCGGAGCAGCGCCACGTCCGGGGATTGGGCCTGGATCATCCAGTCGGGCAGGGGTGCGGCCGGCGGCGGCGCCGGCGGGGTGTGCGGTGTCTCGACGAGTCCGGCCGCCGCGAGTCTTCGGACGTCGAGCAGGGTGTGGAAGGCGGGCCGGCCGAGCACCCAGGCCAGGTCGGCGGGGGTCCGTACGCCGTCCGCCTGCGCCAGGAGGGCGCGCTGGCGGGCGGTGACGATCTGCCCGGGCGCGGCCGGCCGGGGCACGACCGGGGCGGTGTCGAGCCGCGGGTACGGCCAGACCGCGTCGAGCAGCTCGCGGCGGCGGCGGGTCTCGCGCTCCACGGCGGCCGCGGGGACCGAGCGGACGGAGCCGATCCAGTGGGTGGCGCCGCGGCGGAACCGGGAGGGGCCGCTGCCCGGGGAGAGGGCGAAGAAGGCGGCGTCGAATATCGCGGCTATGTGGCAGATCTCCAGCTCCCCGTCGGCCAGGCCCCCGCTGTCCACGAGGAACCGCGCGACCTGGCGGGTGGCCCCGGCCTCGCTGACGGCCTCGTTCCAGCGTTCGGGGGCCAGGCCGCCGCCGGTGGTGAGCAGGACGTCCAGCCCCGGGGTGGAGGGGCTCTCGGCGTGTACGATGCGGCCGTCCTCGAGGAAGAGGGTGCCGCGGTCGCGCAGCAGGGCGCCGGTGGCCCGCTCGGCGGCGAGCCGGGTCAGCAGGGGCGACACGGCGGCGAGGCCCTGGACGGGAGCGGCGGTCACCGGAGCACCAGCCCTTCGGCGAGGCTGCGGAGTCTGAGCCGGGCCAGCGCGAGGTTGCCCTCGGCCCGGTCGAGCCACAGGTGGAGGAAGACGCTGCTGTCGAAGCTGGTCTCGACGAAACGGAGCACGTGGTAGCCGGTCCGGGTGGTGACGATCAGGTCCTCGACGGGCGGGCCCGCGGGTCCCGCCCCCGCCGGGAGCGCCACGGCGGCGGGCTGGGCGAAGGACTCGTACTCGGCGGCCGCCCGGGCCAGTTCGGCGGTCTCGGCGGCGGTGGTCTCGTGGTCGCCGACGGGGGACTCCCCGACGGTGCCCAGGGCCAGTCCGCTGCTCCAGTCGACCAGCGCGGCCCCCCGCGCACCCGGCAGGGCCATGGCTTCGAGCAGGCATTCGTCGATCCCGGGCACGCGGGCTCCCCTCCCGGCCGGACGTGCTGGGCGCACGGTCGTCGTACGGCGTGACAGGAGGGAACTTACTCAAGTTCCACACTGTGGAAGGGTGTTCTGGCATTTTCCGCTGGAACATGCGCGGTCGCGCGTGACAGCTTGGCCGGAACCCGTTCGTTTTTGATCAAGAGTGTCGTCGCGTGCCCGTGACACGCACCGGAAGGGGAACCTCCGCCCCGAACACCCGTCTCCGGGTCATACCCGCGGCCGCTCCGGTCACTCCTCGGGCCGCTCCGGAAGCAGGCGCTCCACCATCAGCCCGAGGAGGGGCTCGACGGGGTGGGCGTCGAGCAGCGCGGGCACGGTGAGGTCGTCCACGATCAGGCCCTGCATCGCGAAGTAGAGCAGTTCCACGCCCTGCCGGTCCCCGGGCAGTCCCGCCTCCAGGTGCCCGGCGATGTTCGCCTCCAGCTCGGCGGCCAGGAACGCGGACAGCTCCTCGCGGAGTTCGGGGCGGCGCGTGGCCTCCAGGCGGAGCTCCAGGACCGCTATCTGCACGCTGGGCTCGCGCCGCAGCCGGCCCAGGAGCCGGCGCAGCAGCTCCACGGTGTCGAGCGGGCCCGCGAGTTCGGCGGGGTCCGGGGTGAGGCGCTCGCGGGTGCGGCGCAGGATCTGCGCCAGCAGCTGGCCGCGGTGGGCGAAGTAGTTGGAGGAGGTGCCGGTCGGGACCCCGGCCTCCTTGTCCACGGCGCGCAGGGTCAGGCCCCGGGAGCCCTCGCGGGCCAGGACCTCGATGGCTGCGTCGAGCAGCGCGGCCCGGCGTTCCGGATTCTGGCGCATGGCGGTTCCCCTGGGGTCGGGCGGCGGGCCGCGTGTGAGCACTGCGGGTGCAGTGCTCACACCACGCTAGCGGACCCGCCCGCTCCGGGCCCTCCCCACCGCCCCCTCCCCCGTGTCACCCTGCCCGTCATGGAGCGGATCATCGAGGAGATACGCGAGGACCTGGACCGCCGGATCGCCGTCGCGGCCGACCGGCTCACCGACCGGACCCTGACCGAGGACCCCGCCTACGCCGCCCTGCTCGGCCGGGGCGAGCTGCGCGAGCGGATCCACCACACCCTGCACCAGGCGGTCGAGGGCCTGGTGCGCACCTCCCGCGGGGAGCCGGTGGAGCTGGCGGACGCCCGGGCCACGGGCGCACTGCGGGCCGGGCAGGGCCTGCCGCTCGCCTCCCTGCGGCGCGCCTACCGGCACGTCGGGAGGCTGGTGTGGCAGTGCCTGACCGAGGCGGTGGCGGCGCACGACCGGGCGGCGCTGCCCCGGCTGCTGGCCGGGGCGGGCGCGCTGTGGGACGTACTGGACCAGCTGGCGGACGCCGCGTCGGAGGCGTACCACCAGGCCGGGGCCGAGCGCGCGGAACGGGAGCGCGAGCGGCGCGCGGCCCTGCTGGACGCGCTGCTCGACGACTCCGCGGCGGCCGCGCGGACACCGGAGTCGGCGGCCTCCGCCGCCGCACGGCTGGGGCTGCCGGAACGGGGCCGCTTCGCGGTCGTGGTGCTGGGCCCGGGCGGCACCGGCGGCGTGACCGGGGCGGGGCCGGACGCCCCGCGGGTGCTGTGGCGGATCCGGGCCGACGGGGAGACCGGCCTCGCCGAGCTGGGCCACCACCCGCCGGAAGCCCTGGCCGCCCTGCTCGCCCCGCTCGCGGTGCGCGCCGGGATCAGCCCGGTGGTCGGGTCCCCGGGCGAGCTGGCGGGGGCCCGCCGGCTCGCGGCGCTCGCGCTGCGGGCCGGGCCGCCCCCGTCCGGCGCCGGCGTCGCCCTGCTCGACGAGCGGATCCCGGCGGCGCTGGTCGCGGCCGACCCGGAACTCGCGGCCCGGCTGCGGGAGGTGGTGCTGGGCCCGGTGCTGGCGCTGCCGCCGCAGGAGGCACGCGTGCTGCTCCTCACCCTGGGCACCTGGCTGGCCTGCCAGGGCTCGACCACGTACGCCGCGCAGCGGCTCTACTGCCACCGCAACACCGTCTCCAACCGGCTGCGGCGGCTGGAGCAGCTCACCGGCCGCGCCCTGTCGGACCCGGCGCACGTGGTGGAACTGGCGCTGGCCCACGCGGCGGTGGCCCAGCGCGCTACGGCCGCGCCGCCTCCCGGTCCCGGGGCTGCGGGTGGCGGGCCGACTCCAGCAGGTACGGCACGTCGATCACCGCGATCCCCGGGGTGAACAGCAGCCGCGCCTTGAGCCGCAGCGCGTTCTGGTTGTGCAGGGGCTGCTCCCACCAGTGCCCGACGACGTACTCGGGGATGACCACCGAGAGCATGTCGGTGCCCTCGGCGGCCGCGGCCTCCTCCACGTAGGCCACCACGGGGCCGACCACCTCGCGGTAGGGCGAGTGGAGGATCTTCAGCGGCATGCCCGGGTCGACATCGGCCCAGGCCTCGCGCAGCCCGCGCGCCTCCTGCTCGTCGGCGGCCACGGAGAGTGCGCCGAGGCTGTCGGGCCGCAGCCCCTGGGCGTAGCCGAGGGCCTTGAGCGTCGGTGCCTGCACGTTGGCGACGAGGACGACGACGTGGTGGCGCGACGGCTTGCGCGGCCGCTCGCCGGGGGCGACGGCCACCTGTCCGGCCACCCGGTCGTAGTGGCGGCGGACCCCCTTCATGCCGAGGAAGAGGAGGGGCATGGCGATCACGACCAGCCAGGCTCCGTGCGTGAACTTGGTGGTCAGGACGATGACCAGGACCACGGCGGTCATGGCCGCGCCCACCGCGTTGATGGCGAGCCTGCGGTGGATGTGGACCCGCCCGGCGCGCGGGGTGTCGGGGGAGGCGAGCGCGCGCCGCCAGTGCCGGACCATGCCGGCCTGGGAGAGGGTGAAGGAGACGAAGACGCCGATGATGTAGAGCTGGATGAGGCGGGTCAGCTCGGCGTCGAAGGCGACGATGAGGGTGATGGCGGCGAGGGCGAGCAGGACGACGCCGTTGGAGTAGACGAGCCGGTCGCCCCGGTTGTACAGCTGGCGCGGGGCGTAGTGGTCCTTGGCGAGGATCGAGGCCAGCATCGGGAAGCCGTTGAAGGCGGTGTTCGCGGCGAGGACCAGCACCCCGGCGGTGGCGGCCTGGAGCAGGTAGAAGAGGAGGTGCCGGTCCCCGAAGGTGGCCCGGCCGATCTGGGCGAGGGCGGTGGACATCGGGGTGCCCGGGGGCAGGCCGAGTTCCGTGGGGTCGGCGGCGACGTGCACCTGGTAGACCATGGCGAGGGCGGTGATGCCGGCGAACATGGTCACGGACAGCGCGCCCATCGCGGCGAGGGTGGTCGCCGCGTTCCTGGCCTTGGGCTTGCGGAAGGCGGGCACGCCGTTGCTGATGGCCTCGACGCCGGTGAGGGCGGTGCAGCCGGAGGCGAAGGCGCGCAGGGCGAGGAAGACGACGGCGATGCCGGTGTAGGTGCCGGTCGCTTCGATCGGCAGGTGGGCGGACTCGGCGCGGATGGTGGCGCCGGTGCCCAGACGGACGGCGGCGACGGCGAACATGACGTAGATGACGAGCACGAACCCGTAGGTGGGGACGGCGAAGACGCGCCCCGACTCCCGCACCCCGCGCAGGTTCATGACGGTCAGCAGCACCACGAAGGCGACGGACAGGGCGACTTGGTGGTCGCTGAGGGAGGGGATGGCCGAGGTGATGGCGGCGACCCCGGAGACCACCGACACCGCGACGGTCATCACGTAGTCGACGAGCAGGGCGCTGGCGGCCGTGAGGGCGGCGGTGGCGCCCAGGTTCTCGGAGCTGACGACGTACGCGCCCCCGCCGCCGGGGTAGGCGTGGCAGGTCTGCCGGTAGGAGGCGACGACCACCACCATCAGGAAGACGATGGCGGCGGCCGCGTACCAGGCGAGGTGGAGGAGGGCGACTCCGCCGAGGGCGAGGATCAGCAGGATCTCCTCGGTGGCGTAGGCCACCGAGGAGAGCGGGTCGCTGCAGAAGATGGGCAGGGCCAGCCGTTTGGGGAGCAGCGTCTCGCCCAGGCGCGCGGTGTCGAGGGGCTCACCGACCAGCAGCCGTTTCGCATTGATTCGCCTCATTCCGCGATGGATATCAATGTCCTGCGGATTTCGGGCGTCCACGCGCGGTACCCCGCCGGGTCGGCGTCGCCCGTACGGCCCAGGGGCGGTCCCGGACGGCCCCTACGGAAGCGTGCCCTGCTCCCGCATCCGGGCGGCCGCGCCGTGGATGGCCTCGCGGATGCGGAAGTACGTGCCGCAGCGGCAGATGTTGGCGATGGCGTCGATGTCCTCGTCCGTGGGCTCGGCGGTCCGGCGGAGCAGGGCCACGGCGGCCATGATCTGGCCGGGCTGGCAGAAGCCGCACTGGGCGACGTCCTGTTCGAGCCAGGCCTCCTGGACGGGGTGCAGCCGGTCGCCGTCCGCGAGCCCCTCGATGGTGGTGACGCGCCGGCCCGCGCAGGCCGAGACCGGCACCACGCAGGGGCGGACGTCCACCCCGTCGAGGTGGCTGGTGCAGGCCTTGCAGACGTCCACCCCGCAGCCGTACTTGGGGCCGGTGACCCCCAGCATGTCGCGGAGCACCCACAGCAGGGGCAGGTCGTCGGGCGCGTCGACGGTGACGCTCCGTCCGTTGACGGTGAAGGTGTGCGAGGGCACGGCGGGGTACTCCGGTGGTCAGCGCGGGTAGGGGGTGAAATCGACGTCGAAGTCGAGGGGGAAGCTGCGCGGCTTGGAACCGGTCGCCCGGGCCCAGGCGTTGGCGATGGCTCCCACGGCGGCGGGCACGCCGAGCTCCCCCGCGCCGCCCGGCTCGGTGCCGGTCGCCGGGAGCACGAAGACCCGTACGTCCTGCGGGGTGTCGCGCTGCTTCGCCCAGTGGAACTGGCTGTAGCTGCCCTCCAGCGGCAGCCCCCTGTCCAGGTGCAGCCCGGCGCGCAGGGTGGTGGAGATCGCGTCGGTGAGCCCGCCGATCATCTGGGCCTCCAGCCCGCGCGGGTTGACGGGCAGGCCCACGTCGACGGCGATGACCGCCCGGGTGACGCGGACGTGCTCCGGGTCTCGGGCGTCGATCTCCACCAGGCAGGCGGTGCGCGACTTGTACTCCTCGTGGAAGGCGATGCCCTGTGCGCAGCCGGCCGGCAGGGCGCGCCCCCACTGGCCCTCGGTGGCCGCCCTGTCGAGGACGGCGCGCTGGGCGTCGGTCTTGAGGAAGGTGCGCCGGAAGCGGTAGGGGTCCTTGCCCGTGGCGGCGGCCAGTTCGTCGACCATGATCTCCTCGGCGCCGCGGGTGTTGGCCGAGTAGACCGAGCGCCAGGAACCGGTGGGGACGCCGGTCGGCACCTCGGTCAGCGCCTGGGTGGTGAGCCCGAAGTGGTACGGGGACTTCACCGTGGTGAGGAACAGGGTCTGGGCGAGGGTGGCGTTGCCGATGCCGGAGGGCAGGCTCGCGGCGGTGGCGGTGATGATCTCGCCGAGTCCGTGGCGGAAGTCGGTCTCGGCGGCGGCGACCCGGTGCTCGAAGCTGAGCACCTCGCCGAGCAGGTGGGTGGCCCGGATCCGGTGGTGGGTGGCGGGGCGCATCCGGCCGTGGCGGGTGTCGTCCACGCGGGTCCACATGAGCTTGACCGGGCGGCGGCAGGCCCGGGAGACGCGGGCGGCCTCCAGGGCGGCGTCGAAGAACAGGCGCCGGCCGAAGGAGCCGCCGGCCTGGACCACGTGCACCTTCACCTTGTCCAGCGGGAGTCCGAGGTCCGCGGCGATGGTCTCGCGGGCGACGATGGGGGACTTGAGGCCGGACCAGATCTCGGCCCGGTCGTCGCGGACGTCGGCGACGGCCGAGTTGGTCTCCATCGGGGCGTGGCTGACGAAGGCGAAGTCGAACTCGGCGTCCACGTACGGGGTGAGCAGCGGCGGCACCAGCGGGGGCGGGGTGGCGGCGCGCAGCCTGGCCCGGACCTGCTCGTCCGACAGCTGGTCGGCGGGGCCGGGTCCCCAGTCGACCTGGAGGGCCGCCTTGGCGTCGAGGGCCTGCCCGAACGTCTCGGCGACGACGGCGACCCCGGTGGGGACCGTCACCACGTGCAGGACGCCCGGCATCGCCTGGACGGCCGCGCGGTTGGCCACGGAGCGGACGGTACCGCCGAGGCTGGGCGGGCGGCGCACCACGCAGGGCTTGGCGCCGGGCACGTCGAGGTCGAGGGTGTAGCGCTGGGCGCCGGTGACCATGGCGCGGGCGTCGACGCGCCCGGTCGGGGTGCCGACGAGGGAGTGCCGGGCGGCCGGCTTCGGCGTGGCGCCGAGTACGACGAGGCCGGGTGCGGCGGCCTCGGCGGCGAGGCTCCCGTAGCCGGCGGTGCGCCCGTCCGGGGCCCGTACGGAGCCGTTCGCCGTGGTCAGCGACGCGGCGGGGAGGTTCCAGCGGGCGGCGGCGGCCGCGACGAGGCGGGCCCGGGCGGTCGCGGCGCACTGGCGGACCGGCCCGTACAGGGAGCGGATGGAGTTGGAGGAACCGGTGAGCTGGTTGAACAGCAGCTCGGGCCGGGCGTCGTCCAGTTCCACCCGGACGCTGGCCAGCGGCGCGTCGAGTTCCTCCGCGACGAGCATGGCCACGGCGGTCGTGAGGCCCTGGCCGACCTCCTCGCGGGGCAGCCGGAAGCGGAGGGTGCCGTCCTCCTGGACGACGAGCACCAGCAGGGCGGAGGTCGGGGCGCCGGCCAGGATGAACAGGTCCCCGAGGTCGACCAGGTCGGCCACCTCGGGCAGGCTCGGCACCACCGCGTGCGCGGGCTGCGGGGCCAGGGCGTCGGCCCCGGCGCGGGTGACGAGGGCCAGGGTGGGGGCCGCGACGAGGTAGGTCAGGAAGGACCTGCGGCTGCCGCCGCCCGCGTGCCGCCCCGTCGGCGTGCTGCTCTCTTCGGCCATCTGGACCTGTCCCCGCCCTCCCCCGGCCCGCCCTCGTCCAGCGGACCGCCCCGGCTCGTTACCGACACGTAGGGTAGCGATCACCGGGTGGGCTGGGAAGCGGAAGTGACGGACGGGGTCCTCCGTTCGGGTGGGGCACCCGCCCCGCCGTCCGGGTGGCCGCACCGGACCCGGGGCCTCGCACGCCTCGCCCGTACGATCGAGCCGCCCCGCCCGGAAGGCCGATTTCCGGCCGCGGGCGGACGATGGAAACAGATCCGTACGCGTTTGCCATGCACGAGGAGGTGTGCGGAGATGGGCCAGTTCATGGATGTCCACCACGGCATGAAGGGCATTACCGCGGACCAGTTGATGGAAGCCCACCGGGCGGACCTCGCGATCCAGTCGGAGGAGAAGGTCACGTTCCAGCGCGCCTGGGCCGACCCCGCGTCCGGCGAGGTCTACTGCCTGTCCGAGGCGCCTTCGGCGGCGGCGGTCCAGAAGGTCCACGAGCGGGCGGGACACCCGGCCGACGAGATCCACCCGGTGCCCCTGAGCGTCTGACGGCCGGCACCGCAGCACGCGCGGCGCCCGGGAACGGAACGGGCGGGGCGGCGGGGCCGCCGCGGGAGCGGCCGCCACGGCCGACCGGAAATGTTCGCACGGACGGGAGACGGCCGGGAGGCCTTCGGCATATGCCGTATGCAAGAACGTTACGGATGTTGCCAAACGCCTTACAGGCCGTCTCCCGCTGTGCCACAGTCGTGAGCGGTCCTTCTTTCAGACCTGGCCGTGCCGAGCCCGTATCGCCGCGCCTGTATCGGAGTGCTCATGCCGTCCCACCTGTACGCGGACCGTTCCGCGCAGCCGCCCGAGCCGGGATCCGTGGACGCGCTGATCTCGCAGACCCGCCGGCTGCGCGGGGAGGTGGACGCGGTCCGCCGCGACACCGTCGTGGACGACGACGACGCCCAGGGCCGCTGGCAGCGCGCCCTGTGCGACCTCGCGGTGCACCACCTCGACGACCTGGGCCAGCACCTGGGCCAGCTCAAGGAGGGCCTGCCGCCCACCCCCGAGGACACCGGGCTCCCCGCGGTCCCCCCGGAGGCCGCGCCCGAGGACCGCCAGACCCGCGTCGGCAGCGCCGAGTGGAACCTGCTGACGGACGAGGTCACCTGGTCCGACGAGCTGTTCCAGATCTTCGGCCGCTCCCCGGAGGCGGGCGCGCTCCCCCTCGACGAGCTGGGATCCACCCTGTTCTCCGAGGACCAGCCGCTGCTGACCGCGATGGTCACCGACTGCCTGGTCGACGGCAAGCCGATAGACGGCGAGTTCCGCATCGTCCGGACCGACGGCCGCGTCCGGACGCTGCACATGAGGGGCGAGCCGGTCCTCGACGCCGACGGCTGCACGGCCTCGATGTGGGCCCTGCTGCGGGACGTCAGCGAACTGCGCCGGAGCCAGCGGGCGGAGCGCGAGTCCCGTGACTCGCTCCTGCGCCAGCGGGAGATCGCGCAGACCGAGCACCGGCTGGCGGTCGAGCTGCAGGAAGCCGTGCTCCCCCCGTGGCGCGGCTCCCTGCGGTTCCCGCACGACAACGCCGGCGCGATGGACGTGGCCGCGCACTACCTGCCCTCCGCGACCAGCACGCTGATCGGCGGCGACTGGTACGACGCGCTCGAACTGGGCGACGGGCGCTCGCTGCTGACGGTCGGTGACCTGACCGGGCACGGGGTGAGCGCCACCTCCGGCATGGCCATGCTGCTGGGCGCCCTGCGCGGGATGGCCATGGCCGGCATCGAGCCGGGCCCGCTGATGGGCTGGCTCAACCAGCTGCTGGAGACCTCCGCGCAGCCGGCCCTCGGCTCGGCCGTCTGCTGCCGCTACGACCCCGACCGCCGGCTGCTGTCCTGGGCGCAGGCCGGACACCCCGCGCCCCTGCTCTTCCGCCGCGGCCAGGGACGCGCGCTCCAGCCGCCGGAGGGGGTGCTGCTGGGGGCCACCTCGGGGGCCGTCTACGGGCAGGCCGAGGAGCTGCTCGAACCGGGTGACGTGCTCGTCCTGCACACCGACGGACTGACCCCGCGCGGCGTCGGGTTCAGCCGGGCGGACGGGACCGAGCGGCTGCTCGCGCTGGCGCCGCGGTTCTCGGCCGCGCGGTCGGCGCGGGACTGCGTGCGATTGGTGACGCAGGAGTTCGGTGAGGGCCGGCGTGAGGACGACGCCTGCGTGCTGGTGGCCCGTATCGGCGGCTGACCGACGCCGCACCCGATCGGTTCCGAGGGGCCGCGCCCGAGGCGCGGCCCCGTTCGTCGTCTATTCCCGTCCGCGTCCGTCGACACGCTCCGCGACACCGGCCCCCTAGACGCCGGTTCCGCGCGCGGCGCGCGGGGCGGGGCCGTCGGGGAGCACCTGCTCGATCTCCTCGCGCAGGTCCTCGATGCGCGCGTACCCGGCGTACTGCCCGGTGAGCCGGTACATCTCGCGCAGGCGGTCCCACGTCCGGTGGGAGGAGGTCTCGTTCATCGAGACCAGGGCCAGGCGGGCGTAGCGGTCGGCCTGTTCGGGCTCGTCCGCGATGAAGCAGGCGGAGGCCATGGAGATGTAATCGAAGATCTGCGAGCGCTGGTAGCCGTCGCCGCGCAGCCGCAGCGCCTCGCGCGCGTGCCGTGCGGCGACCGGCGCCGCCGAGGCGTCGTGGTCGGCGAGCGTGCGGTAGGCCAGGGCCTGCATCCCGTGCAGGTCGGCCTCGTCGAAGTGCTGCATCCACGACGGCGGCGGCACGTCGCCCTTGTCGGACACGAACAGGTCCTCGGCCTCGCCCAGCGTGCGGCGCATGGCCTGGCCCTTGCCCATGGCGGCCTGGGCCCAGGCCTCGATGGTGTGCAGCATGGCCCGGGTGCGCGGCAGGGTCTGGTCCCCGGAGCCCGCCTGGGCCAGCTTCATCAGGTCCAGGGCCTCGTTGGGCTTGCCCAGGTGGACCATCTGCCGGGCGGCCCGCGACAGCGCCTCGCCGGCGCGCGGGCGGTCGCCGCCCTCGCGGGCCGCGTGCGCGGCGATGACGAAGTACTTCTGCGCGGTGGGTTCCAGGCCGACGTCGTGCGACATCCAGCCCGCCAGGACCGCCAGGTTGGCCGCCACCCCCCACAGCCTGCGCTGGAGGTGGTCGGGGTGGTGGTAGGCGAGCATACCGCCGACCTCGTTCAGCTGGCCGACGACGGCCTTGCGCTGGAGGCCGCCGCCTCTGGAGGCGTCCCAGGCCCGGAAGACCTCGACCGAGCGCTCCAGGGCCTCGATCTCCTGAGAGCCGATCGGGGCGGCCTCGTAGCGGTCGTAGCCCGCCGGGTCGGCCTGGTAGGGGTCGCCGAAGCGCTGCGGGTCCTTGGCGGTGGCGGGATCGCCTTGCAGCCAGTCGTACATGGCGTTGCTGAGGGCTGAGCCGGCGGTGAGCGCGGCTCCCGCGCCCATCAGGCCGCGACGGTTGAGCATGAGGTCCATTCCCGTGAATTCGGTGAGGACCGCGGCCGTGCGTTCGGGCGCCCAGGGCACGCCGTCGGGGTTCTCCTTCGCCCCGTCGGGCTGCCGTCTGGTGGTGCGCCGCTGCCGTACGAACCCGAGGTCCTCGATGGTCACGACACGACCGAGCCGCTCGGTGAACAGTGCTGCCAGTACCGTGGGCACCGGCTCGCGCGGGGTCTCCCCCATGTCGATCCAGCGCCTCACCCGCGAGGTGTCGGTGGCCAGTTGGTGGTGGCCCATCGCGGCCGCCTGCCGGTTGACCATCCTCGCGAGTTCGCCCTTCGACCAGCCGGCCAGGCCGAACAGGTCGTTCAGACGGGTGTTTGGACCCTTGCTCACGTCAAGCCCCCAGGTTCTCGGCTGAGTTGACAGTAACCCCCTGTCAGTTCCCCGTGGACTATTCGCCAGGGTTCGCCAGGGCACGCCCCGTGGTTCGCCACCTGCCGCCGGGTGTCAGGTAGGAATGCGCCTCCCCGACCCGGTTCACCGGCGGAGCTCCCCAGGGTGAAGTACGGGATCCGGCGGGGCGGCGTACGCAACTCGTCGGCGCACGAAGGGAACCGTAAACGCCATGTACGCAGCCACGTCCTCCGTGTCCGCCCCGGTCCGCCCCCACCGCACCCTTCAGGCGGGGGGCGGCGGCATCCCCCTCGAAACCGGCCGCCAGCCGGTCCCGGCGCAGGGCGCCGTGCGGGCGCGGCGGCTGCCGGCGGCCGGATCGCAGCCGCTCAGCGGAAGAATCGACCTGTCCGGGCCGCAGGGCGCGCAGCTGCGCGCCGCGCTCGCGTCGGTGCAGCGGATCTGTCCCGAGTTCGCTCCGGTCCAGGTGCTGCGGCGCAGCGGCCGGTCGGTCCTCCTGGTCGGGACGACAGGACGGATGACCGCGGTCGCGAAGGTTTTACTGGACCACTCGCCCGAGTGGCGCGAGCGGTACCGGCACGAAATAGCGACGTACCGGACCTTCGTCCGGCACCGCCCGCCGGTCCGGGTGCCCCGCCTGATCGCCGCCGACCCGGAGAACTGCGTCCTGGTCGTCGAGCGGATGGCCGGCCGGGTCGCCGCCCTCCAGCGGCACCCGGTGGAGGCACCTCCGAGGGCCGACGTACGGGCGGCGCTGGGCGCGGTGTGCCGGGTCAACCAGTGGCGTCCGTCGGCCGACCTGTTCGGGCACCCGGTGGACTACGCGCGGCGGATCTCGCGCGACCACGACCTGGGGCTGCTGACCGACCGGGACTTCGGCGACCTGCAGAAGCTGCTGCACGGGCTGCGGCCGGCGGGGATCCCGTGGCAGTTCAACCACGGTGACGCGCTGCTGTCGAACCTGCTCCTGTCCCCGGCCGGGCCGGTGATGCTGGACTGGGAGCACGCGGGCTGGTACTTGCCGGGCTACGACCTGGCCACGCTGTGGGCGGTGCTGGGCGACGCCCCCGCGGCGCGCAGCCAGATCAGCCGGCTCGCGCAGTCGGCGGGCGCGGCCTCCCGGGACGCCTTCCTGGTGAACCTGATGCTGGTGCTGACCAGGGAGATCCGGATGTGCGAGACGGCCGTGCAGCGGTCGATGCTGGCGTCCCCGGCGAGCCGGCCGCTGCCCGCGGGGGCCCTGTCCTCGGGGGAGGAGCAGCGCCTGCTGCTGCGCCGCCTCCACGACGACGCGGGCATGGCCCGCAGAGCGGTCCGGGCGGCGGTCGGCACCCGCTGACCCCGCGCGCGCCCCTTCGGCCGGAATCCCGTGGCCCCTCCACCTGGTGGGGGGACCACGGGATTCGGCCTGTCCGGGGCGGATCGCCCGGGTGCGCGTGCCTTGACATCACATGATCCCCCGAACACCTTTTCTGACTCAGCATCAGACGCCCGGAGCCCGCCCCTCCCACACCCCTGGAGCCCGCCCATGACCGAGGCCGTGTCCATATCCGCGAGCGCCGACGCGCCGCGTCCCGCCCCGCCCTCCCGCCGGACGGTCCTCGCCGGCGCGGGGGCCGGGGTGCTCACCGCCGCCGTGCTGCCGGGGGCCGCGGCCCGGGCCGAGGGGGCCGCGTTCGGCGAGTACGACGTGGTGGTGGTCGGGTCGGGGGCGGCGGGGATGACCGCCGCCCTCACCGCCGCCGGGCGGGGGCTGAGCGTGCTGGTGGTGGAGAAGGCCCCGACCTTCGGCGGTTCGGCGGCGCGCTCGGGGGCCGGCATCTGGCTGCCGAACAACTCGGTGATCCTGGGCGCGGGGGTGCCGGACACCCCGGAGAAGGCGGCGGCGTACCTGTCGGCGGTGGTGGGGCCCGACGTGCCGGCCGACCGGCAGCGGGCGTTCCTGGCCAACGGCCCGCGGATGCTGGACTTCGTCATGGCGAACAGCCCGCTGAGGTTCCGCTTCATGGACGGGTACAGCGACTACTACCCGAACCTGCCGGGCGGGCTGCCGAACGGCCGCTCCATCGAGCCGGACCAGATCGACGGGAACGTCCTGGGGGCCGAACTGGCGCACCTGAACCCGGCGTACATGCCCGTGCCGGCCGGGATGGTGGTGTTCAGCCAGGACTACAAGTGGCTCAACCTCGCGGCGGTCACCGCGAAGGGGCTCGCGGTGTCCACGGAGTGCCTGGCGCGCGGCACGAAGGCGGCGCTGCTGGGGCAGAAGCCTCTGACGATGGGGCAGGCGCTGGCCGCCGGGCTGCGGGCCGGGCTGATGCGGGCGGGGGTTCCGGTATGGCTGAACAGCCCGCTCGTCGACCTGCTCCAGGAGGGCGGGGCGGTCACCGGGGTGGTGGTGGAGAAGGACGGCGTACGGGGCGTGGTGCGCGCCCGCCGGGGCGTGGTGGTCGGCTCCGGCGGCTTCGAGCACAACGCGGCGATGCGGGAGCGCTACCAGCAGCAGCCGATCGGCACCGAGTGGTCGGTGGGCGCCAAGGAGAACACCGGCGACGGGATCCTCGCGGGGCAGCGGGCGGGCGCTGCGCTGGCGTTGATGGAGGACGCCTGGTGGGGGCCGTCGATCCCGCTGCCCGGGGAGCCGTACTTCTGCCTGGCGGAGCGGACCCTGCCGGGCGGTCTGGTCGTCAACCGCGCCGGAACGCGGTTCGTGAACGAGGCGGCGCCGTACAGCGACGTGGTGCACGTGATGTACGAGAAGGACCGGGGCGCGACGGGGTCGCACATCCCGGCGTGGCTGATCGTGGACCAGAACTACCGCAACCGGTACCTGTTCAAGGACGTGCTGCCGACGCTGCCCTTCCCGGACGCCTGGTACGAGGCGGGGGCCGCGAAGAAGGCCTGGACCTGGGACGCGCTGGCGGGGCAGATCGGGGTGCCGGCGGCTGCGCTGCGGGCGACGCTGAACCGGTTCAACGCCCAGGCGTGGAGCGGCTCCGACCCCGACTTCCACCGGGGGGACACGGCGTACGACCACTACTACACGGACCCGAACGTGCTGCCGAACTCCTGCCTGGCCCCGATCTGGGCGCCGCCCTTCTACGCCTTCCGGATCGTGCCGGGCGACCTGGGGACCAAGGGCGGCATCGTCACCGACGCCCGGGCCCGCGCACTGCGGGCGGACGGCTCGGTGATCCGGGGCCTGTGGGCGGCGGGCAACGCGAGCGCGGCGGTGATGGGCCACAGCTACGCGGGGGCCGGTTCGACGATCGGGCCCGCGATGACGTTCGGCTACGTGGCGGCGAACGACATCGCGGACGGCGCCTGACGGCCGGGCGGCACCCGGGCGCGGGCGCCCAGCCGCCTAGCCCTGCTGGAAGAGCTCGGCCGGGAGCGGCTTCAGCAGTGCGTAGAGGTCGTCGGTGATGGGGCGGTCCCAGCTGGCGATCGTCACGAGGACGTTGTCGCTGCGGTCGAACTGGACGCAGGAGATCCGGCTCTCGGAGAGCTTGACCTTGCGGACGATGAGGAGGTTGTCGCCCTGCATGACGGGGCAGTCCTCGGTGCCGGTGACCTCGACCTCCTCGTCGTTCTCGAGGGCGTCGAGGAGCTGGGCCACCTCGAAGGGCACCTGGCCCTCGGCGAGGTCCCGGGCCGGGGAGCCTTCGGGGAGGTTGCCGATGATCATCGCGGGGCCGCGTCCGCCGAAGAGGTCGTAGCGGAGGAAGACGCCCTGGCAGCTGCCGTCGGGGGCGGGCAGCAGCCCGGCCCCGAGGTTGCCCGGCCAGTCCCCCGGGTCCATGGCCAGGACGTCGAAGTCCGGGCCGGCGGGTGTGGCGGCGCGGTGGCGGCGGAGGAAGGACATGCGGCCCATGGTACGTGGCCGCGCGGGTTTTCCGGCCCCGGGGGTGCCTCCGCCGCCGGGGCGGGCCGGGGGGCCGCGGAGATCGCGGACCTGCGGGTACGGCGCGTCCTCACGCCGTGCTCCTTACCGGCCGGGCAGCTTCCGGCGTGCGCCTTTTTCTGCCACCACCGGCCCTCCTGGCTGTATCTTGCTGTCCGTCCCCGCCACCGGTCCGCGATCGTTTTCGAATCGGCGGCTACGATCCGAAGGTGGGGATCTCGATGGCCGGGGGGCCTACCGCCATCCCGGGTGCGCAGACGGCCTCGGACGTATGGGAGCACAGACGGATGACCGTGTCTGTTGGCGATCCGCCGCTTCCCCTCGCCGTGACGCTCGACCGGATCCGGGCGCTCGCCGAGGAGGGGGGACTGGAGCTGGACGAGATCCTGGACCCGGAAGCCCTCGCCGAGCGGGCCGGCGTCCCCCCGGAGGTGACGGCGGCGCTGCTGCGCGGCGAGGAGGGGGCCGATCCCGGGCCCGGGGGGACCGGGGAGAGGGTCCGCCGGCGGGCGGCGTTCCTCTACGCGGTCTCCCGCGACGTCCACGGCCGCCCCTACCGCGTCGCGGACATCGCGGCGGCGATCGGCGCCCCGACCCGCTGGGTCGACGCCCTGGTGTCCGGGCGCAGGCCCCCGCACCTGCGGTACTGCAAGGCGTTCGCCGCCTTCTTCGGCCGCGAGGCCTCCTTCCTGACGGACACCCCGGCGCAGGCGGTGAGCCGGGCCCTGCGGCCCACCCTCGAATCCCTCGACTACCGATCGGGCAACCTGATGGCCGACCTCGTGGACCAGTACGGCCTGGTCTCCGTCTCCACCCGGGGAAGACCCCTGACCCGCACGCAGGAGACCCTGCTGCTGGGCATGATCACGGGGATGCTCTCCGCCGAGCGGCACGCCGGGGCGGCCCGGTGAACCTGTCCCGTTCGATGCGCAAGCTGTGCACCGCGCTGACGTCCTCGCTCGACCTGGAGGCGCCGGCCGATCCGCAGACCCTCTTCCGCGCCCTGTGCGACGCGATGAGCCGGACCCGCGGCGGCCGCCCCATCGTGCTGCGCTTCGAGCGCTTCCCCACCGAGCTGACCACCTCGGGCCTGTGGCTGAACATGGAGAAGTACGACATCGTCGTCGTGGAGAAGTACACGACCCCGGACCACCAACTGGTCATCCTCGGGCACGAGCTGTGGCACATGAACGCCGGACACTGCGGCGAGCACGGCAACAGGGCGGCCGACGCGGCCCGCTCCCTGCCGGACGCCTCCTCGCTGACGTACGCGAGCGTCGCCGCGCGGTCCCACTACGAGGACGCCCAGGAGATCGAGGCCGAGCGGTTCGGGCTGATGCTCGGGGACCGGTGCCGGCCCTGGCTGGCGGGCGGGGAGTCCCCCGGGGCGGGACGCAGGAACGGTGTGGCGGGCCGGATAGGCAACGCCCTCGGCTACCGCGGACCGATCGGCTGACGTTGACCTCGGACAGGTTCTACATCCCGTACCTCATCCCGGCGGCGATCCTCACCCTGGCCTTGGCCATCCGCCTGCCGGTGATCATGAGGTTCTGGCGGATCGACCCGAACGTGCGCTCCCTCGGCGGGCTGCTCGTGCTGGGCTCGGCCGTGTTCTACTTCGGCCGCCCCAAGACGCTCGCCCTGCTGAACAGCTCCACGGGCGTCAGCAACTTCGCGGCGCCGCTGGTCTACTCGCTGCTGACGCTGTTCTGCGCCTCCTGCCTGATCATGATCATCCACTGGCGCGGGGGCGATCCCCGGCGGGTCCGCCGGACCATCTGGACGATCGGGGCCGTCTACGCGGCCGTGGTCGCCGGGCTGTGGATCACCTTCGCCTTCGCCGACGTGCCGGTCGAGCGGCTGCGGGACCTGGACACCTACTACGCCAACACCCCCTGGATGCGCGAGCACATCCTGCTCTATCTCGGGGCGCACACGGCCGCCTGCCTGGTCACCTCGGCGGTCACCTGGACGTGGCTGCGCGAGGTGTCCGGCTGGCTGCGGGCGGGCCTGGTGTTCCTGGTCGTCGGGTTCATCCTGAACCTCTGCTACGACACCGTGAAGCTCGTCGCGGTGGTCACCCGCTGGACCGGCCACGACCTGGACTGGCTCAGCACCTACGTGGCCCCGCCCATCGCCTCGGTGTGCGCCCTGTTCATCGCCGTGGGCTTCATTCTCCCGCACGCCGGCCAGGCCGCACAGGCGCTGTGGACGGACTACCGCCAGTACCGCTCCCTCGCCCCGTTCGTGCGCGAGCTGGCCGGACTGGAGGCCCCGCTGCGGCTGCCCCGGCGGACCCCGGTGAGCCGGCGCCTGGTCCAGCGCCGGACGCAGATCAGCGACGGGCTGCTGCGGCTCCAGCCGTACATGGACCCCGACGTCCGCGCACGGGCCCTCGCCGAGGCGCTGGCCCGCGGCGAGACGCCCGCCCGGGCGGCGGCGACCGCCGACGCCGTGGCGGTGGTCGCGGCGGTGGGCGGCCTGCGCCTGGGCCGCGCCGCCGGACCCGGCAGCGGGGCGGAGGGCACGATCGTCGCCGGGGCGGCCCCGGCTGGCACCCCGGACCTCGTCGCCGTGTCCCGGGCCCTGCGCCGCTCCCCCGTCGTCTCCTCCTTCCGCACCCGGCCGGACCCTCCGGTCCGGCCGGAGGGCGTGCGCCGCTGAGCGGTGCCCCGGTCCCGGTTCAGGCCGGGGGGACGAGCTCGAACCAGCGGTCGAGCAGGGCCGGGTCGCCGGTGACCTCCAGGCCGGCCGCGGGGAGGCGCTGCCAGAGGAACAGGGTGAGGTCGGAGGCCGTGCCCGCCGCCTCGACGGCCACCGGGCCGGTGCCGCCCGGATCCAGGCGCACCCGGTCCCCGGTGAACTCCAGCGTCCAGGATCCGGGGCCGTCGCTGCGGCGGAAGCGGTAGCGCTCCCCGGCTCCGGCCGGGGCCGGCTTCCAGCCGCGCCGGGCGGGGACCATGACCTCGAAGGTCTGGGCGACCGCGTCGGCGGCGAAGGCCGGGTCGAAGGGGGCCGGCGTGCCCGTGACGGACTCCGCGTCCCAGCGGTGGACGGCCTGTTCGACGGTCTGCACGCGCGCCCAGAAGCCGCTGGTCCGCTCGGGCGACCAGCTCCACACCGGTACGCCGGGGCCGAGTTCGTCCAGCGTGTCCGCCAGTTCCCGGGCGGCGGCGGCCGACCAGTCGAGGAGTTCCGCGGGGACGGGGCCGCGGTGCGGGGTCGCGTCGTGCCGGGGCCAGGCGGCCCGTACGCCGGGGTCCTCGGGGAGCGCGTAGAGCGCCGGGTCCGTCGCGTCGGGGGGCTCGGTGTGCCGCCCCCGCAGGACGTGGGTGAGGTAGCGCTGGACGCTGCCGAGGTGGCCGGCGAGGTCGGCGACGGACCAGCCGGGGCAGGACGGGACCGGTGGTGCGTCCCGGCCGCCTTCGGCGGCCCGTCGCAGGGCCCGGTCGAAGGCCGCCGCCTCGCTCCGGAAGACGCTGAGCCTGGTGGGGTGGTCCATGCGGTCCACCCTGCCCCGGGCGGGCGGCCCGCGCCTCAGCTTGCGCCGCGGGCGAACGCGCCCAGGGCCTCGGCGGTCTGTGCCTCCAGGCCGTCGGCCCCGCAGGCGCGGCTGGTCAGGTGGGCGCGGGTGAGCAGGTCGGGGTCGCGCAGCTCGGTGCCGAGCGCGGCGAGGGCGCGGGCCAGCTCGTAGGCCGCCGGGGAGTCCTCCAACTGGGTGACGGCCTCGGCCAGCAGGGCGGCGCGCTGTTCCGGCGGCGCCACCTCGGCCGAGACGCGCAGGGCCTGTCCGATGGCGGAGGGGGCGCCGAAGGCCCTCGCGCGGTGCAGTGCCTCGGCGGCCAGGGCGCGGGCCCTGGCGGGGTCCTCGGGGGCCACCGTGCGGGCCAGGTGCAGCCGCCAGGGGCACCAGGCGGGGTTCTGGATCCCGCGCGGGGTCAGCCGCCGGTCCACCGCCTCCAGTTCGACGGCGGCCGCCTTGCGGTCCCCGGCGGCCAGGAGGAGTTCGGCGTAGACGGTCTGGGAGTCGGGGAAGACGACGGCGGCGGGGAAGGGCTCCCCGTACTCGTGCTCCCGGGCCAGCGCCCAGGCCTCCTCGGTCCGGCCGCGGCCGAGCAGGGTGGTGATGAGGATGGTGATCGCGTACCAGTGCACGGGCGTGCGGCGGCCCACGCGCTCGGCGAGGCGCAGGCCGGCCCGGGCCAGTTCCTCGGCCTCGGTCAGGCGGCCGCGCCGGTAGCGGATGTAGGCGCGCAGGCTGTAGGCGAAGGACAGGTGGGCACCGTGCCAGCCCTGGCGTTCGAACTCGGCGGTGCCCGCCTCGAAGAGCTCCTCCGCGCGGCCGGGCCGGTCGGCGTACATGTGGACCATCGCGGCGAGCACGGGGACCTCGAAGCCGCGGTCCTCCTGGGCCCAGCTGAAGGGCTGTTCCAGGACCCGCCCGGCGTGGTGGAGGGCCACGTCGAGGGGTTCGCCGCGCAGGCAGGCGTCCCAGGCGCGCAGTCCGATGACGTAGCGCTCGGTGAGGTCGCGGCCGGTGAGCCGGTCGGCGAGTTTGGCGAGGCGCCGGGAGCGGGCCGGCGAGTCGGGTTCGGCGGCGTCGAAGGCGTCCCACATGAACTGCTCGGACTGCAGGCGCAGCCGGGCGCGCGGGTCGTGGGCGCGCGGTATCTCGCCGGCGAGGAGTTCGGAGGCGGCCCGCAGGTGGTCGCTGTGGGCGAGGACCTGGGCGAGCCGGATGACGATCCCCTGGCGCAGCGCGGGGTCGTCGAAGGGTTCGGCGAGGGCGGCCCGCAGGTGGTTGACGGTGGTGGCGGGCTCGGTGAGCAGGGAGGCGCAGCCGAGTTCGTAGAGGACGGCGGCGCGTTCGCCGAAGTCCGGGGGCTCCTGGAGGGCGCGGGCGAGCTGGCGGCGGGCGGCTTCGGGGGCGCCGGCCCGGAGGTTCTCGGCGGCGGCCTCGCGCAGGGTGCGCACCACCCAGGGGTCGCTCTCCGGGTGGGTCTCCAGGAGGTGGCGGGCGGCGGCGGAGGAACCGAGTCCGGCGTCGACGACGGCGGCCGCCGCCTTGCCGTGCAGGGCGACGCGCAGGGCGTCGGGGATGGCCCGGTAGATGGCGGTGGCGATGAGCGGGTGGACGAACTCCAGCCCGGTGTCCCCGTCCTCGGCGTCCGCCGGGGCGGCCGACAGGATGCGGGCGTCGCGCAGCCGCCAGGTGGCGCCGGCGGCTTCCTCGACCCCGAGTCCGGCGACGCGGGCGGCGATCTGCCGGGGGATGGCGGTGCCCAGGACGGCGCAGGCCCAGGCGAAGCGGACGGTGGAGGGGCCGAGGCTCTGGAGGCGGGCGACCAGGCCGCTGCCGCGCTGGGCGGCGGCCAGGTCGTGCAGCAGCGGGGCGCTGGACTCCACGGGGGTGATGCCCCGGGCGCGGACCTTGGCGGTGAGTTCGACGGCCTCGAAGGGGTTGCCGGTGGTGACGGCCCAGGCCTCGTGGCAGAAGGCGTCCTCCGCGTGCGCGCCGACGGTCTCGCGGACCAGGGTGGCGACGGCGGCCTCGGTGAGCGGGGCCAGGCTGAGGGGGCGCCGGCCGGCCCGGCCGGGCAGGGTGCGGAAGGCCTCGGCGTGCGCGGGGAGTTCGTCGGGGCGGTAGGCGACGACGAGGAGCAGCGGGAGGTGCTCGGCGCGCGGGGCGAACGCGGCGAGCCAGCCGAGGGATTCGGGGTCGGCCCAGTGGGCGTCGTCGAGGACGAGGACGACGGGGGCGCGCTGGACGGTGAGGTGGGTGAGCACCCAGTCCAGCCCGTCGCGCAGGCCCTGGGGGTCGGGCGGTGCGCCCTGTTCGGGGGCGCACAGGCCGAGCGCCGGCCCGACGATCGCGTACCAGCTGCCGAGTGCGGCGCGCAGCTCGGCCTCGGGGCGGCCGGCCAGCTGGGGCTGGATGAGCTGGCGGGCGACGTGGAAGGGCTGGCTCTGCTCCTGTTCGCCGCCGCGTGCGGCGAGGAGGGTGCAGGAGCGGGCGAGGGCGCGGCGGCGCACTTCGGCGAGCAGGGTGGTCTTGCCGAGGCCGGCCGGGCCGGAGAGGGCGAGCAGGCCGCCGGCCGCGTCGGGGCCGGTGCCGGTGAGCCGGTCCAGGGCCTCGTCGACGCCGGCGAGTTCCGTCTCGCGTTCGAAGAGCGAGCGCCGTGTGCGGGTCCGGCGGTCCGTCATGGCTCGTACCCCCCAGGCCGGTTCGGGGGTTCAGCCTACGCCCGCGCGCGTGCCGGGGCGCCCGCTATCGGGAAAGAATCTGATCTTCTCTTCCGGGCCTCGCCCCCGCGGGGGCGTCGCGGGGCGGGCGACGGGTTTGACGCGGCCTCCAGCGGACAGCCGCCAGGTGAGGCACCCTGACGTGCCGGTCACCGGACGGCCCCGGGCACCGTGCGGGGCCCCCACGACCCGGAGGCGAACGATGGACACGGACCGCGGTCAGGCGGATGCGGAGCGGCGCGGCGTGCCGCTCCCGGACGCGGGGGCGATGGTGGACGAGCACGGCCGGGCGCCCGGCACGCCGTCCCGTACGGGTACGGGCGCGGGCCCCGCGGCCGATCCCGCACGGGTGGCCGCGGCGCGCACCGCGGAGGGGCCCGCGGCGGAGGTGAGCGTCCTGGTCAGCCACTGCGACCGGGCGGGTGCCGGGGCCGTGCTGGACGTGCTGGCGGAGGCGTTCCCCGGTATGACCGCGCCGGCCCCGGTGCCGGCGCGGGCCGCCGCCGGTCCGGCGGCGGACCCGAGCATCTGGGCGGTGACGGTGGACGTCCGCCGCCGTGCGCCCGGAACGGGCCCGGAGGCCCGGCCGGCCTCGCCGGTGAGGGCCGAGCTGGACGGAGCGGCCGCATCGGTGCGCCAGGTGCGCGCCGTCCTGGAGGAGGCCTTCGCCGGCGAGCACCTCGGCACCGTCTCCGGGGAGCACGAGGTCCAGGTCGCCCTGCTGCTGAGCGCCCGGGACGCGCCCCGCGACCGGGCCGGCGGTCCGGCCTAGGGGGTGTCCGCAAAGTCCCGCCTGCCCCGCGGGCGGCCGGCGCTCCGTTGCGGGCACCCCCTAGGCCAGGTCGAAGCGGCCCGCCCGGGCGCCCAGGACGAACTTGCGCCATCCGTTCGGGGCGAAGACGAGTGACGGGTCGTCGGGACGGTCGCTGTCGCGCATGGCGATGAAGCCCTCCACGAAGGCGATCTGGAGGTCGCCCGCGCCCCGGCTGCTCGGCTGCCAGTCCGCCCCGCTGAGATCGAGGTCGGGCCTGCCCCAGTGAGCGGGGGTCCGCGCTGTCGTGCTCTCGGCCATCTGCCTGCTCCTCCCGGTACGTCGTCGTTGGGTGGCCCAGGGTAGCCACCGCGGCGGGCGCCGCACAGACCACGGCGTGGTCTGCGTGGCCGCCGGGCCGGATCCGGCCCGGCGGCCGGCCGCGTGCGGGGCGCCCGGTGGCCTGCCGCGTGCGGGGCGCCCGGTGGCCTGCCGCGTGCGGCCGCGTGTGCGGCCCTGTGTGCGGCCCCGTGTCCGGGCCGGCTCAGGTGCCCGGCCGCTCCGCGCCCACCAGCCACATGGCGAAGAACTGCGCGCCGCCGCCGTAGGCGTGGCCCATGGCCCTGCGGGCGCCGGGCACCTGGTGTTCCCCCGCCAGGCCCCGGACCTGGAGGGCCGCCTCCGCGAAGCGGATCATGCCGGAGGCGCCGATCGGGTTGGTGGACAGGACGCCCCCGGAGGGGTTGACCGGGAGGTCGCCGTCGAGTTCGGTGACCCCGGCCTCGGTGAGCTTCCAGCCCTCGCCCTCCTGCGCGAAGCCCAGGTTCTCCAGCCACATGGGCTCGTACCAGGAGAAGGGGACGTACATCTCGACCGCGTCGATCTCCCGGCGCGGATCGGTGATCCCGGCCTGCCGGTAGACGTCGGCGGCGCAGTCCTTGCCGGCCTGCGGCGAGACGAAGTCCTTGCCCGCGAAGAGCGTCGGCTCGCTGCGCATCGCGCCGCCGTGCACCCACGCGGGGGGCCGCGGCGAGCGGGCCGCGCCCGCCCGGTCGGTGAGGACCATCGCGCAGGCCCCGTCCGAGGACGGGCAGGTCTCGGAGTAGCGGATCGGGTCCCACAGCATGGGCGAGGCCTGGACCTTCTCCAGGGTGATGTCGTGCTCGTGCAGGTGCGCGTACGGGTTCTTCAGCGCGTTGCGCCGGTCCTTGTACGCCACGAGCGAGCCCACCGTCTCGGGCGCGCCGGTGCGCCGCATGTACGCGCGCACGTGCGGGGCGAAGAACCCGCCGGCCCCGGCCAGCAGCGGCTGCTGGAACGGGACGGGGAGGGAGAGCCCCCACATGGCGTTCGACTCGGACTGCTTCTCGAAGGCCAGGGTCAGGACGGTGCGGTGGACGCGGGCGGCGACGAGGTTGGCGGCGACGAGCGCGGTGGAGCCGCCGACCGAGCCGGCGGTGTGCACGCGCAGCATCGGCTTGCCGACTGCGCCGAGGGCGTCGGCGAGGTAGAGCTCCGGCATCATCACGCCCTCGAAGAAGTCGGGGGCCTTGCCGATGACCACCGCGTCGATGTCCGCCCAGGTCAGTTCGGCGTCGGCGAGGGCGCGGACCGCGGCCTCGCGGACCAGGCCGGCGAGGGAGACGTCGTGGCGGGCGGCGACGTGCCGGGTCTGGCCGACGCCGACGACGGCCACCGGCTCCTTGCCCGTGGTGCCCGGTGCGCTCATGCTCGGTCCCCTTCCAGGACGGCGACCAGGTTCTGCTGGAGGCAGGGCCCGGAGGTGGCGTGGGCGACGGCCCGGTCGGACTCCCCGCGGTGGATCCGGGCGGCGGCCTCGCCGATGCGGATCAGGCCGGCGGCCATGACGGGGTTGGCGGCGAGGGCGCCGCCGGAGGGGTTGACGGCCACCCCGTCGCCGAGGCCGAGCGCCTTGCGCAGGACGACCTCCTGCGAGGAGAACGGCGCGTGCAGCTCGGCCGTGTCCACCGGGGCGTCGAAGAGCCCGGCGTGCTCGGCGGCGGTCCGGGTGGACGGGGAGTCGGTCAGGTCGCGCAGGCCCAGGCCGTGGGCCTCGATGCGGTGGTCGATGCCGGTGATCCAGGCGGGCCGCCGGCACAGCCGGCGGGCGGTGTCGCCGGCGGCCAGGACGACGGCGGCCGCCCCGTCGCCGATGGGCGGGCAGTCCCCGGTGCGCAGGGGCGCCACCTGGTAGCCGCCCTGCGGGACGGCTCCGCGGAGCTGGGCGTGCGGGTTGCCGGCGGCCGCGGCCCGGCTGCGGGCGCCGATGGCGGCGAGTGCCGTTTCGTCGGTCTCGCCCGCGTCGACGAGCGCCTGCGCCTGGAGGGCGGCCAGGGCCACGGAGTCGGGCCACAGGGGTGCGAGGTAGTACGGGTCGAGCTGGCGGGTGAGGACGTCGCGGACGGAGCCCGGGGAGGACTTCCCGTACGCGTAGACGAGCGCGGTGTCGGCCTCGCCGGTCTGGATCTTGACCCAGGCTTCGTGGAGGGCCCAGGCTCCGTCCATCTCGACGTGCGACTCGGAGATCGGCGGCCAGGCGCCGACGCCGTCGAGGGTCATGGTGAAGGAGAAGGCGCGGCCGGCGAGGTAGTCGCTGGAGCCGGAGCAGGTGAAGCCGATCTCGCCGGTCTTCAGGCCGGTGTCGGCCAGCACCCGGTGCAGGACCGGCATGACCATCTCGACTTCGCTGAGTTCGTCGGTGCGGCGCAGGTGGTCGCTCTGGGCGAAGGCGACGACGGCGACCTCGCGGGCGTGGCGCGTGCTCCCGGGCATCAGATGAGCTCCTTGTACGCGTCGTAGTCCGCGTCCGGTTCGCCGGTGGGGCGGTAGTGGTCGGGGTAGCGGCCGCCGTCGGTCCACACGGGTTCGACGCGCAGGCCCATGCGGACCTGGTCGTACGGGATGCCGCCGATCCGGCCGTGGAGGGCGAGGCCGGCGCCGTCGAGGGCGATGTGTGCGTAGACGTAGGGGACGTCGATGTCGAGGTTCTTCGCCTTGATGTTGACGATGCAGAAGGTGGTGACCGTGCCGGCCGGGCCCACCTCGACCCGGTCGGTGGTGGCGACCCCGCAGGTGGGGCAGGCGCCGCGCGGCGGGACGTAGACCTTGTGGCAGTCGGGGCAGCGCTCGCCGACGGTCCGCCGCTCGGAGAGGGCGTTGATGTACGCGGTCTGGGCGCGGCCGGGGCTGTAGGTGTAGTCCAGGCGGGCCTCGGCGACGATGCCGGTGACGGGGTCGGCGAAGACGCCGTCGTGCGGGGCGGCGGTGCCCTCGGCGCCGGTCTCCCCGTCGGGCTCGAAGCAGGCGATGTCGGTGATGGCCCCGGTGCGTTCGGCCGCCCAGCGCACGCGGACCCGCATGCCGGTGCGCACGGCGTCGGGGCCGGGGGCGTCGAGGGCGTGCAGGAGGGCGGTGTCGGCACCGTCGAGCCGGACCAGCACCCAGGCGAAGGGGGTGGCGAGGGGCTGCCGGGGGCGGGGCTCGCCGTTCCAGGCCCAGGTGGTGACGGTCCCGGTGGGCGCGACCTCGACGAGTTCGCGGAGCTCCTCGGCGGTGACGGGGTCGTATTCGACGGGCGGCACCATCACACCGCCGCCGGAGGTCCGTACCCCGAGGACGACGCGCTCGCGGAGCCCGGTGAGGAAGGCGCTCTGCACGGGCCCGAGGGACCGGGTGAAGGGGAACTCGACGACGAGGGGCGCACGCAGCACCTCGGGCGGGGACGCGGCTGTCATGGGTGGTCTCCGATGCTCGGACGGTGGTACGGGACGGAAGGGGCGGGCCCGGGCCGACGCACGGACCCGCCCCCTTGCCCGGAGGCCCGGGCGCGGGGCGCGCCCCCGTGGGCGGGGTCGCCGGGGTGGTGCCCCGACCCCGGGCACCACCCCGAAAGGCGGGGGCCGGGTGGTCCGCGCCCTCGGGGGCCGGGGCCCGGGCGGTGGGCCGGTCCGGGGTCGGGTCGTGCGGGTCCGGACGCGGCCCCTGGCTCGGAGCGCGGCCCGTGGGTTCGGGCGCGGCCCCTGGCTTGAGGCGCGGCCCCTTGGGCTCGGGCACCACCCCTGGGCTCGGGCGCGGCCCCTGGCTTGAGGCGCGGCCCCTTGGGCTCGGGCACCACCCCTGGGCTCGGGCGCGGCCCCTGGCTTGAGGCGTGGCCCCTTGGGTTCGGGCACCGCCCCTGGGCTCGGGCAACGCCCCTGGGCTCGGGCGCCGCCCCTGGCTTGAGGCGCGGCCCCTTGGGCTCGGGCACCGCCCCTGGGCTCGGGCGCCGCCCCTGGATTCGGGCACCGCCCCTGGATTCGGGCCGCGGGCGCGGAGGGCGGGGTGCGATCCCGGAGAGGACACGCCCGCCCGGGGCTGGGGCGCAGCCCCGGGCGGGCCGAGGTGCACCCCGCGGGGTTCCGGGCCGCCCCCCCCGGGGGGGCCGGGGCGCGGTCCCGCGGGATTCCGGGGCGCGCCCCCGGGGAACGGGGAAGGGCGGGTCGGGGTGCGGCCCCGTAGGGGTGGACGTGCTCGGCGCGGGGGCCGGTCAGGCCCGCCGGTAGACCGGCGCCCGCTTCTCCGCGAAGGCCCGCGCCCCCTCCTTCGCGTCGGCCGTGTCGAAGACGGGCCAGCCCCGGGCCAGTTCGGCGGCCAGCCCCTCCGCCTCCGTCATCCCGGCCGTCTCGTAGACGGAGGCCTTCACCGCCTCGACGGCCAGCGGCCCGCACGCGTTGATCCGTTCGGCGGTCTCCAGCGCGGCCTCCAGCGCCGTCCCGTCGGGCACCACCCGCCCGACGAGCCCGATCCGCGCCGCCTCCTCGGCCGAGTAGGGGCGCCCGGTGAGCAGCATCTCCAGGGCGTGCGTGCGCGGGATCTGCCGGGGCAGCCGTACGGTCGAGCCGCCGATCGGGAACAGCCCCCGTCTGACCTCGAAGAGCCCGAAGGTGGCCCCGGCCCCGGCGACCCGGATGTCCGTGCCCTGCAGGATCTCGGTGCCGCCGGCCACGCAGTGGCCCTCCACCGCCGCGATCACCGGCTTGCGCGGCCGGTGGTGGCGGAGCATCGCCTTCCAGTGGAGGTCGGGGTCGGCCTTGAGGCGGTCCCGGTACGCGTCGCCCGCCATGCCCCGCCCGGCCAGCGCCTTGAGGTCCATTCCGGCGCAGAAGTCCCCGCCCGCGCCCGTGAGGACCACCGACCGGATCCCGTCGTCCGCGTCCGCCTCCAGCCAGCCGTCGTAGAGCCCCACGAGCAGCGGAAGCGAGAGCGCGTTCTTCGCCTCCGGCCTGTTCATGGTGAGCACCAGCGTGGCGCCGTGGCGGTCCACGGTGAGGTGTTCCGTCCCACCCATTGCCGTCCTCCCGTCTCGAGACCTAGAACAGGTTGCAGGAGGGCCGGGTGCAGTACAAGGGTTTTCTGACGACCAGTCAGTTTTCTTGCCGGGCACCCTTCCCAGTTGGGCCGGGCGGCGCTCTAATGACCGCCGAGCAGACCGGCCGCCCGGTCCGGGTCAGGAGGAGGAACGGTGGAGTACAACCTTGCCGACCTGTTCGAATCGGTCGTGGACGTGGTCCCCGACCGCGAGGCCCTGGTGTACGTGGACCACCCCGGGACCGGCGCCGAGCGCCGCCTGACGTACGCGGAGCTGGACGCGGCCGCGAACCGCGTCGCGCACCACCTGGCGGACAGCGGCCTGGCGCCCGGCGAGCACGTGGGACTGCACCTCTACAACGGCGTCGAGTACCTCCAGACCGTGCTGGCCTGCCTCAAGGCGCGGCTCGTACCCGTGAACGTCAACTACCGTTACGTGGAGGAGGAGCTGGTCTACCTCTACAACGACGCCGACCTGGCCGCGCTCGTCTTCGAGGGCGAGTTCACGGAGCGGGTCGCGGCGGCCCTGCCGCAGACGCCGGGGCTGCGCCACCTGGTCCGGGTCGGTGCCACGCCGCCGGGCGCGCCGGAGCCGGCGATCACGCCCGTGGCGTACGGGGACGCCGAGGCGGCCGGGTCCCCGGAGCGCGGGTTCCCGCCGCGCAGCCCCGACGACCTGTTCATCATCTACACCGGCGGCACGACCGGCATGCCCAAGGGGGTCATGTGGCGGGCCGAGGACCTGTTCTTCGCCGGCCTGTTCGGCGGCGAGCCCTCCGGGGAGCCGGTCAAGCGCCCGGAGGAGCTGGCCGAGCGGGTCGCGGCGCGCGGCGCGGGGCTCACCTTCTTCCCCGCTCCCCCGCTGATGCACGGCACGTCGACCCTGACCTCGTTCATCGCCTTCAACTACGGGCAGCGGGTGGTGATCCACCGCAAGTACGTGCCCGAGGAGGTGCTGCGCACCATCGAGAAGGAGAAGGTGTCGAGCGTGTCACTGGTGGGCGACGCCATGCTCCGGCCGCTGATCGACGCCCTGAACGGACCACTGAGGGGGACGGACCTCTCCTCGCTGTTCAGCGTCTCCTCCTCGGGGGCGATCATGTCGGAGTCGGTGCGCGCCGAGTTCCGGCGGCTCGTGCCGAACGTGGTGCTGCTGAACAACTTCGGCTCGTCCGAGTCGGGTTCGAACGGGCGGGCCACGGACGACTCCGGCCCCGAGAAGGGGTTCCGGCTCCAGGTCAACGACCGTACGCAGGTGGTGGACCCGGTGACGCACGAGCCGGTGGCGGTGGGGGTGCCGGGGCGCCTCGCCCAGCGCGGGCACGTTCCGCTGGGCTACTACAACGACCCGGTGAAGACGGCGGAGACCTTCTTCCGGAAGGGCGCCGAGCGGTGGGTGCTGCTGGGCGACATGGCGACGGTCGACGAGGAGGGCATCGTCACCGTCCTCGGGCGCGGTTCGCAGTGCATCAACACCGGGGGCGAGAAGGTGTATCCGGAGGAGGTCGAGCAGGCGTTGAAGTCCCATCCGGACGTGTACGACGCCCTGGTCGCGGGCGTCGCGGACCCGACCTGGGGCAGCCACGTGGCCGCCGTGGTGCAGGTGCGGGCGGGCGCCCCGGAGCCCTCGCTGGACGAGATCCAGCGGCACTGCCGGACCCGGCTGGCGGGGTACAAGATCCCGCGCCAGCTGGTGATCGCCCCGGCCATCCAGCGCTCGCCGAGCGGCAAGGCGGACTACCGCTGGGCGAAGGCGGTGGCCAGCGAGGCGGACGCGGCGGGGCGGGCGTAGCAGCGGCCGGAGCGGCCGTCGGCCCGGAGCGGGCGGACGCCCCCGCGCCGGACCCGCGGCCCGAGGGAGGCGGCCCGACGGGGGCGGCCTGACGGAGGCGGCCTGACGGAGGCCGGTCCCCCGCCCGGTCCGCCCCCCCCTGCCAGACCCCCGCCGGGCCCCCGTCAGACCCCTGTCACGTCCCCGTGGCCAGGAAGCGTTCGACGCGGGCGGCGAAGCGGGGGGCGTCGTCGAGCCAGGGGAAGTGCGCGGCGCCGGGCTGGACGTCGAGGACCCCGGCGGGGAAGAGCCGCGCCAGTTCCGCCGCGACCTGCGGCGGCGGGCTGCCGTCCAGCTCGCCCGCCAGGACCAGCACCTCCCCCGTGAACCGCGCCAGCGCGGCGCGCAGGGCCGGCGGGTCGAAGGCCCCCTCGCCCGCGAAGGCCAGGGAGGCCTTCGCGTTGCGCTCGCCCGCCCCGGCGGCGTGGAGGGCCCGGGCGGCCCCGTCCCAGCGCCCGTGGAAGAGCGGGGCCGTGAGGTCCCAGTCCCCGTCCCGGGCCGTGTCCGCGAGGATCCGCCCGTAGGCCCCGATCGCCGTGTCGTACGGCTCGCGGCCCGCCCTCAGCCGCGCCGCGCCCAGGCGCTGTCCGGCGGTGATGTCCAGGCCCACCGCCCAGGGCACCGGGGTGACCAGGACGAGGCGGCCCACCCGCTCGGGGTGCGCGCCCGCGTACATCATGGCGAGGCTCCCGGCCGCCGAGTGGCCCAGCAGGTCCATGCGCTCCAGGCCCAGGTGGAGGCGGAGCGCCTCGACGTCCGCGACTTGGTGGTCGGCGCGGTACGTGGACTCGTCCGTCGGCACGGCCGAGTCGCCCGTGCCGCGCAGGTCGAGGCGGATCAGCCGGCGGCCGGCGGCCAGTCCGCCGAGGTCGCCGAGGTAGCGGGACGCCCGCATGGCCCCGCCGGGCAGGCAGACCAGCGGTTCGCCGTCACCCTGGAGGTGGTGGGCGAGTTCAGTTCCGTCGTAGGTGGTGAATACATGCATGGACCCCATCCCAACAGACGATCACTCGTTCGAGTCATTGATTTGCGGGTCGGAGTCCGGCACTCTACCGAATGAACGTTCGGTTGGATTGATCGGTCCTTGGTGAGGTGACGGCAATGGCGGCGTACACGGATCTCGACGATCACGGCGGTCCCGACGGGGCCGCCGACGGCGACGAAGGAGAGCGGCTGGGCCGCGACGAGCTGGCGGCGCTCCAGCTCAAGCGGCTCCGGGCGACCCTGCACCGGGTCTACGACCGCGTGCCCTTCTACCAGGAGGCCTTCGACAAGGCGGGGGTGCATCCCGACGACTGCCGTTCCCTGGCCGACCTGGCGCTCTTCCCGCTGACCACCAAGGCGGACCTGCGCGGCCAGTACCCCTTCGGGATGTTCGCCGTCCCCCGCCCCGACGTCCGCCGCCTGCACGCCTCCAGCGGCACCACCGGCCGGCCGACCGTGGTGGGCTACACCGACGGGGACCTCGCCACCTGGGCCGACGTGGTCGCGCGGTCGCTGCGCGCGGCGGGCGCCCGGCCGGGCCAGATCGTGCACATCGCGTACGGGTACGGCCTGTTCACCGGGGGCCTCGGCGCCCACTACGGCGCGGAGCGGCTGGGGTGCACGGTCGTCCCCGCCTCCGGGGGGATGACGGACCGCCAGGTCAGGCTGATCCAGGACCTGCGGCCGGAGGTCATCATGGTGACCCCCTCCTACATGCTCACCCTGCTCGACGAGATGGAGCGCCAGGGCGTGGACCCGCGCTCGACCTCCCTGCGGACGGGGGTCTTCGGCGCGGAGCCCTGGACCGAGGAGATGCGCCGGGAGATCGAGGACCGGCTCGGCATCGACGCCGTCGACATCTACGGCCTGTCGGAGGTCACGGGGCCCGGCGTGGCCCAGGAGTTCGCCTCGCACAAGGACGGGCTGCACATCTGGGAGGACCACTTCTACCCGGAGGTGATCGACCCGCTGACCGGGGCGGTGCTGCCGGACGGCGAACTCGGCGAGCTGGTGTTCACCTCCCTCACCAAGGAGGCGATGCCCCTGATCCGCTACCGCACCCGGGACCTGACGCGGCTGCTGCCGGGTACCGCGCGGCCCGCCTTCCGCCGGATGGAGAAGGTGACGGGCCGCAGCGACGACATGATCATCCTGCGCGGGGTGAACCTCTACCCGACCCAGATCGAGGAGATACTCCTGCGCATCCCCGCCCTGGCCCCGCACTTCCAGCTCCGGCTGACCCGGCAGGGGCGGATGGACGCCCTCACGGTACGGGTGGAGGCGCGCCGGGAGGCCGATGCCGGGCAGCGGCGCGCGGCGGCAGCGGAGCTGGCGCGCGCGGTCAAGGAGGGCGTCGGGGTGTCCGTCGGGGTGGAGGTGGTGGAGCCGGAGAGCCTGGAGCGCTCGGTCGGCAAGATCAAGCGGGTGAAGGACCTGCGCGAGGTCCGGGAGGGCGCCGGGGAGGGCTGAGGCGCGGCGGGGGCCGCCCCGTGCGGGTCGCGCGTCCGCCGGCCGCCGCGGCCACCCCTTCGGCCCCACTTCGGCGCGGCTTCCGGGACCCGGCGGGGCCGTCCGGGTAGGGGATGGGGTGTGACCTCGACCCTCCGGCAGCTGCACGACCGGTTCCTGGGCTCCCCCGCCGGGCTGGCCTGGAGCCGCGGCCGCGAGATCGAGCTGATGCACCGGGCCATGGGCTTCGCCGCCCTCGGCTTCCTCACCCTGGTGCCGCTGCTGGTGGTCGTGGCGGCGGCCGCGCCGGGCAGCGGTTCCGGCTTCGGCCGCTGGCTGGGCCAGGCCCTCGGGGTCACCGCGGCCTCCCGGGCCAAGGTCGAGATGCTCTTCGGGGCGGCCGACCTGGCGCTGGAGCGGACCACCGCCTTCGGACTGGCGGCGCTCGCGGTGTTCGGCCTGACGTTCGGCTCCGCCGTCCAGACCGGCTACGAGAAGGTGTGGGACCTGCCGACGGCCCGCTGGCACACCATGTGGCGGCACGTCGTGTGGCTGGCCCTGCTGGTCTGCTACCTGGGCCTGCTGGTCGGGATCCCCCCGCCCTCCCCCAGCACGGCGGGCACCCTCCTCGGCACCGTCAGCGACATGGTCGGCACCTGCCTGTTCTTCTGGGGCTCCGGACGGCTGCTGCTGGGCGGGCGGGTGCGCTGGGCCGCACTGTTCCCGGGGGCGGTGGCGACCACCCTCGGCCTGCTGGGCCTGCGCATCTTCTCGCAGCTGGTGTTCTCCCCGCTGATCGCCTCGAACGCCGTGACGTACGGCCCGTTCGGCACGCTGCTGGTCGTCCAGTCCTGGCTGGTCGGCGTCGGCTTCGTGGTCTACGGCGGGGCACTGGTGGGCCGTCTGGTCCACGAGCACCTCACCCTGCGGCGGCTGCGGGCGGGCGGAGTCCTCGACTCCGGCGACGGCCCTTCCCAGGATGCGGGACAGGAGTGAGCACGGCGGCCGGACCCATGGCAGGATCACGCCCGTACATCCACAACACCGTTTGATATCAGGGGGATTGATGTCTGCACAGGATCAGGTCACCGGCCGGGTCTGGCTGATCACCGGGGCTTCCTCGGGCTTCGGGCGGACGCTGGCGCAGGCCGCGCTCGCGGCCGGGGACACGGTCGTCGCGGCGGCCCGCCGGCCCGCCGCGCTCGACGACCTGGCGGCCGCCCACCCGGAGCGGCTCGTACCGGTCGCGGCGGACGTGACGGACGCGGCGCGCGTCGAGGCGGTGGTCGCCGAGGCCGTGGAGCGGTTCGGCCGGATCGACGTCCTCGTCAACAACGCCGGCCGCGGTCTGATCGGGGCGGTGGAGGAGACCTCCGAGGCCGAACTCCGCGATCTGATGGAGCTGCACTTCTTCGGCCCGGCCGCGCTGATCCGCGCCGTGCTGCCGCACATGCGGGAGCGCAAGTCCGGTGCGATCGTGCAGATGAGCAGCATGGGCGGCCGGCTGTCCTTCCCGGGCGTCGGCGCCTACTCGGCGACCAAGTTCGCCCTGGAGGGCCTCACCGAGGCGCTGCGGGGCGAGGTCGCGGCCTTCGGGATCAAGACGCTGATCGTGGAGCCCGGGTCCTTCCGCACGGGCTTCGCGGGCGGCGCCGCGCTCCAGCAGTCGGCCGCCGTCCTGCCCGCCTACGCGGACACCGTCGGCGCGGTGCGCACCGGACTGCCCGACAGCGACGGCAGGCAGCCCGGCGACCCGGTCAAGGCAGCCGCAGCGATCCTGGCCGCCCTGGACGCGGAGGAGACCCCGCTGCGGCTCGCCCTCGGCAACGACGCCTTCGACGCGATCCTCGCCCACTCCGACGCGGCCCGCGAGGAGGCCCGCACCTGGGAGCCCGTCAGCCGCGGCACGGACTTCGACGCCTGACCCGCGCCCCCGCCGGCCGGGTCCCGCCCTCCGCGGGGCCGGCCGGCGGGGTCTCAGGAGCTGCCGAGGCGGTCGCGGAGTTCGCGTTTGAGGATCTTCCCGCTGGCGTTGCGCGGCAGGGCCTCCACGAACAGGACCCGCTTCGGGGCCTTGAAGTGGGCGAGCCGCGCGCGGGCGTACGCCATCAGCTCGGCCTCGGTGACCCGGCCGCGGGGGACGACCACGGCCGTGACCGCCTCGATCCACCGCTCGTCGGGCAGCCCCACGACGGCCGCCTCGGCCACCCCCGGGTGGGTGTAGAGCACGTCCTCCACCTGCCGGGAGGCCACCAGCACCCCGCCCGAGTTGATGACGTCCTTGACCCGGTCGACGACGGTGAAGTACCCCTGCGCGTCGCGTACCGCCAGGTCGCCGGAGCGGAACCAGCCGTCCCGGAAGGCCCTGTCCGTGGCCTCCGCGTCGTTCCAGTAGCCCAGGCACAGCTGGGGCGAGCGGTACACGACCTCCCCCGCCGTGCCGTCCGGGACCTCCGCCCCGGACTCGTCGACCACCTTCGCCTCCACGTGCAGCACCGGCCGCCCGCAGGACTCCATGCGCCCCTCGTGCTCCTCCGGTCCCAGGACCGTGGCCAGCGGGCCGATCTCGCTCTGTCCGAAGCAGTTGTAGAAGCCCAGTCCCGGCAGCCGCTCGCGCAGCCTCTCCAGTACCGGGACCGGCATGATCGACGCCCCGTAGTAGGCCTTGCGCAGCGCGCCGAGCTCCCGCGCCCCGAACTGCGGATGGTTGGCGAGGGCGATCCACACGGTCGGCGGTGCGAACAGGCTGTCCGCGCGGCCCGCCTCCACCAGGTCGAAGATCTCCTCGGCCGCAGGCCCGTCCAGGACGGTGTTGTCCGCGCCCACCGCCAGGTACGGCAGCAGGAACACGTGCATCTGCGCCGAGTGGTAGAGCGGCAGGGAGTGGACGGGCCGGTCCTCCTCCGCCAGGTCCAGGGCGTCGATCGCGCTCTCGTACTCGTGCGCCAGGGCCCGGTGGGTCATCATCGCGCCCTTGGGCAGGGCGGTGGTGCCCGAGGTGTACAGCAGCTGCACCACCGCCGAGGCGTCGGCGGAGGGCTCGAAGGGGAGCGGTTCGGCCGCGTCGGCCAGGAAGGATCCGGGTGCGTCGCGCAGCGCGCGTACGGGGTAGCCGTCGGGGACCCGGTCGGCCAGGCCGGGGTCGGCGAGGACCAGGGCGCTCGCGCTGTCGCCGAGGAGGTGCGCGAGGTCCTCGCCGGTGAGGTTCTGGTTGACCGGGACGTGGGTGAGGCCGGCGCGGGCGCAGGCGAGGAAGGCGATGAGGTAGGCGTCGGAGTTGTGGGCGAAGGTCGCGACCCGGTCGCCGGCGGCGAGCCCGTACCGCTCCCGCAGCACGGCGGCGCCGGCGGAGACCGCCGCGTCGAGTTCCGCGTACGTCCAGGTCCGCTCGCGGTAGCGCAGGGCCGTCCTGCCGGGGTGCCGCCGCGCGGAGGCCCGTACCAGTCCGTCGACCGTGTGGTGCCGTACTGCCGTCATGGCGCGATCCTCGCCCCGCCGCGCGGCCGGGTCAAGATCGGCGTCCGCGTCCGCCGGGCGCTCCCGGCCGCCGGCCCGCGCGGTCCGCCGGGGCGGCGGCCGGCGGTCCGCTACGGGCTGACGGCGAGGAAGAGGTAGGCGGCGAGGATGACGAGGTGCACCCCGCCCTGGAGGAGGGTGGCCCGGCCGGGGACGATCGTCAGGGCGCCGACCACCACGGTCAGCGCGAGCAGCACCATGTGGGTGGGGCCGAGGCCGAGCAGGAGCGGTCCCTCCAGCCAGACGGAGGCGAGGGCGATGGCCGGGATGGTCAGGCCGATGCTGGCGATGGCGGAGCCGTAGCCCAGGTTGAGGCTGGTCTGGACCCGGTCGCGGCGGGCGGCGCGGACGGCGGCGAGGGTCTCGGGGAGCAGGACGAGCAGGGCGATGATCACACCGACGACGGCCTGGGGCAGTCCGGCGTCGGCGACGCCCTTCTCGATGGTCGGGGAGACGGACTTGGCGTCGCCGACGACCGCGACGAGGGCGACGAACAGCAGGGCGAGGCTGGCCAGGGTGGCGCGGGTGGTGGGCGGTTCGGCGTGTTCCTCGGCGGCGCCGGCGGGCGTGCTCTCCGTGGCCACGGGCAGGAAGTAGTCCCGGTGGCAAACGGTCTGCACGGCGATGAACAGCCCGTACAGGGCCAGGGAGGCCACGGCCGCGAAGGCCAGCTGGGGGCTGGAGAACTCGGGGCCGGGCTTGCTCGTGGTGAAGGTCGGCAGGACCAGGCTCAGCGTGGCGAGGGTAGCGACGGTGGCCAGGGCCGCGCCGGAGCCCTCCGCGTTGAACACGGCGACCCGGTTGCGCAGGGCGCCCACGAGCAGGGACAGGCCGACGATGCCGTTGCAGGTGATCATCACGGCGGCGAAGACCGTGTCCCGGGCGAGGGAGGCGGTCTTGTCGCCGCCGTCGGCCATCAGGGTGACGATCAGGGCCACTTCGATGACGGTGACGGCGACGGCGAGGACGAGGGAGCCGAAGGGTTCGCCCACCCGGAGGGCGACGACCTCGGCGTGGTGGACGGCGGCGAGGACCGCGCCCGCGAGGCAGAGGGCGACCAGGGCCACCAGGGGGCCGGGCAGGTCGCGGCCCCAGCTGAGGACCAGCGCGAAGAGCGCCACCACGGGGACGAGGAAGGTCCAGTCGGTCAGGGGGGATCGGTGCGTCGCCGTACTCATGTCTGCCAAGTTGCCAGACCGGCCGCCCGGGTGCGGCGTGAGGCGCGCGTCCGGGGCCCTGGAGTGGGTTTTCTCACGACATTTCGGACCTGCCCTCCCGGTCGGGTCGGGCGCGGCCGGGCCGGGGGCTTCCGCGGCACCCTCCGGGTGGCACATGATCCGTACATGACGAGCCGTACGAGAAGAGCCGAACTCATCGGGGCCGCGGGGAGCGAGGGCCGGTTCGAGGCTCCCGCGACGGGCGACGAGCGGCCGATGCTGCTGTCCGTGCTGGCGGCCCAGCGCACGACGCTGGAGCTCAAGTGCGTCGGGCTGGACGAGGAGTTGTCCCGGCGGGCGGTGGAGCCCTCGACCCTCTCGCTGCTCGGCATCGTCCGCCATCTGGCCGACATGGAGCGGCAGTGGTTCCGGCGGGTGCTCGCCGGGCAGGACGTGCGCCCGCGCTTCTCCTCGGCGGCCGACCCGGACGGGGACTTCGACGGCGCGGGATCCGCTCCCGGGGCCGTGGAGGAGGCCTGGGCGGCCTGGCGCGACGAGGTGGGGTTCGCGGACCGGTTCGCCGCCGGGGCCCCCGACCTGGACGTCGAGGGCGAGGACCCCTGGCGGGGGAGGGTGTCGCTGCGGTGGGTGCTGATCCACATGATCGAGGAGTACGCGCGGCACAACGGCCACGCCGATCTGCTGCGGGAGCGGATCGACGGGGCCGTCGGGATGTGACGGGAGGGGCTCCTCACACCGCGCGCTCGCGGCCCTCCCAGTAGGGGTCGCGCAGCCGGCGCTTGTAGAGCTTGCCGTTGGGGTCGCGGGGCATCGCCTCGATGAAGTCGACCGACTTCGGGCGCTTGTAGCCGGCCAGCCGGCCCTCGCAGTGGCGCAGGATCTCGGCGGCCAGCGCCTCTCCGGCCTCGAAGCCCTCTGCGGGCTCGACGACCGCCTTGACCTCCTCGCCCCAGCCCTCGTGCGGGATGCCGAAGGCCGCGGCGTCCGCCACCGCCGGATGGGTGAGGAGGGCGGACTCGATCTCGGCCGGGTAGATGTTCACCCCGCCCGAGATGATCATGTCGATCTTGCGGTCGCGGAGGAAGAGGTAGCCCTCCTCGTCGAGCAGGCCGAGGTCGCCGACGGTGAAGAAGTCGCCGATGCGGTTCTTGCGGGTCTTGCCCTCGTCCTTGTGGTAGCTGAAGCCGCCCGTGTTCATCTTGATGTAGACGGTGCCGAGCTCGCCGGCCGGCAGCCGGTTGCCGTCGTCGTCGAAGACGGCGAGCTCGCTGATCGGCCAGGCCCTGCCGACGGTTCCCGGCTTCTTCAGCCAGTCCTCGGCGGTGGCGAAGGCCCCGCCGCCCTCGCTGGCCGCGTAGTACTCCTCCACGCACCGCCCCCACCAGTCGATCATCGCCCGTTTGACGTGGTCGGGGCAGGGGGCGGCGCCGTGGATGGCGTGCCGCATGGAGGTCACGTCGTAGGCGTCCCTGGTCTCCTGCGGGAGGGCGAGGAGGCGGTGGAACTGGGTGGGCACCATGTGGGTGTGCGTGCAGGCGTGCCGGTCGATCAGTCGCAGCATCTCCTCGGGTCCCCACTTGTCCATCAGGACCAGCGGGTGGCCGATGTGCAGGGACGCGCCCGCGAACTGGAGCACGGCGGTGTGGTAGAGCGGCGAGCAGACGAGGTGGACGTTGCCGTCGAAGGGGCGGATGCCGAAGATGCCGAGGAACCCGCCGAGGTACGTCTCCTCCGGGAGCTTGCCGGGCAGGGGCCGGCGGATGCCGCGCGGGCGCCCGGTGGTGCCGGAGGTGTAGTTCATGACCCAGCCGAGGGTCCGGTCGGCGGGGGGCTCCGCGCTCCGCCCGTCGAGGAGTTCGGCGTACGGCCGGAAGCCCGGGACCGCTCCGACGGCGTAGCGGCGCTCCGCCGGGAGTCCGGCCTCGTCGGCCGCGGCGGTGGCGGGCCCGGCGAAGCGCTCGTGGGCGATGAGGACCTTGGCGCCGGAGTCGGAGACGATCCACGCGATCTCGGGGCCCACGAGGTGGTGGTTGACGGGGACGAGGTAGAAGCCGGCCTGCGAGGCGGCGAGGTAGGCGGTGAGGAACTCGACGCCGTTGGGCAGGACGACGGCGAAGACGTCGCCCCGCTCCAGGCCCGCGGCGCGCAGGCCGTGGACGAGGCGGTTGACGTCGGCGTGCAGCCGTCCGGCGGTCCACTCCTCGCCGTCGGGGGCGACGAGGACGGTGCGGCCGGGGTCGGCGGCGGCCTGCGCCCAGAACCCGTTGGGGGGCTGGTCACTCATGCTGATCACACCTCTCGGGACCGGCCGGCGATGCGGTCGATGCGGTCGACGGCGCGCTCGAAGCCGCCGGTGAGCTCGTCGAAGACGGCCTGGACGCTGCGTTCGCTGTTCATCCGGCCGACGATCTGGCCGACGGGGGTACCGAGCAGCGCGCGGACCTCGTACTTCTGGATCCGGGAGACGGCCTCGGCGACCAGCAGGCCCTGGAGGGGCATGGGGAGGGCGCCGGGGCCGGCCGGGTCGTCCCAGGCGTCGGTCCACTCGGTGCGCAGCTGGCGGGCGGGTTTGCCGGTGAGGGCGCGGGAGCGGACGGTGTCGCCGGAGCCTGCGGCGAGGAGCTTCTCGGTGAGGGCGCGGGAGTGGAGTTCGGCCTCGGTGGTGGTGAGCCACAGGGAGCCGAGCCAGACGCCCTGGGCGCCGAGGGCGAGCCCGGCGGCGATCTGCTCGCCGCTGCCGATGCCTCCGGCGGCGAGGACGGGGAGCGGGGAGACGGCCTCGGCGATCTCGGGGACCAGGACCATGGTGGCGATGTCCCCGGTGTGGCCGCCGGCCTCGTAGCCCTGGGCGACGACGATGTCGATGCCGGCTTCGGCGTGCCGGCGGGCGTGCTTGGCGCTGCCGGCGAGGGCGGCGACGAGGACCCCGTGGTCGTGGGCGCGCGCGATGACGTCGGCGGGCGGGGAACCGAGGGCGTTCGCCAGGAGTTTGATGGGGTAGTCGAAGGCGACGTCGAGCTGGCTGCGGGCGACCTGCTCCATCCAGCCGGTGATCCGCCAGCCGGATGCCTCCCCCTCGGCGAGCTCGGGGACGTGGTGCTTGGCGAGGGTGTCGCGGACGAAGGCGCGGTGGCCGGGCGGGATCATCGCCTCGATCTCGGCCTCGCCGATGCCGTCGACGGCCTTCTTGGCGGGCATGACGACGTCGAGGCCGTAGGGCTTGCCGTCGGTGTGCGCCTGCATCCAGTCGAGGTCGCGCGCGAGGTCGTCCGGGGCGGTGTAGCGGACCGCCCCGAGGACCCCGAACCCGCCGGCGCGGGTGATGGCCGCGGCGACCGCCGGGAAGGGCGTGAAGCCGAAGATGGCGTGCTCGACTCCCAGTTTCTTGCTGAGCTCCGTCTCCATGGGCGTGAGGATGCCGCAGCGGGGCGGCCGAGGGAAGAGATTTTCTGATGCAGTGTCAGATTCTTGCGCCCCGGCCCGTGCGGAGGGTACGCGGCGGGCGGGCAGATACCCAGTAGCGTGCGGAGCGCCTGCGGCGGGCCTCGGCGGATCCGGCAGCCGGGCCGGGACGCGCGGGGCACGGGCCGGCCCGCGCCACGGTGGCCCCACTGGCGACGACCGGCGGACGGCACGGCCGGCGAACGGAGGGAGCGACGCGGGAGAGCGGTGCGGCGGGGTGCGGTGCGACACGGGAGAACGGCTCGGCGCGGGAGAGCAGCGCGGTGCGACGCGATGCCGTGCGGTGCCGTGCGGTGAGGCGCCGTGCGGTGCGGCGCGGCGCGGCGCGAGAGAGGGGCGGTGCGGTGCGAGAGAGGGGCGGTGCGAGAGAGGGGCGGTGCGGTGCGAGAGAGGGGCGGTGCGAGAGAGGGGCGCGGCGCCTGAGGGCGGCGGGAGAACGGCGGGCGGCCGGAGACGGTGCTCGGTGGGTGGTTCGGAGTGGACAGGAGGACCGATCATGGTGGCAGCGACGGGGGCGGGCGCGACGGCGGACGGCCGGGCGACCGACGACGGAGCGGCCCGCGCCGGGGGCGGAAGCAAAACGGGGGCTTGGGCCGGAACCGGGAACGGGGCCGGGAAGGGCGACGGGGGTTCGGACCGGGCCGCCGGCGGACCCAGCCGGCGGCGGCTCGGGGCGCGGCTGCTGGCGCTGGGCGGGGTGCTCGTGCTGCACGCGGCACTGCCGGGCGCGTCCGCCGGGGCGGCGGGCGGGCCGGCCGAGCGGCGGGCCCTCCAGGGGCTGCGCCTGCGGTACGGGTCCGCGCGGCAGGCCGGGCTGCTGGAGCGGCACCTGGAGGGCGTGGCGGAGGAGGCCCGGCGCTTCCTCGGCCCCTCTCCCGAACACCCCTACTACGCCGGGGCCGTGGTCCTCGCCGGGCGGGGCCGCACGGTCGCCCTGCACCGGGCCATGGGGGACGCCGTCCGCTACGCCGACTACGACGGCCGCACCGACCGGCCCCGGGAGTTCCCCGCCGCCGAGCGGATCGCGATGGCCGAGGACACCGTCTTCGACCTGGCCTCCCTGAGCAAGCTGTTCACCTCCGTCATCGCCGTGCAGCAGATGGAGCGGGGACGGCTGGAGCTGGAGGCGCCCGTCGACCGCTACCTGCCGGAGTTCACGGGCGGCGGCAAGGAGGCCGTCACGGTCCGGCAGCTGCTCACGCACACCTCGGGCCTGCGTTCCTGGGCGCCCTTCTACCAGGAGTCCACCCGCGAGGGGCAGTTGAGGCTGCTGTGGTCGGTGCGGCCGCAGGACACCCCCGGGACGGTCTACCGCTACTCGGACCTCAACCTCATCACGCTCCAGCTGCTCCTGGAACGGATCACCGGACGCACGCTGGACACCCTGGTCCACGACGAGATCACCGCTCCGCTCGGGATGCTCCGCACGCGCTACAACCCCCCGCGCACCTGGCGCCGCGCCGTGGCCGCCACCGAGGTGCAGCGTCCCCCGTGGTCGGGGCTGGACCGGGGACTGGTGTGGGGCGAGGTCCACGACGAGAACGCGTACGCCCTCGGCGGGGTCGCGGGCCACGCCGGCGTCTTCGGCACGGCCTGGGACCTGGCCGTCCTCTCCCGCGCCCTCCTCGACGGCGGGGTCTACGCGGGCCGCCGCATCCTGCGCCCCGCGTCCGTGGAGCTCCTCTTCACCGACTACAACACCGCCTTCCCCGGAGACGACCACGGCCTCGGTTTCGAGCTCTACCAGCACTGGTACATGGGCGCCCTGGCCACCCCCCACTCGGCCGGCCATACCGGCTTCACCGGGACCTCCCTGGTCCTGGACCCCTCCACCGACTCCTTCCTGGTCCTCCTCGGCAACTCCGTGCACCCGGTGCGGACCTGGCGGGCCGGCAGCGCCCCCCGCGTGGCCACCGGCAACCGCTTCGCCCGGGCCGTGCCCGTCCGGACCAGGCACGGCGGGCCGGCCTGGTTCTCCGGCATGGAGACCGGCGGCTCGGGCACCCTCACCCTCCCCCCGCTGACCCCGGCCACCGACGGGGCGCGCCTGCGCTGCGCGGTCTGGTGGGACACCGTCCCCGGCGCCGGGGCCTTCCATCTGGAGGCCTCCCCGGACGGAGCCGCCTGGCAGCCCGTCCCCTTCTCGACGGTCCGCACGACGGGCGGCACCCCGGAGCAGTGGCCGCAGGGCTCGGCCGGCGGCTGGTCGGGCCGCATCTGGCACCGCCTGGAGGCCCCCCTCCCCGCCTGGGCGGGCCGCGAGGTCAGACTCCGCTTCCGCCACGCCGCGACGGGCCGCTACGTGGGCCGGGGCGTCTACGTGGACGTCATCCGCGTCTCCGAACCCCGCGCCCTCCTCTTCTCCGAGGACCGCCCCGGGGACGCCGCGCGCATCGAGTCCACGGGCTGGACCCGCTCCTCGGACTAGGCCGTGCCCTTCGGATCAGGCCGGGGCCGCGCCGGCCGGATCGGCGGGCGCGGGTGTCCGGGCGGGGTTCGGCCGGCGTCGTCGCGGCGGCCCGTCACCACCAGGTCGCCGTCCGGGGTGCGGTGGGCGAGGTGGCCCGTGCGGAGGTAGCCGTCGGGGGTGAAGGCGCGGGCGTCGCGGTCGGGGGCGCGGTAGTAGCCGCGGACCGTGTGCGGGCCCCGGGCCAGGAGTTCGCCCGTGGTGCCGTCGGGTACGGGGTCGCCCGCGGCGTCGACCAGGCGGATCTGGTCGTCGGGCGAGAGCGGGCGGCCGTGGGTGGCGAGGGCGGCCGCGTCCGGGGCGCAGGGGCGGGTGAGGGTGAGGAGGCCCTCGGGGGTGCCGAAGACCTGCTGGACGCGGCAGCCCAGGGCCGCGCCGAGCCGTTCGGCGGTCGCCGGGTCCGGGGGCGACCCGATGAGCTGCGCGAGGCGCAGGGTGGCCGGGGCGGCCCCGGCGTCGAGCCAGCGCGCGGCCGCGTCGGCGGTCAGGGCGGTGACGGTCACCCGTTCCCGCGCGAGGAGCGGCAGGCAGTCGGCGGGGTCCGGGCTGTCGGCCAGGACCACGGTCGCGCCGGCGGAGAGGGCGCCGATGATGCCGGGGCCGCCCAGTGCGAGGTCGCGGTCGGCGGGCAGCGCGGCGAGGTACACGTCCTCCTCGGTGAGCGGCAGCAGCGCGGCGGCGGCCGTCGCCTGGTGGGCGAAGTCGTCGTGGGTGCGCGGGACGAGCGCGGTCCCGTCGGTGACCAGCAGGAAGGCCACCTGGCCGGCTCTTTGCGGGAGCGCCGGACAGGGCGGGGCGTCGAGGGAGCCCAGCGGGGCGTACTGGCAGTTCGACGGGTCGGTGGTCAGGCCGCCGAACGGGGACTCGGTGCCCGGCGCCTCGTAGGTGAACACCCGCCGCAGGAAGGGCCACCGGGCCGCGATGTCCGCGGCCATCGCCGTGTGGTCGAAGTCCTGGTCCGTCGAGGGCCCGACGTACCCGACGGCCTGGGCGGCCCGTACGAGCTCGGGCACCTCGGGCTCGCGGTGGGAGAGCGGGCAGAACACGGGGACCAGCCCCGCCCGCATCAGCGCGAAGGCGGTGACGACGAACTCCGGGACGTTCGGCAGCTGGACGACCACCCGCATCCCGGGCCGCAGCCCGCGTCCCCGGAACCCGGCGGCCATCCGGTCCGCGCGCCGGTTCAGCTGCGCGTACGTGAGCCGGGCGTCGCCGTGCACGAGCGCGGTGCGCGGCCCGTACTGGAGGGCCCAGCCGCGCAGCAGGTTGTCCAGGGTGCTGCCCCGCCAGTGGCCGGAGGCCCAGTAGTGGTCGACGAACTCCTCCGGCCAGGGCGTACACCCGTCGAGCAGCGATGTCACGTTCCTACCCCTCCCCGTTGGTCCCGCCCAGCCAAGCCCCCCTCCCCCGGGCCGGGCAATGCGCCGTCCCGACCATCGGGGAGGTCCCGCTTCGGTGGAACGTCCAACGGGTCAGCCGCACCTGTCGCCGCCGCTGAGACAGAGCGAGAACTCCAGGGCCGGGCGGGGCTCGGGGGTCGGGTGGGAGCGGTCGCGGTCGTGCTGGTCGAGGACGAGCAGGGCGGCGATGCCGGCGGCGACCAGGAGGTGGGACACCACCGTCCAGCGGGCCCGCGACACCATGGCGACGACGGCGAGGAGCATCGCGGCGACGAGGCACCGCGACAGCCACACCCGCCCCGCGAGCTCCGCCGCCTCGATCCGCTCCCGGTCCCCCTGGGCGGCCCACTCCTCCATGCCGTGCCCGAAGAGACCGAGCACGACGACGACGGCTTCGAGGAGGAACAGGAGGACGGCGATGGTGACGTCCGCGCCGGTCGGGGTCCGGTTGGACCAGGGCCGGCGGCGGCGCGGTATGTCGGCGGGTGCGTGTGTCATGCCGTCACCCTGCCCGGGCGGCTCCGGGGCGCACATGAGTACGCGTACTCAACGCCCCGGCGGGCGGCGGTGGGTAGTTCAGGCGGATTCCCTGATCAGGCAGAACGGGTGGCCCGCCGGGTCGGCGTAGACGCGCCAGCCCTGGGCGTCCGGGGTGGCGTCGAGGAGGGTGGCGCCGGCTGCCAGGGCGTGGGTCTGGGCCTCGTCCGAGTCCGCCACGGCGAAATCCAGATGGGCCTGCTGGGGGTGGGCGGGGTCGGGCCAGCGCGGCGGGCGGTGGTCGGGGACCCGCTGGAAGGCGAGGACCGCGCCGGCGGGGGTGTGGAGGGTGGCCCAGTGGTCGTCACAGGTCCAGCGGCGGTCGGGGCGGTTGACCTCGCCGCCCAGCAACGCCGCGTAGAAAGAGGCGAGTTCGAGGGGGTCGGGACAGTCGAGCACCACGCACTGCAGTTCAGCGATCACGAGGGGAGAGCTTAGACCGCCGTGTCCAGTACCGCGTCGAGCATGCGGCGGGCGGTGGCGGCGAGTTCGGCCGGGTCCGGGGCGGGACGGGAGTGGGCGAGGGCGCCCGCGAGGCGGTCGTAGAGCAGGCCGTCGGCCCAGGCGGCGAGCAGTTCGGCGGCCTCCTGCGGCTCCCGCGCGCCGAGCGCCGCCAGGACGGCCGCTCCGCGCGCCCGGACGGCGAGTCCGGCCTCGCGCAGGTCGGGTTCCAGCTCCGGGTTCCGCGCGGCCTCCAGGCTCAGCTCGAAGCGGGCCAGCTGGCGTTGGCGGCCGGCCGTCAGCCAGTGGTGCAGCAGGGCGCCGAGCGCCCGGGCGGCCTCGTCCCGGTCGGCCGGCGGGCGCTGCGGGCCGTCGGCGACGTCCAGTTCGGCCAGCCGCCGGTAGCAGGCGGCGATCAGGGCGGTCCGGGTGCGGAAGTAGTACGAGGTGCTGCCCGCCGGGAGCCCGGCGGCGCCGTCGACGGCGCGGTGCGTGAGGCCGCGCAGGCCGCCGGAGGCGACGAGGCCGATCGCCGTGTCCGCGATCAGGGTCCGGCGGGCGGTAGCGGGGGCGGGTTCGGGGGTGGACATGAGGTCACTCTACAGCTGTAGAGTGGGCGCCAGGAAGCCTCTACAGACGTAGAGGATCGTTCGTGAACGCAGGAGGCCGCGCCATGCCCGTACGCCAGCGCCACGCCGTCGTCGCCGGAGCCGGGATCGGCGGGCTCACCACCGCCCTCGCCCTGGCCCGCCAGGGATGGAAGGTCACCGTCTGCGAACGCGCCGACGGTCCCTCCGCCGTCGGCGCCGGCATCGTCCTCGCCCCCAACGCCCTGCGCGCCTTCGACGCCGTCGGCTTCGACCCCGCCCCGGAGGCCGGACGCCCGCCCGGAACGGCGATGGCGATGGGGCTGCGCCGCCCGGGCGGCGGCTGGCTCGACCGGGCCGACCCCGCCGTGCTCGCCGCCCGCTACGGCCGGACCCCGGTCGCCCTGCACCGCTCGGCGCTCACCGCCGCCCTGGCCGCCGAGCTGCCGGAGGGCACCCTGCGGTACGGGACCGCCGTCACCGCCGTGGACGAGGCCGACGGGCACGCGGTGGTCCGTACCGCTTCCGGGGACCTCACCGCCGACGCCGTCGTCGCCGCGGACGGCATCCACAGCCCGCTGCGCCGCCACCGCTTCCCCCGCCACCCCGGCCTGCGCTACAGCGGCGAGACCGCCTGGCGCACCGTCCTGCCCGCCGGGTCGGCGCCCGCCGGCATCGAGGCCGCCGAGACCTGGGGGCGCGGCGAGCGCTTCGGAACGGTGCCGCTCGCCGACGGCGGGCTCTACGCGTACGCCACCGCCGTCGTCCCCGAGGGGTACCGGCCCGCCGACGTCCGCACCGAACTGCTGCGCCGCTTCGGCACCTGGCACCACCCGGTCCCCGCCCTCCTGGAGCGGATCGACCCCGCCCGGGTGCTCCAGCACGACCTCTACGACCTGGCCGCCCCGCTGCCCCGCCTGCACGACGGCCGCACCGCCTGGATCGGCGACGCCGCCCACGCCATGACCCCCAACCTCGGACAGGGGGGCTGCCAGGCCGTCGAGGACGCCGTCGTCCTGGCCCATCTGCTGTCCGGCCCGGACGTGCCGGCCGCCCTGGCCGCCTACAGCCGCGCGCGCCTCGCCCGTACGGACGCCATCCGGGTCCGGGCCCGCCGGGCCGGCCGGGTCGCGGCCCTGGGGCACCCGCTGGCCGCCGCCGCCCGCGACCTGGCCTTCCGCGCCCTCCCCGCCCGCGCCTCGCTGCGCGCCCTGGACGACCTGTTCGACGGATTCACCCTCCCGGGACGGGCCGGGTAGGGGCCGAACGGGGCGGGGGCGGAATGCCCGGCGTGCCCGGGGGCGTTGGGACTCGTTGTCGCAGGTGTTGACCGTTCACACGAACGCTAGGGAGACCGACGTGCCGACCGACATCGACTGGGACCACCCCGCCGACCCCAGGCCGGGAACCTGGCAGCTGGACCACCTCCGCCAGTACGTGGACTCGAACGGGTCCGAGGGACACGAGTGGCGGGGCACGCACACCCTGCTGCTCACCACCGTGGGCCGGGTCTCCGGCAAGCCGGTGCGGACGCCCCTGATCTACGGGGAGGCCGACGGCCGCTACCTCCTGGTCGCCTCGAAGGGCGGCGCCCCCGAACACCCGCTGTGGTACCGGAACCTGACAGCCCACCCCGAGGTCCGCATCCAGGTCGGACCCGAGGTCATGCAGGGCACCGCGCGCACCGCGACCGCCGAGGAACAGCGCGCGTACTGGCCGGTGATGGTGGGCGAATGGCCCGCGTACGACGAGTACCAGGCGCAGACGGACCGGGCGATCCCGATCGTGGTGATCGAGCCGGCGCGGGTCGGCTGACCTCCCGCGGGCCCGGCCCGGGGGCGGCCCGGGTCAGCGGCCCAGCAGCGCCATCGCCGCGTTGTGCCCCGGGATCCCGCTGACCCCGCCGCCGCGGACCGCCCCCGCCCCGCACAGCAGGACGTTGGCGTGCCGCGTCTCCACCCCCCACCGGCCCGGCTCGCGCCCCGGCTCCGCGTACGGCCAGGACAGGTCGCGGTGGAAGATGTGCCCGCCGGGCAGGCGCAGTTCCTGCTCCAGGTCCAGCGGGGTCTTCGCCTCGATGCAGGGCCGGCCGTCGGCGTCGAAGGCCAGGCAGTCGGTGAGCGGTTCGTCGAGGTGGGCGTCCAGCTGGGCGAGGGTGGCGGTCAGCAGGACCTCGCGCGCCTGCCGGTTGTCCTTCTCGAACAGCCGGGCCGGGGTGTGCAGTCCGAAGAGGGTGAGCGTCTGGCAGCCCTGCGCGGTGAGTTCCGGCCCGAGGATCGTGGGGTCGGTCAGCGAGTGGCAGTAGATCTCCGAGGGCGGCACGGACGGCAGTTCCCCGGCGGCGGCCTCGGCGTGGGCGCGGTGGAGCTGCTCGTAGCCCTCGGCGATGTGGAAGGTGCCGGAGAAGGCCTCGCGGGGGTCCACCGAGGCGTCCCGCAGCCGGGGCAGCCTGCGCAGCAGCATGTTGACCTTGAACTGGGCCCCTTCGGGGGCCGCGGCGGCCGGTTCCGGGGACTCGCCGAGGAGTTCGGCCAGCGCCCTCGGGGAGGCGTTGACCAGGACGGTCCGGCCGACGACGGTGCCCTCGCCCGTCGCCGTCCGGAAGGACACCTCGGCCGGGGAGGTGCCGTCGGTGCGGATCCGCAGCGCCTCGTGCCCGGTGGCGATCTCCGCGCTGCCCGCGCGGGCGGCCCCGGCCAGCGCGTCCGTGAGCGCGCCCATGCCGCCGACGGGCACGTCCCAGTCGCCGGTGCCGCCGCCGATGACGTGGTAGAGGAAGCAGCGGTTCTGCGCGAGGGACGGGTCGTGGGCCTCGGCGAAGGTGCCGATCAGGCCGTCGGTGAGGACCACGCCCCGGACCAGGTCGTCGGTGAAGCGCTCCTCCACCGCCCGGCCGAGCGGCTCCTCGAACAGCATCCGCCAGGCCTGCTCGTCGTCGATCCGGGCGCGCAGCTCCGCGCGGGAGGGCAGCGGTTCGGTCAGGGTGGGGAAGACGCGCCGGGCGACCCGGCCGGTGGTGGCGTAGAAGGCGCGCCAGGCCTCGTACTCCCGGTCGGAGCCGGTGAGCCGGGCGAAGGACTCCCGCGTACGGTCCTCCCCGCCGCCGACGAGGAGTCCGCCGGGGCGGCCGCCGCGCTCGAAGGGCGTGTACGAGGACACCGTGCGCCGGCGCACCCGGAACCGCAGCCCCAGATCGCGGACGATCTTCTCGGGGAGCAGGGACACGAGGTAGGAGTAGCGCGAGAGCCGGGCGTCGACCCCGGCGAAGGGCCGGGTGGAGACGGCGGCGCCGCCGGTGTGCCCGAGCCGTTCCAGGACGAGGACGGAACGGCCCGCGCGGGCCAGGTAGGCGGCGGCGACGAGGCCGTTGTGGCCCCCTCCGACGATCACCGCGTCGTAGACGTCGTGCGCGAAACCCCGGGAGCCTGCGTTGGCGGTCATGGCTCTTGGTAGCACACCTGGCCGAGCCGCTCCAGACAGTGTGCCTCGTCGGCGTGGGCCAGGACGGTGTCCGGGTGCTCGTCGCCGAGCGAGCGCTCGCGGATCCCGGACAGGTCCCGGTAGATGGGCAGCGCCTGGTCCCAGCGCCCGAGCCGGCCCAGGCCGACGGCGAGTTCCCGCCGGCTGACGAGGGTGTCCGGGTGTTCCGCGCCCAGGGCCTTGGCGCGGGCCGCGCCCACCTCGCGGGCCTCGGCCACGGCCTCCTCCCAGCGGTCGAGGCGGCCCAGGTTGACGCCGAGGACGTGCCGGGCCCGCAGGGTCTCCGGGTCGGCCGCGCCGTAGGCCCGGGTGCGGTCGCGGACCAGGGCCCGGAACAGGTCGAGGGCTTCGGCGGCGCGGCCCGTGCGGCCGAGCGCGATCCCGGTCTCGTAGCGGGCGGCGAGGGCGTCGGGGTGGTCCCGGCCCAGGACGCGCTCGCGGGCGGCGGCGACCTGGCGGAACACGGTCAGCGCCTCGTTCCAGCGGCCGAGCCGGCCGAGGGCGTAGCCGACCTCGTACCGGGTCAGGAGCGTGTCCACGTGTTCGGGCCCGAGTACGTCGGCGCGGTCGGCCGCCACCTCGGCGGCGGCCTCGTGGGCCTCGGCGTGCCGGCCGAGGGCGCCGAGCGCGCAGGCCAGGTTGTGGCGGCAGCGCAGGGTGTCGGGGTGGCGCGGGCCCTCGGTGCGGACACGGGCGGCGAGCACCTCCCGGTACATCTCGTAGGCCTCGCCGTGGCGGCCGAGGCGCCCGAGCTCGTACGCCTCCTCCTGGCGGGCGGCCAGGGTGTCGGCGTGGTCGGGGCCGAGCACCCGCGCCCGGCCCTCGGCCACGGCCGCGTACACGGCGAGGGCCTCCTCGGGCCGGCCGGCGCGGCTGAGGGCGAAGGCGCGGATGTGGCCTGCGTCGAGGGAGTCGGGCCGGCCCGGGTCGGTCGGGGCGTGCGCGCGGACCTCCGCCGGCCCGTAGTCGGCGGTGAGCCGGGGGTCGTCGGCGGGGGCGGGCCGCAGGATCCGCTGCTCACCGGACGGACCTCCGGCGCCGGGGTACCCGTGACCGGGGCCGAGGGCGTGACCCGGCCCGGGCCCGGCGGCGTGGTGGCCGGTCCCCGGAACGGAGGTGTGGCCGGTCCAGCCGGGTACGGCGGCATGGCCGGTACCGGACGCGTCCGCCCGGTCCGCCCCGGGGAAAGGGGCATGGCCGGACCCGTGGGCGTCCGCACGGCCGGGGCCGGGCGCGCCGGGGTGGCCGGAGGGGGCCGGGTGGCCGGAGGGGGCCGGGTGGCCGGACAGGGGCAGGGAGACCGTGCCGGATGCGGGCGCCGTCACCGTACCGGGGACGGGGCCGGTCGCCGGATGCCCTCCGCCGAAGCCGGGACCCGCTCCCTGCGGGTGGCGGGCGGCCGTCCAGGAGCCGGTGAGCACGGCCCATTCCCCGCTGGCCGGCCGGGCGTCGATGCCCGCCTTGCGGCCGGCGGTCATCCCCGCGGCCCAGGCGGGCAGCGGGGCCTGGCCGTGGGCCGCGCCGGCGGCACCGAACCGGGCGTCGACCAGCCGCCGGTGCAGGTGGCGGGCGTCGCCGGGCCGGTCCTCGGGGCGCTTGGCCAGCAGCTCCAGGACGATCCGTTCGAAGTACTCGGGCAGCTCGGGCCGGTGGTCGCGGGGCGGCACCGGCACCGCGTCGCGGTGGCCGACCAGCACGGACCAGGAGTCGCCGAGGTCGAACGGCGGGGCCCCGGTGGCGATCTCGTAGAGGACGCAGCCCAGCGAGTACAGGTCGCTGAGGTGGTCGACCTCACCGCCCGCGATCTGCTCGGGCGACATGTAGTGCGGGGTGCCCATGGCCATGCCGCCGCCGGTGAGCTTGGCGGTGAAGCCGATGTCGTGGGCCAGGCGGGCGATGCCGAAGTCGCAGATCTTCACCGTGCCGTCGGTCAGCCGCATGATGTTGGCGGGCTTCAGGTCGCGGTGGACGACGCCCTGGTCGTGGGTGTAGCCGAGGGCCGCCGCCATCTGCTCGGCGATGTCGAGGACCACGTCGACGGGGAGCGGACGCGCCTCGTTCTCCTCCATCAGCTGGCTGAGGTTGCGGCCCTCCAGGAGCTCCATGACCAGGTAGAGGGGGCCGCCGGCGGCGCTGTCGTCGCCGAAGTCGTGGACGACGGTGACGCCCCGGTGCTGGAGGGAGGCGGCGACGCGCGCCTCGCGGCGGAAGCGCTCGCGCAGCACCTGGGTGAAGTGGGCGTCCTGCTCGGCGCCCACCGGCTTGAGGCACTTGACGGCGACCTGCCGGCCCAGCGACTCGTCGCGGGCGCGCCACACCTCGCCCATGCCGCCGCGCCCGATCAGATCGAGTGACCGGTACCGGCCCTGGATCAGTCTGGACTCCGCCATGTCTTAAAGCCGCCCCCGTCATCGTGCCCGTCGTCGTATCGCGCCCTCCCCAGCCGGTCCAGTATGGCCGCTGACTTACGCAGTGTGTACGCGGAGGGGCGGCTCCCGGGGCCCAGTCGGCGCATCGCTCTCAAGATGTGACCTGGAGGCAGCTGCCAGCGTAGACCTGCGGGAACAGTGCGCAGTACGCGACCCGTGAGGCGCAGGCGCCGGGTGACCGTGCGTGAGGGCGCTGCGGGGCGGCCGTACAGCTGGTGCGCCCAGCCGGGAAGCGTGGCGTAGGCGAGCCCGGCGAGCGGTCTCCACAGCAGGTTTCGGCCAGGAACCAGGAGCGGCGCGACGGGCGGGGAGCGCAGGAACGCGTCGACGGCCCGGGCGTCGGCCCCGGCGGCGAGACGGGGCCGGACCTGCTCGAAGTACGCGGCCAGCCCTGCGGTGCCGGCGGGCACGGCGGCCGGGTCGAGGCCGACGAGGCGGGCGTTGACCCGGTTCTCGTCCACGTACCGGTCGGCTTGGGCGGGGGTGAGAGGAACACCCGAACGGCGCAGTACGTGCAGGAAGCTGCCGATCTGCGCGCAGTGCACCCACAGGAGGAGTTCGGGGTCGTCCACGGGGAACCGCTCCCCCGTGTCCGGGTCGGTGGCCGAGAGCCGGCGGTGGACGGCGCGGACGTGGGCGCCGGCCCGCTCGGCCGCCCCGGCGGTGCCGTAGGTGACGGTGCCGACGAAGTCGGCGGTGCGCAGCAGCCGCCCCCAGGCGTCGTCGGCGAAGGCGGAGTTCTCCATGACCCCCCGGACGGCACGCGGGTGCAGGGCCTGGAGGTAGAGCGCACGGACCCCGGCGATCCACATGACCGGGTCGCCGTGGCAGTGCCAGGTCACGGACCCGGGCCCGTACAGTCCCGGGTCGGCGCCCTCGTACGGAGCTCCGCTCATCGCCCGCCTCCCGCGGTGAGCCTACCCAGGAGGGTGCGCGCCCGACCGCCCGCGGCGCGGCGCGGCGCGAAACCGCCCGGCGCGGGCGGCGGGGGGGTGTCAGCGGTCCGTCAGGACCGGGCCGTCCGGCGTCAAGGTCCCGTCAGGGGCGGTCCCCGGGCCCGTTCCGCCGGGGATAGCTTCGGTGGCGCGCCCCGGACCGCCTCCCCGCAGCCCGGGGCCCCGAGCCCGTCACCCGTGGTTCCCCCTGGGAGGACCCCATGTGCCTGTTCCAGTACGACGACGACCCCGAGCCCGAGGAACGCGTCCCGGCCGGACCCCTGTACGTCCCGGTCCGGCCGGGTGCCGGCGAGGTGGTGGTGCGGATGTTCCGGACCCCGCTGGGCGCTCGTACCGCCGTCGGCTTCACCACCGCGGAGAGGCTCGCCGCCACGCTCGGGGCGGAGCAGCCGTGGATCCGGCTCTCCGAGTCGGCGCTGCGCGCGCTGGCCGAGCCGCTGGGGGCGGGGCCGCTGACCGTCGACCCGACCCTGACCGCACCGGCGGCCGTCCCGGAGCGGCTCGCACCGCCGGCCGCCGCACCGGGCGCCGCACCGGGCGCCGGCACGGTCTCCGGCGGACGGGGGTCCGGGGCGTCCGGATCCGGATCGCCGGGGGTGCCGGGGGCCTCCGGGGTGCCGGGGGCCTCCGGGGTCTCCGCCAGGGCCGTCTGAAGGGGCCGGGTACCGCCATGACCGTCGAAGTACTCCCCGAGGCCGCGGCAGGCGCCGGCGACCTCTCCGTGTGGCCCGCCTCCACGGCCCGGCTCCCGCACGGCGGCCTGGCCGTCGGCGGGGTGTCGCTGACGGAGGTCGCCCAGCGGTTCGACACCCCCGTCTACGTCCTGGACGAGGGCGAGGTGCGCGGGCGCTGCCGCACCTACCGGGACGCCTTCCCCGACGCCGGGGTCCTCTACGCCGCCAAGGCGTTCCTCTCCCGCGCGATGGTGCGCTGGGTGCGGGAGGAGGGCCTGGGCCTGGACGTGTGCTCCGCCGGGGAACTGGAGCTGGCCGTCACCTCGGGGTTCCCGCCCGAGCACATCGTGCTGCACGGCAACGCCAAGTCCCCCCGGGACATCGCGTCCGCCCTGCGGCTCGGGGTCGGCCGGATCGTCATCGACAGCCCCTCCGAGATCGCCCGCATCGCGGCCGCCGTCGGGCCCCGGGGGCGCCAGCGGGTGCTGGTGCGGGTGGTGCCGGGAGTCGCCGCCGGCGGCCACGAGAAGATCCGCACGGGTACGGAGGGCCAGAAGTTCGGGCTGTCCGCCACCGACGGGAGCGCCCAGCGGGCCGTGGCCCGGATCCTGGACCAGCCGCAGCTCGAACTCTCCGGCCTGCACTGCCACATCGGCTCCCAGATCACCTCCGTGGACTCCTACCTGGTGGCGCTGGGGCGCATGGTGGAGCTGATGACCGCCGTGCACGCAGCGCACGGGATCGCCCTGCCCGAGCTGGACCTCGGCGGCGGGCACGGCATCGCCTACCGGCCCGGCGAGCCGGCCCTGGACCTCACCGCACTGGCGCGCGAGCTGCGCACCGCGCTGGCGGGGCGCTGCGCGGCCGCGGGACTGCCCGTGCCCCGGCTGATCGTCGAGCCGGGGCGGGCGATCGCCGGGCCGGCCGGGGTGGCCCTGTACCGGGTGCTCGCCGTCAAGCACTCCGGCGGGAAGGTGTTCGTGGCCGTGGACGGCGGGATGAGCGACAACCCCCGGCCGGCCCTGTACGGGGTGCGCTACGCGCCCCGGCTGGTCGGCCGGCACTCCACCGCGGGCTCCCGTACGGCCACGGTCGTCGGCCGGCACTGCGAGGCGGGCGACGTCCTGGCCGTCGACGCCGAACTGCCGCAGGACGTGCACCCGGGCGACCTGCTGGCCGTTCCGGTGGCCGGCGCCTACCAGCTGTCCATGGCCTCCGGGTACAACATGGTCGGCCGGCCGCCGGTGGTCGCCGTCCACGAGGGCGCGGCGCGGCTGCTGGTGCGGCGCGAGACGCTGGACGACTTCCGCAGCCGGGACGTCGGGCGCTGAGCCGCCGCCGCGCAACGGTCCGGTGGGCGCCCCCCGTTCGGGGCGTCCGCCGGACCCGCGCCACGGGCCGGGTGTCCCCGGTCCGCTCCGCACGTGAGCCGTCCGGTCCCGGTATCCCCACACCGGGAGCCGAACGGCTCATGTGATGCGCGACGAGTGCCGGTGCCGGTCGGTCGCCTCGATCCGGGCCCCCCACGGGCCGGAAACGGCGCCCTCGGACGGGGTTCGGTCCCCCGTCGTCGGCCCTGCGCCGCGGAACTGCCATTCCGCTCCGTCGCCCCTCCAGTCTGCTGCCGTCCCGGGCGCCCCCAGGACACCCTTGACGTGTTCCTTCCGTTGGTTCACCGATCCTTGACGTGCCCTTGACGTCCTCATCGGCGTGGCGTGCCCCCGGGCGGAAAGAGTCCGTCCGCTTCTCGCGGATCCCGATTGTGCGGTGCGCGGCACGGGGACCGCTTCTCCGCATCCTGGTAAAAGGACTCCTTCCGCACTTCCATGGAACCACCCCGGCCAGGAGCCCGCCAGGCTGGCGCCCCTCAGCGGCGGACCCTCGGCATGCCCAGGCCGATCCAGGAGATGATCTCGCGCTGGATCTCGTTGTTGCCGCCGCCGAAGGTGAAGATCACGGCGCTGCGGTAGCCGCGTTCCAGTTCGCCGTGGAGGACCGCGCCCGCCGAGCCGTCCTTGAGGGCGCCCGCCGCACCGACCACCTCCATCAGCCAGGCGTAGGCGTCCCGGCGCGCCTCGGAGCCGTAGACCTTGACCGCCGAGGCGTCCTGGGGGGTGAGGGTGCCCGATTCGACGGCGCCCACCATCTGCCAGTTGAGCAGCTTCATCGCGTCGAGGCGGGCGTGGGTGCGGGCCAGCCGGCCGCGTACCCACGGCAGGTCGATGACGCGGCGGCCGTCGGCGAGCCCGGTCGCGGCGGCCCAGCGCTGGACGTCGTGCAGGGCGCGGACGGCCATCGTGCCGTGGGCGGCCAGGGTGACGCGCTCGTGGTTGAGCTGGTTGGTGATCAGGCGCCAGCCCTTGTTCTCCTGGCCGACGCGGCGGCTCGCGGGGACGCGGATGTCCTCGTAGTGGCTGGCGGTGGTGTCGTGCGAGGCGAGGGTGTTGATGAGGGTGCAGGAGTACCCGGGGTCGGAGGTCGGGACGAGGAGCATCGTGATGCCCTTGTGCGCGGGGGCGTCCGGATCGGTGCGGACGGCGAGCCAGACCCAGTCGGCGGTGTCGCCGTTGGTGGTCCAGATCTTCTGGCCGTTGACCACGTAGGTGCCGGTCTCCTGGTCCCCCTCTCGGACGGCCCGGCACTTGAGGGCGGCGAGGTCGGTGCCCGCGTCGGGTTCGCTGTAGCCGATGGCGAAGTCGATCTCACCGGAGAGGATCTTCGGGAGGAAGTACGCCTTCTGCTCCTCGGTGCCGAACTGCATCAGGGTCGGCCCGACCGTGTTGAGGGCCATCAGCGGCAGCGGGACGACGGCCTGCGCGGCCTCGTCGAAGAAGATGAACTGGTCCATGGGCGACATGCCGCGCCCGCCGTACTCCTCGGGCCAGCCGACGCCGAGCCAGCCGTCCGCGCCGAGGCGGCGGATGGTCTCGCGGTAGAAGCGCTTCTGCGCGGCCGGGTCCTCGTAGCGGGCGTAGACGTCCTGCGGGACGAGCTCGGCGAAGTAGGCACGCAGTTCGGCGCGCAACTGCTGCTGCTCGGGCGTGTATTCGAGGTGCACGGCCCCTCCGGGATCCTCGCGGTCCAGCCGGTCGCTGCGAACGGCGGCGGTCAGAGTAGAACCCGTTACAGGAATAGGGAAGGGCCGGATGCGGGACGGGGGGACCCCTGCCGGGCCCGGTCCGGGTCCGGCAGGGGGGTGCGGTGTCAGTCCGCGCGGCGGCACTGGCCCGTGCGGGCGCCGGTCGCGGTGGTGCCGGACAGGAGGAGTTCCGGGTCGTTGTCCTCGCAGCGCAGGGGGCCGGTGACCCGGTTGGCGCGGAACGCCGGGGCCAGGGCCTCCGGGAGCGGGCCGGCGCCGCTGTTGCCGGTGATGCGGACGGTGCCGGTGACGGTGTTGGCCGACACCTCCACGCCCCCGGTGTTGTCCTCGACCGTCAGCGGGCCCCGCAGGGTGCTGCCGGCGCAGTCCGCGCCCTCGCGGTCCGAGCCGACGACCACCGGGCCGGTGGAGCGCCGGACGCCGACCGGGCCGGTGAGCCCGGAGCGGCAGACGGTCAGGGCGAGGGCGCCGTCGACGGAGACCGGGCCGGTGAGGGAGGCGCCGGTGACGGCGAGGGCGCCGCCCGGGCGGACGGTGACCGGGCCGTTCTGGCTGCCGCCGGCGCCGATGCAGACGGCCTCTCCGGCGGAGACGGTCAGCGGGCCCTCGTGGGCCGTGGTGAGGCAGGGGCCGGTGAAGCCGACGACGACGACGGTGGGTGCGTCCGTCCTGCCCGGGGTGAAGGCCGCGTCGCCGCCGTAGCGGGCGGTGACGGGATGCGTGGTGGGCTGGAGGACACCGGTGCGCAGGCTCGCACGGCCGTCGCGCAGCGTCGCGGTGCCCAGTGGGGTGGTCCCGTCGTAGAAGGTGACCTCGCCGCCGGGGGTGCCGCCCGCCGGGTTCGCCGGGGTGACGGTCGCGGTGAGGGTGGCGGGCCGCCCGAACAGCGGGGTGGCGTCGTCGGCGGCCACGGTCACCGAGGTCCCGTACCGGAACGACAGGACCACCGCGCCGTCGCCCCGGCGGACGCCCCGCGCGAGGGTGACGGCCGTGGCGGACGGCGCCGCGAAGCTGCTGCCCCCGCCGCCGCCGGCACCGGACAGGTTGCCCGGGTTGCCGCCGCCGGAGCCTCCGCCGCCGGCGAACCAGCCGCCCCCGCCCCCGCCACCGCCGGGGCCGCCGGCCCCGCCGTTGCCCCCGGTCCCGCCGCTGCCGGGGTTGGGCAGGCTGGTGTACTGGTCGATGTCGCTGCCCGCGCCGCCGGGGGCGCCGTAGTTGGAGTTGCGGGGGCCGCCCGCCCCGTGGGCGGACTGGGTTCCGCCGCCGCCCGCGAGGCCGGAGCCCTCCGGGCCGCCGCCCTGGCCGCCGGGTTCGGCTTCGAGCCCGCCGCCGTTGCCGCCGTGCAGCAGCGGCCCGCCGTTGCCCGCGCCTCCGCCGCCGCCGGCCACCAGGACCCGGTCGGCCGCGCCGAAGGCGCCCGTGCGCAGGTCGCTGGCCCCGCCGCCGGAGCCTCCGCCGCCGTGGGCCCCGCCTCCGCCGGAACCGTGGCCGCGGCCGCCGGGGCGGGCGTACTCGCCGTGCCGGGAGGTGCCGGAGCTGCCGACGCCGCCGACGGTGATCTGGAGCTGCTGGCCGGGGGTCACGGCCAGGGTGGCGCGGGTCTCGCCGCCGAGACCGCCGGGCGCGCCGGCGTTCGCAGGGGCGGGGAGGACGAAGCCGGCCGCGCTGCCGCCCTCGGCGCCGAAGAGGTCGGCGGTCACCTCGGTCACCCCGGCCGGGACGGTGAACGTGTCCGTCCCGACGGTGGCGTAGGTGCAGCCGGGGGTCGCGGCGGTGAAGACTCCGCCCGCGCCGCAGGGGGCGGCCGGGGCCGCGGGGTCGGCGGTCGCGGGGAGCGGCGCCATCGCGGCGGCCACGAGGCCGGCCGCGCCGGCCGCCTTCAGGATCTTCGATCGGTACATGCTCAAGGGGGTTCCAAACGACGGTACTCGGGATGCGGGACGTGCCGGGCCGCGGCCGTGGCGGGGGCCACGGCCGCGGCGACATGTGCTACGGGTGGATCAGACGCCGTCGTCGGCGCAGAGCGCCCAGACGTCGGAGTAGGTGTTCGGGGAGCTGGGGGCGCCGGTGTGGGTGAAGGCGGACCAGTAGGCGGCGTTGGTGGTGCCGTCCGAGACCGCGCTGCCTCCGGAGTCGCTGGGGTAGCTGCCGTTGAGGTGGTCGCCCGGGGAGCCCGGACCGGTGAAGTTCGTGGTCGTGACGCCGCCCCCGCTGATCGCGGCGCCGCCGCTGACCAGCTTCCCGTCGTTCTGCCCGCAGCCGACGGTCACGGTCGCGCCGGCGGTGCCGGCGGTGGGGCCGCTGACCTCGCTGAAGCGGACCTTGACGGTCGTACCGCTGATGTTGATGTTGTTGCCGCTGCAGATGGCGTACGCGTAGGTGGTGTTGCCGCTGTCGCCGCCGCCGCCGTTCCAGCCGACGGCGCTCCAGGAGTCGGGGTTGGTCTCCCCGTCGGCCGCGGCCTTCTGGCCGTAGCCGTGGGCCGAGTCGTTGAAGGTGGGGAAGCTGGCGATCGGCTTGAGGCTGCCGACGACGGCCGGGGTGATGCGGGCTCCGCCGCCGAGCAGGCGGGTGCCCGAGGGGCAGGTGGCCGTGACGAGGCCGACCGTCGAGCTGGTGACGGGTCCGGCGACCTTGTTCATCACCACCTGGGTGTGGTTGACGAGGTTGCTGCTGAAGCACATCGCGTACGGGGTGCTGGAGAAGGAGGCGTTGACCGCTCCCCCGCTGCCGCCGATGCCGAGCCAGTAGGCGACGTCGGTGCCGACCACGCCGGTGGAGCCGGTGTACTCGGTGCTGCCGTCGGGGCTGGGCGACGTGCCGTTGATCTTGTTGCCGTTGGACGAGGTGCCGGTGCCGATGGCCTGGTTGATGCCGCCGCCGGAGATCAGGCCGCTCGAACAGTGGGCGTTGGTGGATATCTCGGCGAAGGCGGAGCCGGGTCCGGAGGTGGCGCCGGGGGTCTTCACGGTCACGCCCACGGTGTTGGCGTAGGCGGTGCCCGGTATCGCCAGGGCCAGCAGGGCGCCAAGGATCAGCGCCCTTCCGGCCAGCGGGCGCCGGCGCAGGAACTTGTCCATCGGGTCGTCTCCCTTTCGGAGGTGGAGCTCGGGCAGGCGAAGGCGCGCACGGGCGGCACCGGGAGGCGTCCGTACGGACGTCCGGTGCGGCGTGCGGGGGCGTTCGCCCTGTTCTGGGGTGTCGGCGGACGCCGGAGCGGCGTGGGCCGGTGCCGCGGTGGGCTGCGCGCTGGATCAGCGGATGGACGGGGCCTCGCGGGAGCGGGTGCCGCGCGCGGCGGACGGGACGGACCAGGTCGTGGACCGCCCCGCCCGCTTGGCACGCGGATGGCACTTGCGGAATGTAGCAGTCAGATAAGCCTGCATGTAAGCCGGGAATGCCGACTTCGCCTTGCAGATGCGGTACTCGCAAGTAGCTCGCCGGCCGTCCCGGGCGCCGGTAGGGCCCCCATGGCGGACGCGCGGGAAGCGCTGCGGGACGTAAGGGGGGAAGCGAGACGGTCGTCGAGCGCTCCGGGCTGACGCACCGCCACACGGGCGGGGCCCCGGTCCCGTTCCGGCTCCGCCGGCGGGCGTCCGACGCGGCATGGGTGTGCGAGCGGGGCACCCCCGCCGGCCCCGACGGCCGGCCCCGCGCTCCGGCCCGTTCGGCTGGAGCTGCACCGAACCGGCCGGGATGGCCCGGGCGCTGTCTGAGGCCGTGTGGGGAGGAGCCGCACGCGCCGGCGCCCGGCCGCAGCCGGGCGCCGGACCGCGGGGCGGGGCGGGTCAGTTCAGGGCCGCGATCATCGCCTCGGCCGTCGCCGCCATGGCCGTCCGGGCCGCGGTGAGGTACGGGCGGGGGTCGGCCGGGGTGAGATGGGCGCGGATGGCCCCGGTCATGGCCACGTTGAGCGCGGTCCCGATGTTGACCTTGCGGATGCCCCCGGCCACCGCCGCCGCGAGTTCCCCGTCGGGCAGTCCGGACGAGCCGTGCAGCACCAGCGGCACGTCCACCGCCTTGGCCAGCCGCGCCAGCAGGGCGTGGTCGAGGGAGGCGGTCCTGCTGGTCATGGCGTGGGTGCTGCCGACGGCCACCGCCAGGGCGTCCACCCCGGAGTCCGCGACGAACCGCCGCGCCTCGTCGGGATCCGTACGCGCGCCCGGCGCGTGCGGGTCGGGTGGCGCGGCCCCGTTCTTCCCGCCGACCTCGCCCAGCTCCGCCTCGATCCACAGCCCGTTCGCGTGGGCCCAGTCGGCGGCGGACCGGGTGGCCTCCAGGTTCTCGGCGTAGGGCAGGTGCGCGGCGTCGTACATCACCGAGCCGTACCCGGCGTCGGCGGCCCGCCGCAGCAGGTCGGTGCTCTTGACGTGGTCCAGATGCAGCCCGACGGGGACCCGCGCGGCCTCCGCGCAGGCGGCGGCGGCCCGGGTGATGGGCAGCAGGGCCCCGCTGCGGAACTTCACGGCGTTCTCGCTGAGTTGGAGGATGACGGGCAGACCGGCCCGCTCGGCCCCCTCGACCACGGCCTCGGCGTGCTCCAGGGTGATGACGTTGAAGGCGGCGACGGCCCGTCCGGCGGCGGCCGCCTCCGCGACGAGGACCCCGGCGGGGGCGAGGGTCATCGGACGGCCCCCTCGCCGCTGGTGAGGATCACCGAGCGGGTGAGGTTGCGCGGCGCGTCCGGGTCCAGCTGCCGCACGGCGGCGACCGCCACGGCCAGCCGGTGCACCCGCACCAGTTCCGCGAGCGGGTCGAGCGTGCCGTCCACCCACTCGGCCCCGGTGCCCAGGACCTGCTCGGCGATGCCCTCGGGCGTGCCGCCCAGCGACCAGGTCACCGAGCCGGGACCGGTGACGCTGACCGGCCCGTGCCGGTACTCCATCGCCGGATAGGCCTCGGCCCACGACAGCGAGGCCTCGCGCATCTTCAGGGCCGCCTCGTGGGCGAGGCCCACGCTCCAGCCCCGCCCGAGGAAGGTGAACTGCCCCCGGGCCTCCAGCCCGGCCGGCAGCGGTTCGGCCAGCGCGGCCCGGGCGTCGGCGACCACGTCCGGGGTGTGCGCGCCCACGTGGGCCCGGAGCAGGGTGAGGGCGGTGGTGGCGAAGCGGGTCTGGACGACGGACCGCTCGTCGGCGAAGTCCAGCACGACCAGCTCGTTCGCGAGGGTGGTCACGGGGGTGGCCGGGTCCCCGACGACGGCGGTGGCCGGGATCCCGGCCTCGCGCAGCCCGGACAGCAGGTCCAGCACCTCGGTGGTGGTCCCGGAGCGGGTCAGCGCCACCACCCGGTCGTAGCGGCGGTGGCGGGGGAACTCCGAGGCGGGGAAGGCGTCGGTCTCCCCCTGCCCGGCCTCCTCGCGCAGGGCGGCGGCGGCCTGGGCCATGTAGTACGAGGTCCCGCACCCGACGATCGCGGTACGCTCCCCCGGCGTCGGCAGCACCGCCCCGTGGGCCGGGGCCAGTTCGGCGGCCCGTTCCCAGCTCTCGGGCTGCGTGGCCAACTCGTACGCGACGTGACTCATGCGGGCTCCCTGCGCGTTGGATGCGTCATCCTGGCGGTTCCTGCGTGCTGGTGCGTTCCTGTGCGTGTTCCTGCAAGGTAGCGGGCAGTTTCGCGCAACTTCAAGCATCTACCGGGTGTCCGCCTGGGTTAATCTCGACGGCGGGGCCGGGGAGGAAACCCGGGGACGACACGGGAGGGCGCCATGACCCGCACGGAACGCTGGCAGAGACTGCTGGACCTGCTGGTGGAACGGGACGGGCTGGAGGTGGAGTCGGCCGCCGAGGCGCTCGGCGTGTCCGCCGCGACCATCCGCCGCGACCTCGACCAGCTGGCCGAACAGCAGCTCCTGGTCCGCACGCGCGGCGGGGCGGTGCCGCACGGGGTCTCGTACGAACTCCCCCTGCGCTACCGGACCTCGCGGCGGGCCGCCGAGAAGCGCCGGATCAGCGAGGCCGTCGCGGAGCTGATCGCGCCGGGCGAGGTCGTCGGCCTGACGGGCGGCACCACCACGACGGAGGTGGCCCGCGCCCTGGCGGCCCGCCCGGACCTGGCCGGCGGCTCCCCCGCGCTGACGGTGGTCACCAACGCCCTGAACATCGCGGGCGAGCTGGTGATCCGGCCCCAGTTCAAGATCGTGCTGACGGGCGGGGTCGCCCGCCCCCAGTCCTACGAACTCACCGGCCCACTTGCCCAGCAGACGCTCGGTCAGCTCACGGTGGACACGGCGGTGGTCGGGGTCGACGCCTTCGACCCGGCGGACGGCGCGGCCACCCGCCACGAGGACGAGGCCGCCGTCAACAGCCTCCTGTGCGCCCGCGCCCGCCGCGTGGTCGTCGCGGCGGACTCCACGAAGCTGGGCGTCCGCGCCTTCGCCCGCATCTGCCCCACCGCCTCGGTACACACCCTGGTCACGGACACCGCCCTGGCCGCCCCGTTGGCAGCGGCGTTCGAGGGGGCGGGGGTGGAGCTGATACGGGTTTAGGGGGTGGGGTGGGGTGGGGTGGGGTGGGCGGGAGGGAGGGAGGGGTCGGAGGTTCGGCGGGCATCGGTCGGGCGGACGAGAGAAACCGAGCGGTACCAGGGTGGGCGGGACCTCGGCGGGGCGGTACGGGGAGGGCTTGGGGGTTTCCCGTCAGTCTCATCGTCCTTCCGCGTCGGGACGGCCTGTCAAGGGCGCTCCCTTCGGTCGCGTCGCTGCGCGATGGCCTTCGGCCACCCTTGACAGGCCGCCCCGCCACGAAAAGCCGAAGACTGCCGGGAAACCCCCAAAAGAACGGCACGGTCCATTGATGGACATGCGGCGGTGGCCAGGTATCAGACGGGGTGGTCGGGGATCGGCAGACCGGCCATCCGGGCCCGCCACCCAAGCGATCGGGACCGCCCTCACGCATCAGATCGCTACGCGCTTCCCCTTCCTCAGCGTCCGGCCCCCGTCTGGGGTCGATCCCCGCGCCAAAGGGCGACGAGAGGGGCATTCGCGTCCGACAGGCGCCGCAGATCGCTACGCGCTTCCCTCTTCTCGGCGTCCGCGGCCCATCCGGGGCTGATCCCCGCACCCGAGGGACGATCGGATGGGCCTCCGGGCATGCCAGGCGCCGCAGATCGCTACGCGCTCCTCGGTTCTCAGCGTCTGCGACCCGCCTGTGGCTGCTACCCGCACCACAAGACGACCAGAGGAGCATGCGGCGACAGCGGGCGCGTCAGATCGCTACGCGCGTCTGTCTTATCAGCGTCCGCCGCCCGTTGTGGGCTGCTACCTGCACCAAAGGACGACGAGATGGGCATCCGGGCAGGTCAGGCGCCTCAGATCGCCACGCGCTGCCCTGATTTCGGCGTCCGGCCGCCGTCCGGGGCCAATACCCGCACCGAAGAACGACCTACAGGGCATTCCAGCCACAGACGGGCGGAAGGCGCCGAGAAGAGAGAAGCGCGGAGCGATCTCAGGCGCCCGGCGTCGCCGGATGGCGTCCTGGTCGTCCTGTGGTGCGGGTATCGGCCCCGGACGGGCTGCTGACGCTGGGGAATGAGGAGCGCGTAGCGATCTGATGCGTGAGGGAGGCTCCGACCGCATGGGTGGCGGGCCCGGATGGGCGGTCTGCCGGCCCCCGACGACCTCGCCTGGTCTCTGATCCCGCCGGTTGTCCGACTCTGGACCGTGCCGTTCCTTTGGGGGTTTCCCGGCAGTCTTCGGCTTTTCGTGGCGGGACGGCCTGTCAAGGGTGGC